>NZ_JADBEG010000001.1:5967500-6107500 GCF_014873755.1 Amycolatopsis lexingtonensis
GCACCGCGAGGTAGTCGGCGTGCCGGTGCAGGCGCTGGCCGCCGGTCACCAGTTCCAGGCCGCGGAAGAGCAGGTCGAAGCTGTTCGAGTAGCCGGGCCGCGCCGGGTCCGGGTGCGTGTAGAACGGCCGCTTCGCCAGCGGGTAGCCGGTGACGAACAGAAACTCCGAGCCGTGCTCCCGCAGCGCCCACGCCGAGAGCGCGCGCTCGTGCGCCGGCGCGAGGTCCGGTTCGTCGGCCGGCACGCCGAGGAACTCCAGCGCCTCGGCGAAGTGGATCTCCGGGATTTCGGCCGGGACGGCGATGTGCTCGCCCGCCATCCCCGCGAGCACCTCCCGCAGCACCGCCATGACGTCGCGGTGGTCGGAGATGAAGCCCAGCTCGACGTCGAGGCTGGTGTACTGCGCGAGGTGCCGGGCGGTGTCGTGCGGTTCGGCGCGGAACACCGGCCCGACCTCGTACACCCGCTCGAACACCCCCACGAGCGCCTGCTTGAAGAACTGCGGCGACTGCGCGAGGTAGGCGGGACGCCCGAAGTAGTCGATGCCGAAGACGTTCGCGCCGGATTCCGTCGCCGACGCCACGATCTTGGGCGTGTGCACCTCGGTGAACCCCAGCGAGTCCAATGTGGACCGGAAGCCGCGCACCGATTCCGCCGCCGCGGCGAAACGCGCTTTCAGCGCCGGGTGCCGCAACGCGACCGGCGCGTGGTCGAGGATCGTCGGCAGCGAAGCGGTGACCGCGGGCCGGTAGAGGTCGAACGGCGGCGGCTGCCCGGCTTCCCCCAGCGTGCGGAGCTCCGGCGAGGTCAGCTCGACGCCGCCGGGCGCGCGCGGGTTCGCCGTGACGGTGGCGTGCACCTCCACCACGGTTTCCTCCGGCGGCGCGGCACCCCGCAGCACGACCTGCGCGGTCCCGGAGCGGTCCCGGACCACGACGAACGTGACGGACTTCAGCCGTCGCCGCCGGTGCACCCACCCGGCCACGCGGACGCGGGCACCGACGTGCCGCGGCAGTTCGGCGGTCAAAACGCGAGAACTCATCACCCTCCCAACGCGGAACCCCTCGGGAGCGCGGGCGAGCAGGGAAACTCGCGGTGCCACCGCACTTTCACCGCCGGAAAGCGGCCTCGTCGTGGCCCGGTGACGGGGGCCGGCCGGCGGGGCATGGGGCGCGCGGGCGCCGTTCCTCCCCGCACTCCGGAGGGTCTTCACCACCGGGCACGGGACCGCCTTCCCAGCTGCCGGCGGCTCTCTTGACCCGTGCGCTCCCGGGGCTACTCGGCTCCATCAGCGCGTTGCCGGACACGGTAACCCGCCCGCCGGAAAGCCGCCCCCGATTTTTCAGCCCCAGGCCACCGGCAGCTCCCGGACCCCGTACACCAGCGTGTTGTGCTTGAACGCCAACGACTCCCGCGGTACCGCCAGCCGCAGATCGGGCACCCGGCGGAACAACCGCGTCAACGCTTCCTGCAGCTCGACCCGCGCGAGCTGCTGGCCGATGCACTGGTGCGCGCCGAACCCGAAGGCGACGTGCGTGCGCGGCGACTCGCGGTCGAAGTCGAGCTTGTCCCCACCCGGGAACAGCTCCTCGTCGCGGTTCGCCGAGTTCAACGCGGCGACCAGCCACTCCCCCGCCTTCACCGAACGCCCGCCGACCTCGACGTCCGCGGTCGCGTACCGCAGCACGCCGAACTGCACGACCGACAGGTACCGCAGCAGTTCCTCGACCGCCCGCTCCGGCCGGGCGAGCACGACGTCCCGCTGCGCCGGCTGCTCCATCAGGACCAGCGCGCTGAGCGCGATCATGTTCGCCGTCGTCTCGTGCCCCGCCACCAGCAGGCTGAGCCCGAGCACGACCAGCTCCTCCATCGACAGCGGGTCACCGGACGACTCGCCGCGGGAAATCAGCCTGCTGAACAGATCATCCTGCGGATTCCGCCGCTTGTCGGTGAACAGTTCGGCCAGGAAGGTGGAAAGCTCGTCGTACGCCTGCTTCCCCTCCTCGGGGGTGGCGTCGGTGCTGACCAGCAAGCCGCTCTGCCGCTGGAACCGCGACCGGTCCTCGTACGGCACGCCGAGCAGCTCGCAGATCACCAGCGACGGGATCGGCAACGCGAAGTCCGCCACCAGGTCCGCCTGCCCCGGCTTCGCGAGCATCGCGTCGAGGTGGCTCTCCACCAGCTCCTGGACGTAGCCGCGCATCGCCTCCACGCGCCGCACGGTGAACTCCGCGATCACCTTCTTGCGCAGCCGGGAGTGCTCGGCGCCGTCGAGCTGGATGATCGAGCCCGGGCTGACCTCCTCGTCGAGGTCGGCGTCCGGGTGGACGTGCACCGAAGACGCGCCGCGGGAGCTCAGCGCGCGATCGGCGAGCACCGCGCGGACGTCCTGGTAGCGCGTCACCAGCCAGGCGTCCATGCCCGCCGGGCAGCGGACCTGCGACACCGGCTCGGTTTCCCGCAGCTCGGCGTAGCTCCCGGGCGGGTCGAACGGGCATCCGGCCGGTCGCGTCGTCGGGAGGGCCGGGGTTGCGGATGCTGCCGTCACGGCGGATCACACCTCTCTGCCGGTGGACTGGTCTCCCTTCCACCATGGAGAGAACCGGCGCCCCCGTGGGACTTCCGGCCGGCTTGCGACCC
Source organism: Amycolatopsis lexingtonensis (assembly GCF_014873755.1). NCBI lineage: Bacteria > Bacillati > Actinomycetota > Actinomycetes > Pseudonocardiales > Pseudonocardiaceae > Amycolatopsis > Amycolatopsis lexingtonensis. The sequence goes on from NZ_JADBEG010000001.1 coordinate 5,970,141, forward strand.
GGATGGCCTAGCGGGCCCCGTACGCGCCGCCGTTCACGTGCACGACCTGCCCGGTGACGTGCCCGGCGCCCGGGGCGGCCAGGAACACCACCGTTTCCGCGACCTCGTCCGGCGTGCCGGCCCGCTTGTCGAAGGCGACGGAGACCCGTGCGTTCACCCATTCTTCGGAAACCGTGCCGTGGAAGAACTCCGTGTCGAGGGTGACACCGGGCGCCACGACGTTGGCCGAGCCGGCCGCGCCGAGTTGCCGCGCGAGGTCGGTGTTCCACGCCTCGATCGCGGCCTTCGCCGCGCCGTACGAGCCGGAGCCCTGCTTCGCCGCGATGGAGCCGAGGGTCACCACGCGCACGTTGTCCGCGAAGCGCGGCTTCAACGCGGCCGTCACGAGGACCGCGGAGACGACGTTGGCCTCGAAGTTCGCGCGCCACGCGTCGGCCAGGCCGGCCAGGTCGCCGGGCGCGGGGGCCTCGCGGACGCGGTCGGTGTTGCCGCCGGCGTTGTTGACCAGGACGTCGACGCGCCCGGGCAGCTCGGCCAGCGCCGCCCGCACGGCCGCCGGGTCGCTCGCGTCGAAGGCCACCGCCCGCGCGCCGATCCGCTCGGCCGCGGCCTCGAGCACGTCCTTGCGGCGCCCGGTGACGGTCACCCGCTCGCCCGCCGCCGCGAAGCGGGCGGCGATAGCCAGCCCGATGCCGGTGCCGCCGCCGGTGACCACGATTTCCCGCTGTTCGCTCATGCCGCCATCTTCACCGAAGAAAGCGCTTACTCACCACCGGGTTCCCGCCGACCGGGACACCGGCCCGCATTCGTCAGGAAAGTTTACGAAGTGGGGTTGACGGGCCGCGCCCGCCCGGCGAACCTGGGAGCCACGCCGCAGTCATCGTCCGCCCAGTCCCCTTCCGGAGGCAGCATGACCCGGCGCGCGCTCGTGCTCGTCGTGACCCTGTTCCTCGCCCTGGCCACCGCGCTCACCGCCGGTGGCACGGCGAACGCGGCCACCACGCAACCGACCTTCCTCACCTTCTACGGCTGGTGGGACAACACGCCACCCGGCGGCGACATCTCCTACCCGCGGATCCACGACACCGCGGGCGGCAAGGGCAGCTACGCCGACCCGATCACCTTCGCCACCAGCAGCGACGAACTCAAGCCCGGCACCAAGGTCTGGGTGCCGCGGGTGAAGAAGTACTTCATCATGGAGGACGGCTGCGACGAGTGTTCCGACGACTGGAACGGCCAGGGCCCCAACGGCGGACCCGGCCTGCGCCACATCGACCTCTGGCTCGGCGGCAAGGGCGGCAGCGCCTTCGACGCGATCGACTGCGAGGACGCGCTCACGCACTACAACGCCGACAACACGCCGGTCATGGAGCCAGTGGTCGTCGACCCGCCGTCGAACGAGCCGTACGACGCGACGCCGATCTTCAACACCAGCACCGGTGAATGCTGGGGCGGCGCGCAGCCGAACACCACGGTCGGCCAGTACCGCAACAACTCCACCGGCACCTGCCTCGAAGCCCCGGGCAGCGGCACGACGCTGAAAGTGGCCGCCTGCACCGGCGGCGACTCGCAGCGCTTCACCTTCCACGGCGCTTTCCTGGTGATCAACGACAAGTGCGCGGGCATCTCCGGCAGCTCGATCGTGCTGCAGACGTGCACCGGCGGCCCGGCCCAGCAGTGGTCGATCAACCCGGACGGCACGATCTCGGACATCCAGTCGAGCACGAAGTGCTTCCGCGCCTCGGGCACGACGCTCACCGCGGGCAGCTGCTCCGGGACGCAGGCGCGGTGGACGTTCACCGCGGCCGGCGGCACCTCGGGCCTGAGCGTGACGCCGTCGTCGGTGTCGGTCGCGCCGGGCGCTTCGGCGACGGCCACCGTCACGGCCACGGACGCGGTCTCGCTGTCCGCGAGCGGCGCGCCCGCCGGGGTCACCGTGTCCTTCGCGCCCGCGTCGGTGCCGGCCGGCGGGACCTCGACCGTCACGGTCGCCGCCGCCACGACGGCGAGCCCGGGTTCGGCGACGGTCACGATCACCGGCGGCGGAAAGACCGCTTCCCTGGGCGTCACGGTCACGGGTGGCACGGAAACCCTGCTCTCCCAAGGCAAAACGGCGGCGGCGTCGTCAACGGAGTCGTCGTCCTACCCGGCGAGCGCGGCCTTCGACGGCAACCTGACCGGCACGCGCTGGGCGTCCAAGGAAGGCACGGCGAGCGAGTGGCTGCGCGTCGACCTCGGCGCCACGAAGGCGATCACGCACGTCAAGCTGAGCTGGGAAGCCGCGTACGCCAAGGCGTACCGCGTCGAGACCTCCGCCGACGGCGCCACCTGGACGACGATCTACAGCACCACGACCGGCAACGGCGCCACCGACGACCTCACCGGCCTGACCGGCAGCGGCCGCTACGTGCGGATGGACGGCGTCACGCGCGGCACGTCGTACGGCTACTCGCTGTACGAGATGCAGGTGTACGGCCCGGCCTGAGTTGCCGGATCGGCAACACGATTTGCCTCTTCGGTGACGTCGTCCGCATGCTGGGGACGTCACCGAGGAGGACCCATGCCCCACGCACACGACCAGCCGATGATCGTCGAGAACATGCTCAAGCAGGAGTTCTGGGAGTCGATGTACCAGCGCGACGAGCACCGGATCTGGAGCGGGAACGTCAACGCCAACCTCAGCTCGGAGGTCGACGGGCTGAAACCCGGGCACGCCCTCGACCTCGGCTGCGGCGAAGGCGGCGACGCGATCTGGCTGGCCAAGCGCGGCTGGACGGTCGACGGCGCCGACATCTCGACCGTCGCGCTCGCCCGCGCCGAAGAAGCGGCCAAGGAGGCGGGGGTGAGCGTCCGCTGGCTGCACCGCGACATCCTGAAGTGGCAGCCCGAAGAGCAGTACGACCTGATTTCGGCGCAGTACATGCACCTGCCGCCGGCGCTGCGCCGCGACGTCTTCACGGCGGCCGCGGCGGCGATCCGGCCGGGCGGGACGCTGCTGGTGGTCGGGCACTCGCCGAAGGCCATGCGCGAGTTCGACGGCCAGAAGCCGCCGGAGGAGCTGTACTTCGAGCCGGAGGAGATCACGACGTTCCTCGGCGACCCGTGGCAGTGGGTCGTCGAGACGTGCGAGACGCGCGGCGAGGGGCACCACACCGACGCCGTCTACCGCGCGAAGCGGCTGGAGGCATGAGAAAAGCCCCCTTTCACCTGCCCTCGACGCGGGTGAAAGGGGGCTTTTCCGGCTATCAGGCGAGCTCGAGGCCGTAAGCCTGCAGCTCCAGGGTGAGCGGGTAGAAGTAGCTGGTCACGGTGTCGCCGCCGGACAGCGTGCCGAGGCCCTTCTCACCGTCGTACGCCGGGCCACCGGAGTCGCCGTGGTCGGTGTGCGCGGTGGTGCCGAACTCGTGATTGAGCACGCCGACGTCGAAGTTGACCGACTCGTCGACCGAGGTGACCTCGCCGCTGCCGCCACCGGTGGTCGAGCCCTGCTTCTGGATCTGCTCACCGACGGTCGGCTCGGCCGCGCTGGTGATCTGCTGGCCGGTGTTGATCTCGCCAGGGCCGGTCCCGTTCGGCCGGGTCAGCAGGCCGGAGTCGGCGCCCGGGCAGTCGCTCTCGACGACCTCGGCCCCGGAGACGTCCCCGCCGGACCAGGTGCCACCGAGGTTGGTGCAGTGCCCGGCGGTGAGCAGGAACGGCTCCCCGCCGCGCGTCACGTTGAAGCCGAGCGAGCAGCGGCCCTGGCTGTTCTGGATGGCGTCGCCGTCCTGGATGTGCAGCTCGAGCTTGCCGGTCCGGTGCTCGACGCGGACGCTGTCGCCGTACTTCGCGGCGGCCGCGCTGACCTTGTCGGCGGTTTCCTTGCTGGCCGCGTCGTAGACCTTCACCACGACCTGGTTGGTCTTGGTGTCGATGCCCCACGCGGTCTGCGGCACGTTCTTCACCGCGTCCAGCTGGTTCTTGACACCGGTGAGCGCGGCGAAGGTGTGCTTGACCTTCTTCGCGCTGAGCCCGGCGGCCTGCACCTTCTGCAACGCGGCGTCGTCGACGACGTTCACGACGGCCTTGCCGTTCTCCAGGTAGACACCACCGGAGGCGGCGCCCAGCGACTGCGCGACCTGGGTGGCGCTGGTGATGGCGTGGGCCTGCATTTCGGAGAAGGCCAGTGGGGACGCGGTGGCCGCCGACGCGCACACGCCGCTCGTCAGCGCCGCTGCCGACAAGACGGCGAAGGTCTTGAGAGCGGTCTTCCGGGGAGTCATCAACTTCCTCCAGTTTGCCGGTTCGAAGCCTGCGCCGGTCACTTTCGTTGCCGAGCAACCAACGCAACACCGACGAAGGTTGGTTAATAACCAATAGAACCGGACATACCTCTCCTTCTGGACCCGTACGGCCCAGTGCCACTCACGCTTTCGGCCCAGCGGACGGCGCTCGTGTGCCGTGAACGCAAAGACCTCCGGCGACGGCGCCGATCGCCGCTGGTGGCGTCTTGAATGAGTCATTCAGGTCTTCGGAGGTCCTGAATGACTCATTCAAGACCTCGCCGCACCCCCGGCACTCACCCCTTCGGCCACCGAACGTGGTCCTCGTACCCCGGGTGCTTCCGCAGGTACCCCGCGATGAACGGGCAAACCGGCACGATCGTCCGCCCCGCCGCGACGACGTCGTCCAGCGCGCCCGCCGCCAGCGCCTTCCCCAGCCCCTGCCCGGCGAACGCGTCGTCGATCTCCGTGTGCGTGAACACCGTCAGCTCGCCCCGCCGGTCGTAGAACGCCATCCCGGCCAGCTTCTCGCCCACCCACACCTCGTACCGGTTCTCGTCCGGGTTGTCGGTCACTCGGGTCTCGTCGGTCATCAGGTTCTCCTCGCTCGGGTACGTCCCCCATCGTGCGATGCCCGTCCGGCGGGAGCCGACCGGGTCGTGATGGGCGCTGGGCCGGCCGGGGGACGCGGCCGTCCCGTTCGTGTGCAACCCGGCCGGCGGCCTTGGCGGGCACCCGCGTTTTCGGTTGCCTCACAGGGTGCCTGAGCAGCCGTTCGTCCTCCCCGAGTTCTACCTCCCGCACCCCGCCCGGCTGAACCCGCACCTCGAAGGCGCGCGCGTGCACAGCAAAGCGTGGGCCACCGGGTTCGACATGATCGACGTGCCGCAGCACGGCACCGTGATCTGGACCGAGCACGACCTCGATTCCCACGACTACGCCCTGCTCTGCGCCTACACCCACCCGGACGCCGGCGCCGAAGAGCTCGACCTGATCACCGACTGGTACGTCTGGGTCTTCTACTTCGACGACCACTTCCTCGAGCTCTACAAGCGCACCGGCGACATCGAAAGCGCGCGCACGTATCTCGGCCGGCTCGAGCTCTTCATGCCCGCCGAAGGCGAAATCACCGCGGAGCCGGAAAACCCCGTCGAGCGCGGGCTCGCCGATCTGTGGGCCCGGACCGTGCCCCACCGGTCGGCCGGCTGGCGGAAGCGGTTCATCGCGAGCACGAAGGCGTTGCTGGACGAGTCGCTGTGGGAGCTCGCCAACATCAACGAGGGCCGGCTGGCCAACCCGATCGAGTACGTCGAGATGCGGCGGAAGGTCGGCGGCGCGCCGTGGTCGGCGAACCTGATCGAGCACTCGGTGCACGCCGAGGTACCCGATGAGATCGCCGCGTCGCGGCCGATGGAAGTCCTGCGAGACTGCTTCGCCGACAGCGTCCACCTGCGCAACGATATCTTCTCCTACCAGCGTGAGGTGCAGGACGAGGGCGAGCTGTCCAACGGCGTGCTCGTCTTCGAGCGGTTCCTCGGCCTCCCCACCCAGCGGGCGGCCGACGCGGTCAACGACCTGATCACCTCGCGGCTGCACCAGTTCGAGCACACCGCGCTCACCGAGGTGCCCGCCCTGTTCGACGAGCACGGTGTCGACCCGGCCGCCCGCGCCGCGACGTTCGCCTACGTCAAGGGCCTGCAGGACTGGCAGGCCGGCGGGCACGAGTGGCACCTGCGCTCCAGCCGGTACATGAACGACGGAGGCCCGGAGCCGGGCACCGCGACCGGACTCGGGACGTCCGCGGCGCGCGTCTTCACGTCGGTGCTCGCGACCACGCCGCAGCGGCTGCGGTCCTACTCGCACACCCCGTTCGGCGAGGTTTCGACGCCGCGGCCGTCGTTCGAGGTGCCGTTCCCGCTGCGGCTCAGCCCGCACCTGGAGTCCTGCCGCCGCCGCAACGTCGACTGGGCGCGGCGGACGGGCTTCCTCGACGGCGTCGTCTGGGACGAGCGGAAGCTGCGCGCCGCGGACCTGCCGCTGTGCGCGGCGGGCATCCACCCGGACGCGACGGCGGAAGAACTGGACGTCACCAGCGACTGGCTCACCTGGGGCACGTACGCCGACGACTACTACCCGGCGGTGTTCGGCCCGGCCCGCGACCTCGCGGCGGCGAAGGCGGCCAACCTGCGCCTGTCGGCGTGCATGCCGCTGGACGGCTCACCGGCGCCCGCTCCGCTGAACGCGCTGGAGGCGGGACTGGCCGACCTGTGGGCGCGCACGGCACCGGCCGACCGGCTCCCGGTGCGGCGCGCGGTCGACACGATGACGTCGAGCTGGCTCTGGGAGCTGGCGAACCAGGCGCAGAACCGCGTCCCGGACCCGATCGACTACATCGAGATGCGGCGCCGGACCTTCGGCACGGACCTCACGACAGCCCTCGCGCGCCGGGGCGCCGTACCGGCCGGGCTGGCCGGGTCCCGGCCGGTGCGGACGCTGGAAAACAGCGCCGGCGACTACGCCGCCCTGCTGAACGACCTGTACTCCTACCGGAAGGAGATCCGGTTCGAGGGCGAGCTGCACAACTGCGTCCTGGTGGTCCGGAACTTCCTGGACTGCCCCGAGGACCGCGCGTTCGCCGTGGTCGGCGACCTCGCACGGGCACGGCTCGCCGAGTTCCGCCACGCGACGGACGTCGAACTGCCCGTGCTGCTCGCCGGCCGCGGGCTCGCCCCGGACGCCCTCGACGGGTACGTCGAGCGCCTCCGGAACTGGATGACCGGGATCGCGCACTGGCACGAGAGCGTCAGCCGGTACACCGACACCGAACTCGGCCGCCACCCCCGGCTCGGGCAGCCGACCGGGCTCGGGACCTCGGCGCTGCGGATCTCGTCCCTGCTGCCCGCGGGCGGCTGAGGTGCCCTCCGCCAAACAGGTCCGGGTCGCCGAGCTGCTGCACGAGATCGGCATGCACCGCGAGGCCAAGCAAGCGCTCCGCACCGATCTCCGGGCGCGGTGGCGCCGGACGCGAAGACGTCTCCGCCTGCGGTGGTCCCGGCGCCGGCCGCGCGCCTCGCGCTAGCGGAGCCGTCACCGGGCAGCGTTGTCCGCGCCACTCCGCCGGGCGTTCGCGCGGCGCGAAGGCGATACTCGACAGCGTGAGCGGCTTCAACCTGCGATTCCTCGGCCATTCGACCGTCCGGCTCGAACTCGGTGGCCGGGTCGTGCTGACCGATCCCGTGCTCACCGCCCGCGTCGGCGGGCTCACCCGGGTCGTCCCGCCGCCCCCGCCGCCGAGCTACGCCGACGCCGACCTCGTGCTGCTCTCCCACCTGCACGGCGACCACCTGCACCTGCCCTCCCTCAAGCTGCTCGGGCGGAACACCCGCGTCGTCGTCCCGAAAGGGGCCGGGTCCTGGCTCGCCAAGAAGGGCTTCGCGCGCGTCGAAGAGATCGCGCCCGGCGAAACCCTGACCGAAGGCGGGCTGACCGTCACCGCGACCGAAGCCGTGCACTCCGGGCACCGGTGGGGGCCGCGGCTCACCCACGGTCCGCAGAGTCCCGCGCTCGGGCACCTGATCGAGACCGCGGAAACGACCGTCTACAACGCCGGCGACACCGACCTCTTCCCCAGGATGGCGGACTTCGGCCCGGTCGACGTCGCACTGCTGCCCGTCTGGGGCTGGGGGCCGAACCTCGGGCCGGGTCACCTGGACCCGGCCCGCGCCGCGAAGGCCGCCGAACGCGTCCGGGCGCGCGCCGCCGTGCCCGTGCACTGGGGCACCCTCGCCGTGCCGGGGCTGCGGCGGACCGCGCGGATGCGGCGGCTGCTCGCCGACCCGCCGCGGGTGTTCGCGGCCGAAGTCCGCAAGCACGGCATCGCCACCGAGGTCCTGTTCACCGAGCCCGGCGCCGAAGTCGTGCTCCCCGCGCGTGAGGACCGCGCGTGAACTGGACCGACCCGGCCGCCCTCGGTTACCCGGCCGTGTTCGGCGGCGTGCTGCTCGGCTCGATCATCCCGATCGTGCCCACCGGGGCCGTGGTCGGCGCCGCGGCCGCCGTCGCCACCACCACCGACCACCTTTCGCTCCCGCTGGTGATCGTCCTTTCCGTGCTCGGCGCCTATATCGGCGACGTAGTGACGTTCGGGATCCCGCGCCTGGGCAGCGAAGCCGCGTTCCGCTGGGTCAGCCGCCGCCAGCCCGCCGAACGGCTCGAGAAGGCCCGCGACCAGTTCACCCGCCGGGGCTGGCAGCTCATCGTGATCGGCAGGCTCGTCCCGGCCGGCCGGATTCCGGTGCTGCTCGCGGCGGCCGCGCTGAGCTACCCGTGGCGGCGCCTGCTGCCCGCCGCGCTCGTCGCGTGCGTGCTCTGGGCGACCGCCTACAGCCTGCTCGGCATCCTCAGCGGCGGGATCTTCGACTCGCCGCTGATCGCGACATTGCTCGCCACGGTGCTGGTCCTGCTGGTCACCGTGGCCCTGAACCTGATCGCCCGGTGGCGGCGCAAGACCAAGGAGCGAGTGTGACGACGACCGCGCCGAAGGGCAGGCTGCTGCGCGGCGGCCGCGCCGTCGCCCGGATCCTGCTGGTCTGGGCCGCGGTGACCGGCGCGCTGCGGCTGCTCGACGTCCTCCTGCCGGGCTTCCGGATGACGCACTGGTGGCAGCCGACGGTCTGCGCGCTGCTGCTCGGCCTGCTCGCCGGCGTGGTCTGGCCGCTCGTCATGCGGATCGCCTACCCGCTGGCGTTCTTCACCTTCGGGCTCTTCGGGTTCCTGCTGCTCGGCGCGGGCACGCTGGCGGTGTTCAAGACCGTGCCCGGCGTCGAGATCGCCGACCTCCGCAGCGCGGTGCTCGTCACCCTCGGCATGGCCGCCGTCGGCGCGCTCATCTCCAGCCTCCTCGCGATCGACGAGGACGAGATCTTCTTCCGTCGCGCCGCCCGGCGCCGCCGTCGCCACGCCCCTGCCGACGTCGCCGCGGACCAGCCGCCGGGCGTGGTGTTCCTGCAGATCGACGGCCTCGGCTTCGACACCGTCCGCCGCGCGATCCGCGACGGCGACATGCCGACGTTCGCCGCGTGGCTCGCCGAGGGCAGCCACGCGCTGACGCGGTGGCACACCGACTGGAGCTCGCAGACCGGCGCCAGCGTCTGCGGCATCCTGCACGGGTCCAACCACGACATCCTCGGCTTCCGCTGGTACGAAAAGGACCGCGACCACGTGATGGCGTGCGCGCACCCGACCGACGCGGCCGAGATCGAACGGCGGCATTCCGACGGCCGCGGCCTGCTCTCCGGCGACGGCGCGAGCCGCGGCAACCTCTTCTCCGGCGACGCCGACCACGTCAGCCTCACCATGAGCTCGATCCCGGTGCTGGTGCCGAAGAAGCTGCTGCGCCGCCACCGCGACCGGCTCGGCGCGGGCTACTACGCCTACTTCGCGAACCCGGTCAACGCGTTGCGCACGTTCGTCGTCGCGCTGGTCGACGTCTTCCGCGAGATCAACGCCGCGGTCCGCCAGCGCCGCGCCGGAGTCGTGCCGCGAGTCCCGCGCGGCGGCTGGTACCCGCTGGCCCGCCCGGGCACGACGGTGATCGCGCGCGACGTCGTCGTGTCGGCGGTCCTCGGCGACATGCTCGCCGGGCGCCCGGTGGTGTACGCGGACTTCCTCGGCTACGACGAGGTCGCGCACCACTCCGGCATCGAGCGCTTCGACACCCTCTCCGTGCTGCGCTCGATCGACCAGCAGATCGCGCGGCTGCACCGGGCTTCGCGGCTCGCCCCGCGCCGCTACCACGTCGTGGCGCTGTCGGACCACGGCCAGACCCAGGGCCAAGCGTTCTCGCAGCGGTTCGGCGAGACGATCGAGGCGTACATCGGACGCCTGTGCGGCGGCTCGCCGTCCGCTCTCGCCGGCAAACGACGCCAGGCCGAGAGCTGGCAGATCAACGCGGCGCTGGCGGAGGCGACGAAGAGCGGCGGCCTGATCGCGCGCCGGCTGCGGGCCCGGGTGGAAGACGCGGAGTGCGCCGAAGACCGCCCGCGCACGACGTCCGGCTCCCCCGGCGCGGTCACCCGGGTCGCGCCGGGCGTGGTCGCGGTGGTGTCCGGCCACCTCGCGATGGTGTCGTTCACCGAGCACGAAGGCCGCGTCGAGCTGGAGACGATCGAGCGCGAGTTCCCCGACCTGCTGCCGTCGCTGGTGGACCACCCCGGCGTCGGGTTCCTGCTGGTCCGCAGCCGCGAGTTCGGCCCGGTGGTGCTGGGCCGCGACGGCCTGCACCGGCTCGCGACGAGCGTCGTCATCGGCGAGGACCCGCTGCTGCCGTACGGCCCGCACGCGGCCGACCTGATCCGGCGCGTCGACACGTTCCCGCACTGCGCGGACGTCATGATCAACAGCCGGTACGACCCGGACTCGGACCAGGCTTCGCCGTTCGAGACGCACGTGGGCTCGCACGGCGGCCTCGGCGGGCCGCAGCAGCGCGGTTTCGTCGTGCACCCGCGCGAGTTCGGCTTTCCCGGTGAGGTCGTCGGGGCCGAATCCCTGCACCGGGTGTTCCGCGGGTGGCTCACGGACTTGGGCCACCCCGCACCGGTTTCCCCAGCTGTTTCGGAGGTAGTTTCGTGAGTCTTACGGTGTACGGCGCGTCCTGGTGCCCGGACGTCAAGCGCAGCCGCGCCCTCCTCGACCGGCTCGGCGTCGAGTATTCCTATGTGGACGTCGAGGCCGACGCGGCCGCCGAGGCCCGCGTCCGCGAGCTGCAGGACGGCGCGCGCCGGATCCCCACGATCGTCTGGGCGGACGGGACGTTCCTGGTCGAGCCGTCCGACGACGAGCTGAGCGCGCGCCTGTGAAGCTGCTGCGGGAGCTGCCGCTGGGCACCCGGGTCGTGGTCCGCTACCGGATCGAGGGCGGGTTCACCGACGCGCTCGGCGACCTGGTGGCGCGCGACTCCACGACGTGCACTGTGGACACTCGCCGCGGCCCGGTCGTGGTGGCGTTCGCCGCGGTCACCCTGGCCAAACCCGTTCCGCCGCCCCCGGTGCGCCGCTCGCGTTTCGAGGAGCTGGTGGCCGAAGCCGACGCGGTCCCGGTCGACGGCTGGGACTTCTCGTGGCTCGACGGCCGCGCCACGGAGGCCCGCCCGTCGTGGGGCTACCAGCGCCTGCTCGCCGAGCGCCTGGCCGGCGTCCAGTCCGCCCTGGACCTGGAAACCGGCGGCGGCGAGGTCCTGGACGGCTGCCCCACGCTGCCGCCCCTGATGGTGGCGACCGAATCGTGGCCCCCGAACATCGCCCGCGCCGCGTCCCGCCTGCGCCCGCGCGGAGTATCCGTGGTGTCCACATCGGACTTCCCGTTCGCCGACAACGCGTTCGACCTGGTCTCCAGCCGCCACCCGGTGACCACGCCGTGGCCGGAGATCGCCCGCGTCCTGCGCCCCGGCGGCACGTACTTCTCCCAGCAGGTCGGCCCGGCGAGCGTGTTCGAGCTGGTGGAGTTCTTCCTTGTCCCACAACCACTTTCGACCCGCTCGAGCCGCGACCCGTCCCACGCGGTCGCGGCGGCGACGGCGGCGGGGTTCGAGGTGGTCGACCTGCGTTCGGAGTCGCTGCGCACCGAGTTCTTCGACATCGGCGCGGTGGTTTACTTCCTGCGCAAGGTGATCTGGATGGTGCCGGGGTTCACGGTGGAGCAGTACCTCCCGAAGCTGCGGGAACTGCACGAGCTGATCGAGCGCGACGGGCCGTTCATCGCCCACACGACCCGGCTCTTGATCGAAGCCCACCTGATCGAGTGATGAACGTCTGTTCGTATGTCGGTAATCTTGTTGTGTGGACGGAGAAACGGTGTGGCAAGCAGACGCGGAGGCCCTGGCCAACCGCCTCCGCGGGCTACTCACCGTCATGCGGTCCGCCGAAGCGGAAATCGGTGCACTGCTGGCGGAAATCGAATCCCGTGGCGTGCTGGAACTGTTCGGATACCGTTCCGCAGCCCGGTTGTTGGAGCATCTCGCCGACCTCCCGCGCGCCGCCGCCGACAAAATGGTCAAACGAGCCCACGCCCTCCACCCCGCCCACTCTCTCGACGCCACCCCCGCCGTCGCTCCCGCCACCGGTGTCGCCGCCCTTGCTGGTCGGTTGAGCACCCCGATGATCGACACCATCATCGACGCCGTTTCCCGCATCCCCGCCGAACACCGCGACACCGCTGAAGCGGACCTGCTGGCCTTCGCCGCCGACGCGGGCCACAAACAAGTCGCCGCCCTCGGCGCCCGGATCCTGGCCCACCTCGACCCCGACGGCACCGCCCCCGACGACACCGAACCCACCACCCCGGTGCGGGAACTCTCCCTGCGCCGCAAACGCACCGGCACCTGGGAACTGACCGGCCGCTTCGACGACGAGACCGGCACCCGCGCCAGCGCCCTCCTCGACGCCCTCGCAGAACGCCGACACGCCGACGACGGCCCGGACTTCCGGTCCCCCCAGGAACGCTACGGCGACGCCTTCTCCGACGCCCTCGACCTGGCCCTCAACTCCCCAGAATTGCCCACCCAAGCCGGAGAACGCGTCCACGTCATGGTCGCGGTGTCCCTGACCGACCTGCGCTCCGGCCTCGGCACGGCGACTCTCGGCGACACCGGCCTGATCTCGGCCGCCGAGGCTCGCGTCCATGCCTGCGACTGCACCCTGATCCCCGCGGTCCTGGGCACCGCCAGCGAACCGCTGAACCTGGGCCGGGCCCGCCGCCTCATCTCACCCGGACTGCGCCGGGCGTTGTTCCTGCGCGACCGCGGGTGTGCGTTCCCCGGCTGTCACCGCCCACCCCGGCATTGCCAGGGCCACCACATCCACCACTGGTCCGAAGGCGGCCTGACCGACCTAGCGAACCTGGTACTGCTCTGCGGGCACCATCACCGGTTACTGCATCGGTCGGGTTGGCAGGTCCGCATCACCCCCGACGGCCACCCCGAATTCCTACCACCCCGGTTCTTGGACAAACGCCGAAAACCCAGGCGCAACAACATCCATCAGCCCCTGCCCTTCGCAGCCTGAACACGGGACAGGCCCGCAGCCACCGGCTACGGGCCTACCCGCACGTCCGCGATCCGCAGACCGACTCGTGGCATTCCTTGGCCGGCCAACACCGAACTCCAGCCAAGAGCCCTATTCGACAAGCTCACCCGCCGGCGGACGTAACGGCCACGATCAGACGCGGCCGGGCATCAGGTGACGTATCCGCCTGGCCTCACGATGCGCCACATCGCCGACGCCGGCCGGTCGGGGCCGCCCCGGATCAGCAACCACATCCGGGCCTGCTCACCGACTTCGCTTCCGAGCTACTGGAAATCCTCTCGCGCGGCGGCGTCCCGCCCGGGATCGCCAAGGGGTCCTTGATGCGCACCCTTTGGCCGGGGCCCTGCCCCAATGCCCGGCATCGGCGTCAGCACCGCAGGCCGCCCCCGCTCGAAGACGGCGACCGCCTCCTCGGGCCATCTGACGGCCTACGCAGGCTTCACCCCGGTCTCCCGCGGGCTACACCCGGCCGACCGCACCCCGGCCCAAGCGACAGTCACCGCCCGTCGATCCGCCGCCGGGCCACCCGCCGCGCGATGACCTCCGCGTCCAGGCCCTCGCATTTCAGCTCCAGCGTCAGACAGCATCGTCGGCCGTAGCCCCAACGGTCAACGAACCCGCACGATCGCCGCCTCGACGCCGTCCAGCAGCAGCTCCAACCCCGCCTCGAACGACAACCGCGCCTCCCGCTCCAGATACGGCTCCTCCGTGTCCACCGGCTCGTGCCCCAGCCGAGCCACCGTCGGGAACCGCGCCGCCAAGTCCGGCACCAGCTCACCCAGCAACGCCGAGCGCGCGTACCACCAGTCCTCTTCGGACTGTCCCGTCTCGGCCGCCGCCTGCCGGGACTCCGCCGCCGCCTGGACCGAGCCGCGGACGATGTTGAACAGCGCCGAGACCACCCAGCGCACCCGAGACAACGGCAAGCCCGTCGCCGACAAAACGGACAGCAGCGTCTCCTGGACGTGAAACTCCCCCGGGCCCAGCACCGGACGCGCCGGCGACACCTGCAACAGCCACGGATGCCGCAAGTGCAGTTCCCACAACGAATCGGCCAGCGCCAACGCGGCCGAACGCCACCCCGACGCAGACGAATACGACGACGGCAGCTCCGCCAGCGCCCGGTCGTACATCAGGTCGACCAGCTCGGTCTTGCCCGGCACGTACGTATACAGCGCCATCGCCGTGCGGCCGAGGCGCTCGCCGACCGAACGCATCGACAGCGCCGCCATGCCGTCGGCGTCGGCGATCTCGATCGCCGCCGACACGATCGCCTCGACGGACAGGCCGGGTTTGGGGCCCGGGCCGGTGCGCGGGGCACCCACCCGCGGCCCCCACAGCAGCTCCATGGACCGGCGGGCGTCGCCCTGACCCGCGAAGACGACCACCTTGCCGACTCCTTACACCCTAAAGTAATGTATCCCGAAGAATCACTTTACAGCCTAAACTATCTAGAAGGACCGTATGACTTCACCCAGGCGGGCCGCCGACACCCACGACGTGATCGAGGTCCGGGGGGCCCGGGAGAACAACCTGACCGGCATCGACCTGGACATCCCGAAGCGCCGGCTCACGGTGTTCACGGGCGTGTCCGGCTCCGGCAAGTCGTCCCTGGTCTTCGGCACCATCGCGGCCGAGTCCCAGCGGCTGATCAACGAGACCTACAGCGCCTTCCTCCAGTCGTTCATGCCGAGCCTGTCGCGCCCGGACGTCGACCTGCTGGAGAACCTCAGCGCGGCCATCGTCGTCGACCAGGAGCGGATGGGTGCCAACTCGCGCTCCACTGTCGGCACCGCGACCGACGCCTACGCGATGCTGCGGATCGCCTTCTCGCGGCTCGGCGAGCCGTACGTCGGCACGTCCGGCGCCTTCAGCTTCAACCTCCCCGAGGGCATGTGCCCGGCCTGCGAGGGCCTCGGCCGCGTGTCCGACCTCGACGTCAACGCCCTGCTGGACTTCGACCTTTCCCTCCACGAAGGCGCGATCCAGGTGCCGGGCTTCACGCCGGACACCTGGTACGTGCAGACCTACCTCTCCTCCGGCTTCTACGACCCCGACGCCAAGATCCGCGACTTCACGCCGGAACAGCTCGACGCCCTGCTGCACAAGGACTCCTGCAAAGTCAAAGTCGGCAAGACCAACGTGACCTATGAAGGCCTCGCGGTGAAGGTCCGGCGGCTCTACCTGCACAAGGACGTCGAGTCGCTGCAGCCGAAGCTGCGCGCGTTCATCGAGCGAGCCGCCACCTTCAAGACCTGCGGCGAGTGCGGCGGCGCCCGGCTGAACCAGGCCGCGCTCTCGGCGAAGATCGACGGCAAGAACATCGCCGACTGCGCCGCGCTGCAGATCAGCGACCTCGCCGACTTCGTCCGGTCCCTCGACGCGCCGTCGATCCGGCCGCTGCTGGGCAACCTGCGCGACACCCTCGACTCGCTCGTCGAGATCGGTCTCGGCTACCTCTCGCTCGACCGCGAGTCCGCGACGCTCTCCGGCGGCGAGGCGCAGCGCGTGAAGATGGTGCGCCACCTCGGTTCCAGCCTCACCGACGTCACCTACGTCTTCGACGAGCCGACCGTCGGGCTGCACCCGCACGACATCGAGCGGATGAACAACCTCCTGCTCTGCCTGCGGGACAAGGGGAACACGATCCTGGTCGTCGAGCACAAGCCGGAGACGATCCGGATCGCCGACCACGTCGTCGACCTCGGGCCCGGCGCGGGCACCGACGGCGGGCGGCTCTGCTACGCCGGGGACATCGACGGCCTGCGCGCGTCCGGCACGCTCACCGGGCGGCACCTCGACCACCGCGTCACGCTGCGGGAGCACGTCCGCGAACCGGCGGGCCACCTGAGGATCAGCGGCGCGAAGCTGCACAACCTGCGTGACGTCAGCGTGGACGTCCCGCTCGGCGTCCTCACCGTGGTCACCGGCGTGGCCGGCTCGGGGAAGTCGTCGCTGATCCACGGCTCGCTGGCGCACCGCGACGGCGTCGTCGTGGTCGACCAGTCCGCGATCCGCGGGTCCCGCCGGTCCAACCCGGCCACCTACACCGGCCTGCTCGACCCGATCCGCGCCGCCTTCGCCAAGGCCAACGGCGTGAAGGCGAGCCTGTTCAGCGCCAACTCCGAAGGCGCCTGCCCGAAGTGCAAGGGCCTCGGCGTGATCTACACGGACCTGGCGATGATGGCCGGGGTCGCGTCGGCCTGCGAGGAGTGCGAGGGCCGCCGGTTCACGCCGGAGGTGCTGACGTACGAGCTGCGCGGCAAGAACATCAGCGAGGTCTTCGGGATGTCCGTCGCCGAGGCGCGCGAGTTCTTCGCCACCGGCACCGCGCGGACGGTGCTCGACCGGCTCGCCGACGTCGGCCTCGGCTACCTGACGCTCGGCCAGCCGCTGACCACGCTCTCCGGCGGCGAACGGCAGCGGCTCAAGCTGGCGATCCGGATGGCCGAAAAGGGCTCGACCTACATCCTCGACGAACCGACCACCGGCCTGCACCTCGCCGACGTCGACCAGCTGCTCGCGCTGATGGACCGGATCGTCGACGCGGGCAACACGGTGATCGTGATCGAGCACCACCAGGCCGTGATGGCCCACGCCGACTGGCTGATCGACCTCGGCCCGGGCGCCGGGCACGACGGCGGGCGCGTGGTGTTCGAAGGAACCCCGGCGGCGCTCGTCGAGAACGCTTCCACGCTCACCGCCCGCCACCTGCGCGAATACCTGGGGAAGCCGTGAACGCGACCGGACTGCTCGAAGTGACCGCGGTGCGGCGCGTGACCCCGCGCACCACCCGCGTCACCTTCACCGGCGACGGCCTCGACGCCCTGGAGCCGTGGCCGGACCAGCAGCTCAAGCTCCTCTTCCCGCCGCGGGGCCGCCCGGTGCGACTGCCCGAGGCCGACGCTGACGTGATGCGCTGGTACCAGGCGTACCTGGCGATCCCCGAGGACGAGCGCCCGCTGATGCGCAGCTACACCGTGCGGAACCGCGGCAAGAACACGATCGACGTCGACTTCGTGCTGCACCCCGGCGAGGCGGGCCCGGCCACGGCTTGGGCCCGCTCCGCAGCGCCCGGCCAGGTCCTCGGCCGTTACGGCCCGGACGCGGCCTACCGCCGTCCGGTCCCGGCGGCGGACACGGTGCTGCTCGCCGGGGACGAGACAGCACTGCCCGCGATCGCCACCTTGCTGTCCGAAGTGGACAACGCGGTGGTGTTCGTCGAAGTCGCAGACGCGGCCGAGGAACAACCACTGCCGGACGTCCGCTGGGTGCACCGTGACGGCGCCGAGCACGGAACCCGGCTGCTGGCCGCGGTGCGCGACGTGCCGTTGCCCGCCGGTTCGGCGGCGTGGATCGCCGGCGAGGCGTCGACGGTCCGTGCCCTGCGACGGCATCTCGTCGAGCGAGGCCTCGACAAGAGCGCCATCGAGTTCACCGGCTACTGGCGGCGCAAGCTGACCCAGGACGACGCCCCGACCCCGGAAGACCTGGCCGACGCGCGGGAAAAGCTCGGCGGCTGAGCCCGCGTCACCACGTGACCGGCAGGCTGTGCACCCCGTACACCAGCATGTCGTCCTTGAACGCCAGCTCCTCCACCGGAACGGCGAGCCGCAGGTCCGGGATCCGGCGGTAGAGCGTCCCGTACACCACCTGCAGCTCCACCCGAGCCAGCGTCTGGCCGAGACACTGGTGCACGCCGTAGCCGAAGGCCACGTGGTGACGCGCTTCCCGGGTCACGTCGAGGCGGTCCGCGTCCTCGAACACCGCTTCGTCGCGGTTCGCCACGTCCCCGGCCGCGATGATGCCCTCGCCCGCACGGATCACTTCGCCGCCGACTTCGATGTCCTCGGTCGCGACGCGGCGGCGTCCGGTGTGCGTGATGTTCAAGTAGCGCAACAACTCTTCGACCGCGCGGCGCAGCAGGTCGGCGTCGCCGGTGCGCACCAGGTCCAGCTGCGCCGGGTGCTCCAGGAGCGCGACCGTGCCGAGCGCGATCATGTTCGCCGTCGTCTCGTGACCCGCCACCAGCAGCAGCTGGCCCATCGACGCGACCTCTTCGGCGGTCATCCGGCCGGTCGCGTACTGCGTCACGGCCAGCTTGCTCAGCACGTCGTCGCCCGGCGCCGCCGCCTTCCGCTCGACCAGCCCGCCGAGGTACGCCAGCAGCTCTTCGGTGGCCCGCACCGCTTCCGCCGGGGTCGCCGTCGTCGAAACCATCACCTTCGTGATGTCCTGGAACAGCTCCCGGTCCTCGTACGGCACGCCGAGCAGCTCGCAGATCACCAGCGACGGCACCGGCAGCGCGAACGCCGTCACCAGGTCGACCGGCTTCGGGCCGGCCAGCAGCCCGTCGACGAGGTCGTCGACGATGCGCTGGATCGCCGGGCGCAGCGCCTCCATCTTCTTGACCAGGAAGTCGCCGGTCAGCAGCTTGCGCTGGGCCGCGTGCTCGGCGCCGTCCATGGTGATGAACGACTTCGCGCGGTGCCGCCGCGCCGCCGAGGCCGCGCTCTGGTGCGGGTAGCCGGGCCGGTCCGAGTCGGCGCTGACCCGCGAATCGCGCAGCAGCGCGCGGACGTCGTCGTAGCGCGTGACCAGCCACGGCGTCTCGCCGTTCCACAAGCGCACGCGGGAAACGGGCGGCAGCTCGGCGAGTTCGGCGGGCGGGTCGAAGGGACACCGCCGGGTCATCGGAAACGCGGGCACGCCGTCCACCGGATACCTCCCGAAGCTGCCGGAAATTTACATAGCCATGCTAAGCATCTTCCGGCCGTCTCGCCACAGGGCCGATCAGGCGAACACGAGCGACACCAGTTCGTCCACGAACGGCTCCACCAGCTCGGCCCCGGTCCGGTTCAGCGCGCTGTGGAACAACGCGACCCGCCCGTGCGCCCCGACGAACACCACCGCCGCCGCGCGACCCGGCGTGACACGCAGCTCATGCCCCGCCTCGACGCAGCGCTCGAAGCCCGCCGTCAGCCGGTCGATCACGTCCAGCAGCGGGCCCTTCGGGCGGCTGTCCGGCTCGAGGTCGGACGCGCCGTTCGCGAGCATCAGGCGGTAGTGCCCCGGATTCCGCATCGCGAAGGCGCAGTAGGCGTGAATCTGTGCGCGGATGCGGCCGACGGCGTCGGTTTCCACAACGGACTCTTCGGCCACGCGCATCGATTCGGCCAGCCGCGCGTATTCGTGGTCGAGGAGCCCGCGCACCAATTCCGCACGATCGGAGAAATGCTGGTAGATACTCGCCGGGGCGATGCCGACGGCCCGCGCCACGCCGCGGATCGTCAGCCCGTCCTCGCCGCCGAGCTCGGCGAGGAGACGGCCGGCCGCCTCCAGGATTTCCCCGCGCAGCCGTTCGCCTTCGCCCCAGCGGTTCCTCGTTCGGCCGATTCCGGCCGCGACGTTCTCCGGCACCCGCACATTCATACGCCCGGGTAGCACGGCCCCGTATTCCGGGGTGCCGGAAACCGCATTCCGAATGGTCAGGAAACCAGCGCCGGGTACAGCCCGGGAAGCTCGCCGGACAGCCCGGCGCGCACGTTCCGGGTGACGTCGTCGGCGAGCACCTCGAACCGGCCCGCTTCGACGCCGTCGAGCGCGAGCCCGGCCACCAGCGCCGGGTCGACCTTCGGGCCGTCGACGTGCTTGGCCATGTCCGTGTCCATGTAGCCGACGTGCAGCGCGGTCACCTGCGTCTTCTGCGGCGCGAGCTCCAAGCGCAGCGCGTTGGTCAGCGACCAGGCTGCCGACTTCGCCGCGGAGTACGCCGCGACCTGGGGCGCGGTGAACCACGACAGCACCGACAGGACGTTGAGGACCGCGCCGCCGCCGTTGCGCTCGAGGATCGGCGCGAACTCGCGCGTCACGGCCAGCGTGCCGAAGTAGTGCGTGTCCATCTCCAGCCGGATGTCCTCCAGCTTCCCGCCGAGCAGCGTCGACCCGGTGGACGAGCCGGCGTTGTTCACCAGCAGCGTGACGTCCCCCGCGATCGCGGCCGCTTCCCGGATCGACGCCGGATCGGTCACGTCGAGGCGCAGCGGCACCACGCCCGGCAGGTCGACCGACTCCGGGTTCCGGGCGGCGGCGTACACCTTCGCCGCGCCGCGCTCCAGCAGCGCTTCGGTGAACTTGCGGCCGAGTCCGCGGTTGGCCCCGGTGACCAGCACGACCGCACCCTTGATGTCCATGACGAGCTCCTCTCGCACCTGGCTTGCTCATTGCAAGCTAGCTACGGCCGACTGTACGACGTAGACTTGCTCCAAGCAAGCCAGGTAGGAGGGATCACAAATGAGCCGCCGCACCACGTGGGAGGACAACTCCTGCCCGATCGCCCGCGCCGCCGACATCCTCGGCGAGCCGTGGACACTGCTGATCCTGCGCAACGCGACCGCCGGCACCACCCGGTTCGAGGACTTCCGCGCCCAGCTCGGCATCGCTGACAACGTGCTGACGACCCGCCTGGCCAAGCTCGTCGAGCGCGGGCTGCTGACGAAGCTCCCCTACCGCGACGGCGGCCGCACCCGCCACGAGTACCGCCTGACGCGGGCCGGTTCGGACGCGCTGCCGGTGCTGCACGCCCTCGGCGCATGGGGCGACGCGCACACTTCCGCGACGAGCGCGTACGGCCCGATGCAGCTGGTCCACGCCGGCTGCGGACAGCTCACCCGGCCGGGCGAGAAGTGCGACAACTGCGGGAAACCGCTGGTCAGGGACGATCTGGCGTGGCGCGGCTCCTGGCTCAGCCGGGGCGAGATCCCGCTGGCCGACCCCGTCGGCTGAGCCGAACGGCGCATCCTCGTATGCGTCATCACGCATGTCAAGACTCCGCCATGGTTGGTAATTCACCGTTCGCAGCGCAGTACGAAAGTCGGGTCACAAGAGCCGGACAATTCCGTAAGTTCGACACCCAGCGCGCGCAAACCCGGCAAATTCCCCACGGCAAGGAGTCGTTCCGATGTCCAGGAAGTACCTGCTGCCCGGTGCCGCCGTCGCACTGGCGATGATCGCGACCCCGCTGACGGCCGGCCCGGCCTTCGCGGCCCCGGAAGCGGCCACGGTCGTCTACTACGACACCTCGGACGCCCCCACCTTCCGCGACGTGATCAACGCGGGCGCGGCGAACTGGAACGCGGCGGTGTCGAACGTCAAGCTCGAGGAGAGCTCTTCGGGCGCGACGCTGCACTACACGGAGGGCAACGACCCGCGCGGCTCGTACGCCCAGACCGACGGCCACGGCAGCGGCACGATCTTCATCGACTACACCCAGGCCGAGCAGTACAACCAGACCCGCATCGCGGCCCACGAGACCGGGCACGCGCTGGGCCTGCCGGACCACTACGAGGGTCCGTGCTCGGAGCTGATGTCGGGCGGTGGCCCCGGCCCGTCCTGCACCAACGCGAACCCGAACGCCGAGGAGTCCTCGCAGGTGGAATCCCTGTGGGCCAACGGCTTCGCGGGCGCGCGCAAGGCGCCGACCCGCGTCTACGAAGTGACGATGCCGGTCAAGTGACCGGCGTCTGACGTCGTCGGGGGAGGCCGCACCGGGTACGCCCGGTGCGGCCTTCGTGCGTCAGAGGCGCGACAGCAGCCTGTCCCGCGCCACCTCGAGGTGGGCCGTCATCGCCTTCCTCGCCGCGACCGCGTTGCCCGCGATCAGCGCGTCCACGATCGCCCGGTGCTCCGTGATCGTCTGCTCGCCGAACGGCTGGTTGTAGTTCAGCCGGAAGAAGTGCAGGTGGCAGTGGGTACGCGCGAACGCCTGCTCGACCGCGACGTTGCCGGCCAGGCGCAGGATCAGCTCGTGCAGCCGCTGGTCGTGCGCAGTCAGCGCCTTGTAGTCCTTGTACGCGTCTTCCGCCGGGGCCGGCGGGCACGTCGCCAGCTCCGCGTCGAGCAGGGCCACGTTCTCGTCCGACATCGCGGCCGCCGCCAGTGCCGCCGACGGCGGCTCCAGCAGCAGGCGCAGCGCGTACATGTCGTCGACTTCCTTGCGGTTCAGCAGTTCCGTGACGCGGTAACCGCGCAGCGGGAGCCTGCTGACGAGTTCCTCCGACTCGAGCCGGGCCAGCGCTTCGCGCACCGGGGTGCCCGAGACGCCGAGCTCACGGGCGATCTCGTCGATGTTGACCCGGGCGCCCGGCGCGATGCCGTCGTTCATGATCAGCGCCCGGATCTGCTCGTAGACGCCGTCGGCCAGCACCTGCCTGCCCGGCAGGGCCTCGAGCCGCCGTTCGCCCGTCATCGGACCCCTCTCTCCGTCGGTCCAGGCTACTGCGTGGCCGGCTCCATCGTGGCTGGTTCGAGCAGCGGGCCGAACGCGTCGAGCACCGCGCGCAGGTCGTCGGCTCCCCCGGCTTCGTGGCCGTTGTAGTCCCAGACGCCGATCTCCTTCGGCCCCCGGTAGGCGTGGTAGGCGCCGAACACCGTGGAGGGCGGCACGATGCCGTCCATCAGCCCGGCGCTGAACCAGGCGGGTGCCTCGGCGCGCGCGGCGAACCCGACCCCGTCGAAGTAGGCCAGCACCGCGAAGACCCGATCGACGGCGTCCCGGTGCTCGGCCAGGTACCGCGACAGCTCCACGTACGGCCGCTCACCGCCGATCAGGCTCGCGCGCCGGAAGTCGCAGAGGAACGGCGCCTGCGCGTGCAGCGCCGCGACGTCCGGCACCAGTCCCGCGGCGGCCAGCGCGATGCCGCCGCCCTGGCTGTTGCCGAGCACCGCGACCCGCGCCGGATCGACCTCCGGCAGCGCGCGCACGGCGTCGACCGCGCGCGCCGCGTCGGTGAAGATCCGCCGGTAGACGTAGGTTTCGCGGCTCTCGATGCCGCGGGTCAGGTGGCCGGGATAAGCGGGCCCGCTGCCGGCCGGGTCGGGCGTCACCCCGCCCTGGCCACGCACGTCGACCTGCAGGTGCGCGTACCCGGCGGACGCCCAGTGCAGCTCCTGGAGCGCACTTCCCCGGCTGCCGCCGTAGCCGTGGAACTGGACGATCGCGGGCAGCGGCCCGACGTCGCCGCGGGGCCGCCGCAGCCAGGCCCGGATCGGGTGTCCGCCGAACCCGGCGAACGTCACGTCGAAGACGTCGAGGGTGCGCAGCGGCGTCTCGACCGGTGTCACGCGCACGTCGATGTCGTGCGCCCGCGCTTCGGTCAGCGTCGAGGCCCAGAAGGCGTCGAAGTCCGGCGGTGCCTCGTATTCGCTGCGGTAGGCCCACAGCGCGTCGCGGCCGAGGTCGGTCAGCATCACAGTCCTTTCAGGACGGTCGACTCCCCGGTCCGCAGCCACAGCTCGGTGTCCCGGCCGCGGTAGCGCACCCGGACCGGCTCGGCCGGGTCGCCGGAGAGCCGCCGAACGACGGCGTAGCGCAGTTCGCCGTCGCGCCACTCGAGGTCGACCGCGAGCCCGCCGCGGCAGCGCAAACTGCGCGCTTCGCCGAAGGTCCAGTCCGCCGGCAGTGCGGGCAGCAGCGAAACCACGCCGTGCTGGCTCTGCACCACCAGTTCCGCGAGCCCGGCCGGGAAGCCGTAGTTGCCGTCGATCTGGAACGGCGGGTGCGTGCTGAAGAGGTTGGGCAGCAGCCCGCCCCACTCGGAGCCGTCGACGGGGGCGTCGCGGTGGCGGTCGCCGGTGAACGGCTGGGTCGCCTCGCCCAGCAGCTTCCGCGCGGTCTCGCCGTCGCCGAGCCGGGCGCGCAGCGCGATCTTCCAGGCCCAGGACCAGCCCATCGCGCCCGGTCCCCGCCGGTCCAGGACCCGCCGGGCCGCCTCCACCAGTTCCGGGGTGTCGAGCTGCCCCAGCGGGTACAGCGCGACCAGGTGCGACAGGTGGCGGTGGGTCGGATCCTCCTCGGGCAGGTCTTCGGCCCACTCCCCCAGCCGCCCGTCGGGCAGCACGGGCACCGGACGCAGCCGCGGCAGCGCGGCCTCGATCTCGGTGCACACCGGGTCGTACACCCCGAGCGTCTCCGCGGCGGCGAGGCTCCGCTCGAACACCGCGCGGATCAGGACGAGGTCCATGGTCGCCGAATGCGTCAGCGACTCCTTCGTCCCGGCCTCGGAAAGGAACAGGTTCTCCGGCGACGTCGACGGGCAGGTGCCGAGGAAGCCGTCGTGCTCGACCAGCCAGTCGAGGCAGAATTCGGCGCAGCCGCGCAGCAGCGGCCACGCCGTGCGCTCGAGAAAAGCGCGGTCACGGGTGAAGTCGTAGTGGTCCCAAGCGTGCTGGACGAGCCAGGCGCCGCCCAGCTGCCACAACGCCCACGAGGGATTGCCGTGGCCCATGCCCGCCGGCAGCGCCCAGCCCCACGGGTCGGTGTTGTGGTGGGCGACCCAGCCGCGGGCGCCGTACAGCTCGCGCGCGACGCCGGCACCGGTGACGGCGAGCTTGCCGAGCAGCTCGAACAGCGGCTGGTGGCACTCGCCGAGCCCGGTCGTCTCGGCGGCCCAGTAGTTCATCTGGGTATTGATGTTGATCGTGTAGTTCGACGACCAGGCCGGGCGCAGGTCGTCGTTCCAGATGCCGGACAGGTTCGCCGGGGGCGCGCCGGGCCGGGACGCGCTCGCCAGGAGATAGCGCCCGTACTGGAAGAGCACGGTCGCGGTGAGCTGCTCGTCCGGCCCGGACAGCAGCTCGGCGACGTCGTGGGTGCCACCCCGCCGTTCGCCGAACCGCAAGCTGGACGCACCGAGCAACGGCCGCAGGTCGGCTTCGTGGTCCCGCCGCAATGTCTCGATACCTGCCGCCACGGCCCGTTCGGCGAGCACGGCCGCGCGTCGCCGGTGCTCGTCGCGGGTGTGCTGACGGTCGCCGATCCAGGCGTCGTACGCGCTGGTGGAGCTGGCCAGGACGATCAAGAAGCCGGACCCGGTCCGGGCGACCCGGACGGAAACCGCGCCGAACGGGTCGTAGTCTCCGGCCGTGCCGTACCGCAAGGGCTCCTCGACCTGCGGTTCGTGCCGCGGCGCCCCGTCGACCGGGATCTCGATGCCCAGGTCCAGGCCCTCGCGCGACACCTCCCGCAGACGTGTCGACACCTCGACACCGACGTCGACCGGGCCGGACAGCGCGACGCACAACACCTGCGCGGGCCGGCTCACCCAGACCGTCCGCTCGACGTCGTGCCCGCCGATGGTGAGCTTTTCGGTGACGACGCCGCTGTCCAGGTTGAGGGTGCGGCCGTGCGAAGTTCCTTCGGGCAGCGTCAGCCAGAGGTCCACATACGGCAGGAACTCCTGGCTGTACGGGCCTTCGAACGCCATCAGGAGTTCTTCGGCACGCCGGGAGTCCTTCGCGAACACGGCTTCCCGCACTTCGGCGAGCCGGTCCGGTCCGGCGTCGACGGCGGCCAGCGCGGCGGCCGGGCCGTCCGGGGTGCCGGACCAGACCGTGGCGTCGTTGACCTGGATCCGCGTGCGGCCGGCACCGCCGAAGACCATCGCGCCGAGCCGGCCGTTGCCGACCGGCATCGCCTCGGTCCAGTCGCGCGCCGGACGCGGCCAGGAGAGCAGGAGATCCGTCATTTCACCCCGCGAACCCTAGACGGTGATCTTGTCGACGTCGTAGACATAGCCTGCCTGGTTGCCGATCTGGACGGTGTTCGCGCCCGCCCGCAGGTACACCGGGACGGTCGTCGTCTGCGGCGTGTTCCAGTCGTTGTCGTTGCTCCCGTCGACCGGCAGCGGGA
The DNA here is from genome assembly GCF_014873755.1 of Amycolatopsis lexingtonensis. Lineage (NCBI taxonomy): Bacteria > Bacillati > Actinomycetota > Actinomycetes > Pseudonocardiales > Pseudonocardiaceae > Amycolatopsis > Amycolatopsis lexingtonensis. The sequence continues at coordinate 5,996,171 of NZ_JADBEG010000001.1, forward strand.
ACGAGGTCCCGTTCACCGTGACGATCCCGGTGCGGCTGGAATCACCGTCCACGTAGGACAGCTGCAGCAGGTAGGTGCCCGCCTTGGCCACGGTCACCGCCGGCAGGACGACGTACCCGCTGCCGCCGAGGTAGCCGACCTTCTTTCCGTTGCTGCACGCGCAGTCGTAGACGGTGGCACCGCCTTGCGGACTGCCGTTTTCCGCCTCGTACGCCTTGGGTCCGTCGGCGGCGGGCGTGGTCAGGCCGACTTTCTTACTGGGCGCGGACGGCCTGCCGTACCGCTGGTTCGCGACCACCGTGAATTCGTACGCGGTCGAAGGCTGGAGACCGGTGACCGTGGCACCCGGGCCGTTCACCGTGCTGACCTTGCGGCCGTTCACGAGGACGTCGTAGTTCTGCGCGCCCTTCGAGGCGTCCCAGGCCAGGGAGACACTGGTGCCGGTGGTCGTAGTGCCGTGCACGACCGCGGGCGCCTGAAGCGCGGCTCGGTCGCGCGGGGTGACCTTGAACAGCCGGGAACCGTGCGCCGGCAGGTCGGCCGACGCGGTGCCGACGTTCTGGTGCGCCCAGAGGTCACGGATCTCCACCGGGCCGGCGATGCCGAGCTGCGCGAAGTCCGCGCTGACGCGGGCGGGCGTGGCGGCGAGGTTGAACAGCGCGACCGTGTAGCTGCCGTCGGCGTTGCGGTTGTACCAGACCTGCTGGTCGGTCGTCCGGCTCACCGGCTTGGCCGGGATCCCGGCCTGGTTGACCGCGATGACCTCGTCGTTGGTCAGCAGCTTGACGCCGTAGTCGTCGAGTTTGGTCAGGTCGTCGCCGATGTAGAGCGGCGCGGCTTCGATCGCCCACAGCGTCATGTAGCTCTGGCGCTCGGCTTCGGTGAGCCCGTCCATCTCGCCGCTGCCGACGTCGAGGGAGTCGAGGTTGTTCCAGTGCCCTGGCCCGGCGTCGGGGATCCACTGCACGACGTCGTTCCAGCGCTGCTTGACCGAGTTGTCCCAGGTCACCAGGGTGTCGCAATAGCACTCGACGTCGGTGTCGACGCGCCAGCCGTTGGTGTTGGCCTGCCAGACGTCGGCCTGGCGGTGGCTGAGCGCCCAGGAGACGACGAACTCCATCGGGCGGCCGGTCTTGGCGATGGCCTTGTGCCACGCCTCGACGTCGCTGGTGTTGGTGTAGTTCTCGCCGCCCTTGAAGGAGCCGGGGCCGACGCCGTCGAGCTTGAGGAAGTCGACACCCCAGCCGGCCAGCAGCTTCGCCACGGAGTCCACATAGGACTGGGCGCACGGGTTCGTGAAGTCGATCTTGTAGGCGGAGTCCCAGCCGTTGGTCTTGCGCAGGTCCGGGTAGACGAGGTCCCGGGTGTGGCAGTCCGCGGCGCCCGCGATGGGCGAGTTGCCGTCGTTGTAGGCCTTGAGGTCGAGGCCGACGGCCAGGTAGGACCCGAGCTTGAGGCCCTTCTGGTGGACGTAGTCGGCAACGTACTTCATGCCGTCGGGGAACGTCGCCGGGTTGACGACCGGGCGGGCGTACTCGTCGAAGCCGTTGGACCAGCCGGCGTCGATGTTGACGTAGTCGTAGCCGTGCTGCTTGAACTTCGCGGCGAGGACGTCGGCCTGCTGGAGGACGTGGGCCTCGGTGAGCCAGCTGGCCGAGCCGGTCGGGTTCACGCCCGGGTAGTTCGTCGATTCGAGACTCCAGCTGCTCCAGCCCATGTACGGCTTCTGAGCCAAGGGTTGTTGCTGTGGTTCCGCTGCCGTGGCCGGGGGAGCCGCGAGCAGGCCCGCGAGCACCGTCAGTCCGGCGAGGGCACCCAGGGCCCGTCTGCCGCGTGCTGCCATGACCACTCCTTCGAGGTCGGTGGGGACTTCGTCAGACATCGGAGGACCACGGCCGTTATCGAGGGAACCGTGGATCCTATAGGATCGACGGTTACGGATTCTTGCTGCGCTGGCTCACCGATGTCAACGCCCGACCAGGACAAAGATCGGACGAATCTGGAACTGTCGGGGGTGGCGGCTAGGTTCGGGGCATGTTGACCACGCTGGCCGTCGCGAACTACCGCTCGTTGCGCGACCTCGTGCTGCCGCTGTCCGGGCTGACGGTGGTCACCGGCCCGAACGGCAGCGGCAAGTCGAGCCTGTATCGGGCGTTGCGCTTGCTTGCGGACGCGTCCCGCAACGGCGCGGTGGCGGCCCTCGCGCGTGAAGGCGGCCTGCCATCGACGTTGTGGGCGGGCCCGGAGACGATCGGCAGCGCGGTACGCGAAGGCCGCACGCCGGTCCAGGGCACGGTCCGCTCGAAAGCGGTCGGTCTCCGCCTGGGCTTCGCGGGCGACGAGTTCGGCTACGCCCTCGACCTCGGCCTCCCCGTGCCCGCCGAGACGGTGTTCAACCTGGACCCGGAGTTCAAACGCGAAGCGGTCTGGTCCGGCCCGGTCCTGCGGCCCACGGCGTTGCTGGCCGACCGCGCGGGCCCGTCGGTGCGCACACGCGTCGCTTCCGGTGGCTGGGGTTCGGAGCAGTTCAAGATCCGGCTGTCCGACAGCATGCTGAGCGAGTTCGCGGACCCGCGCGCGTGCCCGGAACTGCTGGTCCTGCGCGAGCGCATCCGGTCGTGGCGCTTCTACGACCACTTCCGCACGGACGCCGCGGCCCCGGCCCGCCAATCCCAGCTGGGCACCCGGACGTTCGTCCTGTCCCACGACGGCGCCGACCTCGCGGCGGCGTTGCAGACGATCATCGAAGTGGGCCGCGCTTCGGACCTGGAATCAGTGGTGGACGCGGCCTTCCCGGGCTCACGCCTATCGGTGACTTCCACCGACGGTGCGCTGTCGATCCGCTTCCACCAGCACGGCTTGCTGCGCCCACTGTCGGCGGCGGAGCTGTCGGACGGGACCCTGCGGTACCTGCTGTGGGTGGCGGCGCTGCTGACCCCGCGGCCGCCGGAGCTGCTGGTGCTGAACGAGCCGGAGACGAGCCTCCATCCGGACCTCCTCCCGGCCCTGGCGGTGTTGATCGCCACGGCGGCGAAGGAGACACAGGTCGTGGTGGTTTCGCACGCGGGTCCGTTGATCCGGGCGCTGTCCGAGGTGGCGGAGGTGGGGACGGTGGAGCTGGAGAAGGAGTACGGGGAGACGAAGATAGTGGGGCAAGGGAGGTTGGACCGCCCTTCGTGGCACTGGCCCGCCCGCTGATCCCAACCCGGCCGCTCTCACACTCCAGCCGCCACCACTCTCGCGCTCAGCCGCCCCCACACCTCGGCCTCGCTGGGCCGGCGTCCCGCGCCCGCACACTGCTTCGCGCCAGGCCGCCGTGTTGCTCGCGCGTTTCGCGCCCGCGGTTTCAGCGTTCCACGCCCCGGCAACGGTCCTGAATGAGTCATTCAGGTCACCGGAGGTCCTGAATGACTCATTCAAGACCTCGGCCGACCGGTTCAAGCCGGACCCAACGGCCCTACTCCCCCGCGGCACCGAGCCCGATGGTGGATGGGCACGTTCCCGCGCCCGAAAGCTGCCGATCATGCGGTTTCCCGCCCTCGCCACCGGACTCCTGGCCGCCGTACTCGTGAGCGCCTGCTCCGCGACACCCGCCGCGCAGACCCCTCACCCGGTACCGACCACAGTGACCGCCGAGCCCGTAACCGTCACCGAAACAGCGACCACCACGGCCACCGTCGCGGTCACCACGACCACCACCGCACCGGCACGCAAAGCCCCGGCCACCCGCCCCAAAGCCGAGGACTGCCAGACCGGCAGCTGCCTCAACGCCGCCCGCGGACTCACCCAAGACCAAGTCCTCCGCGAACGGGACGCCTGGCTCGCCACTCACCCCGGCTGGTGCGCGGCCGGCAAAACCGGCGCCGTCGCACCCTGCTGATCACTCCAGCAGCCAAGCCAAAGACCCATCCGCAGCCAGCCCCGCAACCGCCTCCCGCACCGAAGACGGATCCGACGACGGCAGCACCAACAAGTTCTCCGCGTAGAACCGCGTAGGCCGAGGCCGATTCCCGAACCAATGGGTGGTCTCCAGATCCGCCCACCCGAGCGCAACCGCCAGCTCCTCCGGCGAGTAAACCCGCAACGCGAACCGCCGATCACCGAAGGCCAGCCCACCGTCCGACACCGACCAAGCACCCGCGCCCCCCGGCGCGAGCGAAAGCAGCCAGTCGAATCGCCCCTCCGCCGCCAGCCGGCCGATCTCCTCCTCCGCCGCCTCGCGCGTGATCTCCGGCACCACCACGACGTTCATGTCGTAGTAGCGCGGCTCATCCTCGACGACCTGGACGATCCGGGTCGGGTCGAACAGCATCATCGGGAACCGCCGGTCGCCGTACGCCAGGTGGGCGTGCAGCACCACGCCGCGGTCAGCCGCCAGCAGCCAGTCCGGCCGGTCGAAGCCCTCCGGCGTGACGAGTTCCCACTTCACCGCCCGCGCGTACTTTCGCGTATCTCCAACGCGAACGGCGTCTGGATGTCCTGCGCCGGCAACGCCTTGTCCCCCGTGATCCGCCGGTGCACCAGATCGATCGCCGCCTCGGCCAGCGCCGCCTTGTCCGGCGCGATCGTCGTCAGCGACGGCAAGGAAAACGCGCTCTCCTCGTTGTTGTCGAAGCCCACGATGGCCACGTCCTCCGGCACCCGCAGCCCCAGCTCCGCCACCGCCCGCATCGCGCCGATCGCCAGCAGGTCGTTGAAGCAGAACACCGCGTCAGGCGGCGACGGCAACCCCAGCAACGCCTTCATCGCCGCCGAACCCACCGAACGGTGCCACTTCTCGGCGGGCGCAACCAGAGCGTCCGAATAGGACAGTCCAGCGGCGGTCAACGCCTCCCGATACCCCGCCAGACGCTGCGAAGACGTCCCACGAGCGGGATTGCGCCCGATCGCCGCGATCCGCGTGCGCCCCAAGGAAGCCAGGTGGGACACCGCCGTGTGCGCGGCCAGGACGTTGTCGATCGCCACGTGGTCGATCGGCACGTCGACCGCGTGCTCGCCCAGCATCACCAGCGGGATCTCGCCCGGGGACGGGAAGTCCGCCGCCTCCAGGGCTTCCGGGTGCACCAGCGCCCCGTCGACCAGGTGCGGGCCCAGCGACGACAGCGTCTCGCGCTCCCGGGACCGCGTGCCCTGCGTCTGTTCGATCAGGACGCTCCACCCGCGCTTCTGGGCGGCCGTGATGACCAGGCCGGCCAGCTCGCCGAAGTACGGGATGGACAGCTCCGGCACCATCAGCGCCAGGAACCCGGTGCGGCCGCGGCGCAGGTTCCGCGCCCCGACGTTGGGCCGGTACCCCGTGGCCGCCAGCGCCTCCTCCACCCGCCGCCGGTTTTCCGGCTTGACGAAGGCGTAGCCGTTCACCACGTTCGACACCGTCTTCACCGACACTCCGGCGAGCGTGGCCACGTCCTTGAGCGTCACGGTCACGGGCGGCTCCTTCGAGATAGTGAGCCCGAAGCATAGCGACATTTTGCCGGTTTACAACGTTGTTCCAACGATGTAAAAAGTACCTCAAGGCTCCCGCGGTGACTCCGATCACCCCGGTGAGCGGGCCACCACCGTCGCTGCCCGAGGAGTCACCCGTGCCGCTGTCCACCCGTCCCCTCCTGATCGCCGCCACCACGGCCGCCGCCGCGCTCGCCCTCACCTCCTGCACCAGCAGGGAAGAGTCCCCGGCTGCCCCCTCCAGCGGCGGCGGCCCCGCCGCCAGCGCCCAGTCCGTCGCGCCCAGCGCCGACGGCTGCACGCTCCAGAAGACCGGTTACCCCAAGGTCGACCTGAAGACCGCGGTCGTGGGTTTCTCACAGTCCGAAAAGGAAGCCAACCCCTTCCGGATCGCCGAGACGCAGTCCATCAAGGACGAAGCCGCCAAGCTCGGCATCGCGAGCGACAAGCTGCTCGTCACCAACGCCCAGAGCGACCTCAACAAGCAGATCAGCGACATCAAGTCGATGCTCGACCGCGGCGCGCAGCTGCTCGTCGTCGCGCCGCTGAACTCCGACGGCCTCCAGCCGGCGCTCGACGCCGCGAAGGCCAAGAAGGTCCCGGTCGTCACCATCGACCGCAAGGTGACCTCGCAGCCCTGCACCGACTACCTGACCTTCATCGGCTCCAACTTCGTCGAGCAGGGCAAGCGCGCGGCGCAGGAGATGGCGCGGGTCACCGGCGGCACCGGCAAGGTCGCGATCCTGCTCGGCGCGTCCGGCAACAACGTCACCACCGACCGCACCTCCGGCTTCAAGGACGAGCTGGCGAAGACGCCCGGGCTGTCCGTGGTCGCCGAGCAGACCGGCGAATTCGACCGGTCCAAGGGCCAGGCCGTGATGGAGCAGCTCATCCAGAGCCACCCGGACATCACCGCCGTCTACGCCGAAAACGACGAAATGGGCGTCGGCGCCGTCAACGCGCTGAAGACCGCCGGCAAGACGCCGGGCAAGGACGTCAAGGTCGTCTCGATCGACGGCACCCGCAACGCCGTGCAGCTCATCGCCGACGGCAGCTACAACGCCGTGATCGAGTCGAACCCGCGCTTCGGCCCGCTGGCTTTCCAGACGCTGCAGAAGTTCGAGTCCGGCGAAGCGATCCCGGCCAGCATCGTGATCACCGACGACCAGTACGACGAGACCAACGCGTCGCAGAAGGTCGGGAACGCGTACTGATGACGGCAGCCACCGAAGAGGACGTCGCCATGACGACCGCACCGGTGCTCGAGGTGGCCGGGGTGACCAAGCGGTTCCCCGGCACCCTCGCGCTCGACGACGTCAGCTTCGCGCTGCGGCCGGGCGAGGTGCACGCGCTGGTCGGCGAGAACGGCGCCGGCAAGTCCACGCTGATCAAGGTGCTCACCGGCGTCTACCAGCCCGACGAGGGCGAAGTGCGCCACCTCGGCGAGCCGGTGTCGTTCAAGCGCCCGATCGACGCGCAGCGCGCCGGGATCTCCACGATCTACCAGGAGGTCAACCTCGTCCCGCTGATGAGCATCGCCGGCAACGTCTTCCTCGGTCGCGAGCCGCGCACCAAGGCCGGTCTGGTCGACTGGTCGAAGATGTACGCCGACGCCCGCGAGCTGCTCAAGGGCTACGGCATCGACGACGACGTCAAGCGCCCGCTGCACACCTTGGGCGTCGGCGCGCAGCAGATGGTCGCGCTCGCCCGCGCGGTCTCGACCGACGCGAAGGTCGTCATCATGGACGAACCGACGTCGTCGCTCGAGCCGCGCGAGGTCGAGACGCTCTTCGAGGTGCTGAACCGCCTGCACGCGGAAGGCATCGCGATCGTCTACGTCAGCCACCGCATGGACGAGCTGTACCGGGTCTGCGAAAGCGTCACCGTGCTGCGCGACGGTCGGGTCGTCCACAGCGGACCGTTGAAGGACCTGCCGCGCATCGAACTGGTGAGCAAGATGCTCGGCCGGGAGATCAAGCAGATCCGCGAAGAGGGCGTCACGGCGTTCGGCGAGGAACACGACGTCGAGCGCGAGCCGCTGCTCAAGGCGGAAAACCTGTCCGGCATGCGGAAGCTGCACGACGTCTCGGTGAGCATCCGGCCCGGCGAGGTCGTCGGCCTCGCCGGACTGCTCGGCTCCGGCCGCAGCGAGACCGCGCGGGCCATCGTCGGGGCGTTCCCCCTCGACGGCGGGTCCGTGCTGCTGGCCGGGAAACCGCTCAAGAAGGGCCGGATCAAGGCCGCCATGCGGGCCGGGATCGCGCTGCTGGCCGAGGACCGCAAGACCGACGGGATCATCCCGAACCTGTCGGTGCGCGAGAACATCGTGCTCGCCGCGCTGCCGACGCTCTCGCCGTTCGGCCTGGTCAGCAAGGCCAAGCAGGACAAGGTCGTGAAGATCTTCATGGAGCGCCTGCGGATCAAGGCGGCCAGTCCCGAGCAGAAGGTGTCGGAGCTGTCCGGCGGCAACCAGCAAAAAGTACTGCTCGCCCGCTGGCTCGCCACCGGCCCGAAGATCCTGCTCCTCGACGAACCGACGCGCGGCATCGACGTCGGCGCCAAGGCCGAAGTCCAGGCGCTGATCGACGAGCTCGCGCAGGAAGGGCTCGGCGTGCTGCTCATCTCGTCCGAACTCGAAGAGCTGATCGACGGCTCCGACCGCGTGGTCGTGCTGCGCGACGGCTCGGTCGTCGGCGAGCTGACCGGCGACGGCATCACCGAGGAGAACGTACTGACCGCGATCGCCGCCGAAACCACCGAGGGTGACAACGATGTCTAGCGCCACCCTGACGAGAACCCCCGACCGCGCGAAAGTCACGGCGTGGCTGCAGAACTACGGCGTCTACCTGGCCGTCGTGGTGCTGCTGCTGTTCAATGTCGTGTTCACCGAGAACTTCCTGTCCGCGGCCAACTTCCGCACCCAGCTGGTGCAGGCGGCGCCGGTCTGCATCGTCGCGCTGGGCATGGCGCTGGTGATCGGCACCGAGGGCATCGACCTGTCGGTCGGCTCGGTGATGGCGATCGCCGCCGCGCTCATCCCGCTCTACCTCGGCGCGGGCCCGCTGATGGCGATCATCGTCGCCGTCATCGCGGGCGTGGTCTCCGGCCTGTTCAGCGGCTACCTGGTGGCGTACCTCGGCATCCAGCCGATCATCGCGACCCTGGCGCTGCTCGTCGGCGGCCGCGGACTCGCGCTGGTCATCGCCCACGGCCAGCTCGTCCAGCTGCACAACCAGGACTTCCTGGAACTGGGCACCGGAGACCTGCTCGGCATCCCGATCATGGTGATCGTCGCGGGCGTGCTGGCGGTGCTGACCGGGCTGGTCGTGCAGCGCACGACGTTCGGGCGGCACCTGGTCGCGGTCGGCGGCAACCGCCCCGCGAGCACCCTGGCCGGCCTGCCGGTGAAGCGCGTGCTCATCAGCGTCTACGTGATCTCCGGGGCGCTGGCCGCGATCGCCGGCGTGCTGGCGACGTCGCGGCTGGCCGCCAGCGACCCGAGCGACGTCGGCCTGCTCATGGAGCTGTCCGCGATCACCGCGGTCGTCGTCGGCGGCACGCCGCTGACCGGCGGCCGGGTCCGCGTGCTCGGCACCGTGTTCGGCGCGCTGCTCATGCAGCTCGTCCAGGCCACCCTGATCAAGCACAACCTGCCGGACTCGACCGCGCAGATGGTCCAGGCGGCCATCATCGTCGTCGCGGTCTACGTCGCGCGCGAGCGGAGCAGCCGATGACAGCCCAGACCGCCACTCCGGTTCCGGCGCGCAACGCCGCGTTCGCCGGTGTCCTGCAGCGCCAGGGCGCGGCCGTCGTCCTCGTGCTCGGCGTCGCCGCGGCGTGGTTCGCGTTCCCGCACTTCGGCACCGCGGACAACTTGCGCAGCCTGGTGCTGCAGGGGTCGTTCCTCGCGGTGATCGCGCTCGGCATGACGTTCGTGATCATCTCCGGCGGCATCGACCTCTCGGTCGGCTCGAACTACGCGCTCGGCGGCATCCTCGCCGCGTGGGGCGCGCAGTACGGGATCGTCGTCGCGATCCTGCTGCCGCTCGCGGTGTGTTCGCTGATCGGCCTGGTCAACGGCCTGCTCATCGCGCGCACCGGGATGGCGCCGTTCATCGTGACGCTGGCGTCCCTGCTGTTCGCCAGGGGACTCCTGCTCGCGCTGACGTCCGAAGGCTCGACGACGTACAAAGTCGACCCCGGCTCGGCGTTCCTCTGGCTCGGCCAGGGCACGATCTTCGGCGTCGGCGTCCCGGTGTACCTGACGCTGATCCTGTTCGCGCTCGGCGGGCTCCTGCTGCGCCGCACCCGGTTCGGCCAGTCGGTGTTCGCCATCGGCGGTGCCGAGCAGTCCGCGCTGCTGATGGGCCTGCCGGTGGCCCGCACCAAGATCAGCCTCTACACGCTGAGCGGCGCGCTGGCCGGCTTCGCGGGCGTGCTCACCGCCGCGTACCTGCAGTCCGGCGTCACGGTGATCGGCGTCGGCACCGAACTGGACGCGATCTCCGTCGTCGTCATCGGCGGCACGCTGCTCACCGGCGGTGCCGGGACGATCATCGGCACGCTCGTCGGCGTGCTGCTGCGGACGCTGATCCAGAACGTCATCAACCAGATCGGCACCCTCGACTCCAACTACCAGACGGTGGTGAGCGGGGCCTTCCTGCTCGTCGTCGTGGTGATCCAGCGCCTGCTGGCGCGTTCCCGAACCCGCTGAGTCCCCAGCCCCCCACCAGGAGGTCTCAACGATGTTCCGTCCTGCCCGAAATACCCGGAGATGGCTGACCGCGGCCGCCGCGTTCGCCGTCGCGGTGGCCGGCCTCGGCACCGTGCCGGCCGCCAGCGCCGCCGACGCACCCCAGTGGCAGCGGCTCACCCCGCCGCTGAGCACCCCGTGGACGAAGGACGTTTCGCCGGCGAACGCCCTCCCCGACTACCCCCGGCCCCAGCTGACCCGCGACAAGTGGCAGAACCTCAACGGCGTCTGGGAGTTCGCCAAGGCGACCCCGGGTGAGGCCGCGCCGGTCGGCAAGACGCTCGGCGAGCGCATCCTCGTGCCGTACCCGGTCGAGTCCGCGCTGTCCGGGATCATGCGCCACGAAACGAACATGTGGTACCGCCGCACGTTCGAGGTCCCGAAGACCTGGCAGGTCGGCAAGGGCGGCCAGCGGCTCCTGCTGCACTTCCAGGCCGTCGACTACGACGCCACGGTGATCGTCAACGGCAAGACCGTCGGCCGCCACACCGGCGGCTACGACGCCTGGTCCGTCGACGTCACCGACGCGCTGACCACGGCGAAGTCGCAGGAAGTCGTCGTCGGCGTCGCCGACCCGAACGACCAGGGCGGGCAGCCGATCGGCAAGCAGCGCCAGCCCGGCGACGGCATCTTCTACACGCCGTCGTCCGGCATCTGGCAGACCGTCTGGCTGGAACCGGTGGCGTCCGCGCGCGTCGACCGGCTCGACGTCACGCCCGACGTGGCGAGCGGTTCGGTCACGGTGAACGCCGTGGTCGGCGGCCCGGTCAGGCAGCGCGTCGAAGCCGTCGCCTACGACCACGGGCGCCCGGTCGGGCGCGTGTCCGGTGACGCGAACCAGCCGTTGAAGCTCAAGGTGGACCGGCCGCACCTGTGGTCGCCGGACGACCCGTTCCTCTACGACCTGCGCGTGAAGCTGTCGGGCGGGGACGAGGTCGGTTCGTACTTCGGCATCCGGTCGATCAGCGTCGGCAAGACCGCCGACGGCAAGCAGCGGATGCTGCTCAACGGCAAGTTCGTCATGCAGGTCGGCCCGCTCGACCAGGGCTTCTGGCCGGACGGCATCTACACCGCGCCGACCGACGCGGCGCTGAAGTTCGACCTGGAGCAGGAGAAGGCGCTCGGCTTCAACATGGTGCGCAAGCACATCAAGGTCGAGCCGGACCGCTGGTACTACTACGCCGACAAGCTCGGGCTGCTGGTGTGGCAGGACATGCCGGCGATGAAGGACGACGTCGAGCCGTCCGCGGCTTCGCGCGTCAACTACGAGTCCGAGATGAAGCGGATGATCGACCAGCACCGCAGCTTCCCGTCGATCGTCACGTGGGTGCCGTTCAACGAGGGCTGGGGCGACTACGAAGTCGGCCGGATCGCCGACGAGGTCAAGTCGTGGGACCCCTCGCGGCTCGTCAACGCGGAATCCGGCGTCAACTGCTGCCGGTCCGAACCGGACAGCGGTCGCGGTGACATCTACGACGACCACACCTACACCGGTCCGGGCACGCCGATCCAGACCGGGACGCGCGCGGCGGTCGACGGCGAGTACGGCGGCCTCGGCCTGAAGGTCGCCGGCCACGAGTTCGACGCCGCGGGCAGCTTCGCCTACGAGATGGAGCCCGACAGCGCGACGCTGACCCGGCGCTACGGCGAGCTGCAGCAGCGCCTGCTGCTGGTCGCCCAGCGGTGCGGCGTCTCGGCCGGCGTCTACACGCAGACCACCGACGTCGAGAAGGAGGTCAACGGCTTCTTCACCTACGACCGGCAGGTGAAGAAGATGGACTTCGCGGCGGTCCGCGCGGCGAACCTCGCGGTCATCAAGGGCGCCACCGGGGCTCCGGTCTCCGGTCCGTCGGTGCCCGCGGGCACCCCGGGCATCGACGGCATCGCGGCCTACGGTTTCGACGAGAACACCGGTACGACGGCCGCGGACAGCGTCGGCGACCACGACGCCACGCTCGTCGGCGGCGCGTCCTGGACGGCGGGCAAGACCGGCTCGGCGCTGGCGGTCAACGGGTCGGGCCAGTACGCCGACACGGGTGCCGCGCTGGTGAACACCGAAGGCAGCTACAGCGCGGCGGCGTGGGTGAAGTTCAACGCCGTGGGTGACGGCTTCCAGACCGTGGTCAGCCAGGACGGCGACAGCAACAGCGCGTTCTTCCTGCAGTACTCCGGTCAGGACCACCGGCTCGCGATGAGCTTCGTGGGCACGCGGGCTCTGGCGCCCACGGCCCCGGAAGCGAACCGCTGGTACCACGTGGTCGGCGTCCGCGACGCGGCCGCGGGCACGCTGAAGCTGTACGTCGACGGCCAGCTGGCGGCCACGAAGAGCGTCTGCCTCGGCGACGCGTCGACGGGCCACACGGTGATCGGCCGCGGCAAGTACGGCGGCAACCCGGTCGACTACCTCAACGGCGCGGTCGACCAGGTGCACGTGTACGACCGCGCCCTGTCCGACGCGGACGTGAGCGCGTTGTACTCGAGCGGCAAGTAAGCAGTCCCCCGAAATCCGGGGAGGCCGGGCGACCGGCCTCCCCGGATTTTTTCGTCCTCGCGTTTGACCTGGAGCGCGCTCCAGCCCCTAGCGTCGTCCTCGCAACGACGTACTGGGGAAAGGAACCCGCCATGACCGACGAGCGCTTCGAACTCGGCCTGAAGACCCTGTCCGCCATCGACGGCGAGAGCGGGCAGCGCGTGCTCGACAACCTCGCCGACGTCTCCCCCGCGCTGGCGGAAGCCGTCGTGTCGTGGGGATTCGGGGAGATCTACGCGCGGCCGGGGCTCGAGCCGCGCGAGCGCCAGCTCGTGACGCTCGGCATGCTCACCGCGCTCGGGGGCTGCGAGCCGCAACTGGAGGTGCACGTCAACGCGTCGCTCAACGTCGGGCTCACGCCCGCGGAGATCGTCGAAGCGCTCCTGCACTCGGCGGTCTACTGTGGATTTCCGAAGGCGCTGAACGCGACCTTCACGGCCAAGAAGGTCTTCGCCGAGAGGGGGCTGCTGCCGGTGACGAGCGCATGAGGGTCGTCCTGTTCGGCGCGACCGGCATGGTCGGCCAAGGCGTGCTGCGGGAATGCCTGCGCGACGAACGGGTCGAGGCGGTGCTGGCGGTCGGCCGGTCCCCGGCCGGCACCAGCCACCCGAAGCTGCGCGAAGTCGTCGAGCGGGACCTGTTCGCCCTCGAGCCGATCACCGGGTACGACACCTGCTTCTTCTGCCTCGGGGTGTCGTCGGTGGGCGTGTCACCGGAGGACTACGAGCGGATCACCTACCAGCTCACCCTTTCGGTGGCCCGGAAGCTGCCCGAAGACACCACTTTCGTGTACGTCTCGGGCGCGGGCACCGACAGCACCGAGCGCGGCCGCGTGCGCTGGGCCCGGGTGAAGGGCGCGACGGAGAACGCGCTGGCGCGGCTGCCGCTGCGGACGTTCGCCTTCCGCCCCGGCTACATCCAGCCGCTGCACGGCATCACGTCGAAAACCCCGCTGTACCGGGTGCTCTACCGCGTCGCGATGCCGCTGTACCCGGTGCTCAAGCGGCTGTTCCCGCGCGCGGTGACGACCACCGAGGACATCGGGCTCGCGATGCTGGCGGTGGCCTCGTCGGGGTACGAGAAGCCGATCCTGGAGAACGCGGACATCACCGCCCTCGCGCGACGAGACCGGCCAGCAGGTTCGTGAGGTTCTCCGCCACCACGGCCTCGAACCCGGGCGCGCCACCGGCCTCGGCCGTCGCGAGTGCCACTGCCTCCGTCGGGTTCGCGTAGGGCCACGCCCCCGACACCACGACCACGACGGACCGCGCGAACACCCGGGCCGCGTCCGCCGACAGCTCCGGGACGCCGGCGCGGACCAGCGACGCCAGTCGTTCGAGGTTCGCGGCCGCGCGGTGCTTGAAGCCGCGGGCGAAGTCCAGGGAGATGTTGCGTTCCAGCACCGGCGCCATCGCGCTGATCAGCTCGCACAGCAGCCGACGTTCCGCGAGCGTCGATGCAATCGTCCCGGCGATCCGCTCCTCGCGCGCGGAGGGCGGGCCCGGCAGGTCCCCGAACGCCAGCTCGTCGAGCCACGCCGACCACGATCCGTCGAGGACCTCGAGGAAGATCGCCTCCCGGCTGTCGAAGTAGCGGAGCACATTGGACTTCGCGAGCCCGACGCGGCAGCTGAGCTCCCGCAGGCTGATCTCGGCGACCGGCCGCTGCCCCAGCATCTCCCGGGCGGCGGCGAGGATCGCGGTCCGGCGCGCCTCGATCTGCTCGGGACGGCGGGCGCGCTGGAATCCGGCGCTCATGCTCCCCGACGGTACCGGTCAGTCGCGGCGGGCGGCCGGTTCCGCGCGGCGCGCCTTCACCCGGCGGTAGCTCCAGATCAGCAGCGCGAACAGGATCGCCGACGACAGGATCAGGCTCGACCCGGTGCTCCAGCCGCTGAACGGCAGCGACTTCACGGTGCCCCAGACGATCCCCGCAGCCAGCAGCGCCAGCCCGGCCAGCACCGAGCCTGCGATCCGCAGCGGCGAGGACACGCTGTCCTCGGCCGCCTTCATCGCGCGGTCGCGGACCGGGTCGACGTACTTCTCGAGCGCCGGGAACTCCGAGGCGAGCAGCAGCAGCCCGGCGAGCACCAGGAGCAGCCCCGGCCCGGGCAGTACGAGCAGCAGCACCCCGACCACCAGCAGGACCGCGCCCGCCGAGGCGATCAGGACGCGCTTGGCCTGTTTGCCGATGCCCACCGGTGCTCTCCCCTCGTTTCGCCCGATTCTTCCTGGTCGCGGGTTCGCGTGCCACTCACGAGGGCGGATACCCGCGCCAAGGCCACCGCAAAGCCCGCGAGCGCGACCAGTCCGAGCGCGATCACCAGACCCGGCCAGACGTAGAGCACCTGGCCGAAGGTCCCCTGCCGGCCGGCGAACACCACGCCCAGCAGCTGCGGCAGAAACGCGAGCACCGCGAACGGCAGCAACGGCGGCACGACGCGCCACCACCGGGACTTCCGCCGGGCTCGCCGCACCCCCAGGACAGCGAGCCCGGCAGCGATGAGCGCCAAGCCTCCGAGCACCCAGTCGGCCACGACGCCGGCGGGCAGGGACACCTCGGGCGCGCCGCCTTCGAGCAGGTCCGCGAGGCCCTGGGCCAGCAGTTCGGCTTCGTTGTCCAGTGCCATACCGGTGTTCGCCATGACGGCGACGCCGTAGCCGCCGGGCAGCAGCACCTGGGCCGCGGTGTGGGAGAACCAGTCGCCGGTGTGCGAAACCCGGCCGTCCCGGACGGTCCAGCCCAGCGCGTAGCCGCGACCGGGGGCCGGGGTGTGCGCGAGCGCGGCCGAAGCCGGCGAGAGGACGCCACCGCCGTCGCGCTGGGCGATCAGCCACCTGGCCAGGTCCCCGGCGGTGCTCAGGACGCCGTGGCTGCCGCCGGTGAACCAGTCCGGTTCGGACACCGGCACCTCGATCCCGAACGCCCGGACGTACCCGGCGG
The DNA here is from genome assembly GCF_014873755.1 of Amycolatopsis lexingtonensis. NCBI lineage: Bacteria > Bacillati > Actinomycetota > Actinomycetes > Pseudonocardiales > Pseudonocardiaceae > Amycolatopsis > Amycolatopsis lexingtonensis. Next base: position 6,011,842 of record NZ_JADBEG010000001.1, read on the forward strand.
TCCCGGCCGGCGGCGTGTCCACGGTGGTGCTCGCCGTCATGCCGAGCGGCCCGAACAGCCGGGTGCGCAGGTACTCCGCGAACGGCTGCCCGGCCACCACCTCGACGATGCGGGCGGCCACCTCGTAGTTGGGGTTGTGGTAGTGGAACTCGGCCCCCGGTTCGCTCGCCAGCGGCGCTTCGCGCAGCCGGGTGACCGCTTCGGCGAGGGTGCGCGGCTGCGCCAGCTTCAGGTCGGGGAACGCGGAGTCGGCCATCCCGGACGTCTGGTCCAGCAGCATCCGGACGGTGATCCGGGCGCCCCGCGGGTCGGCGAGCCGGAAGTCCGGGAGGTAGCGCGTGACCGGCTCGTCGAGCCGGAGCTTCCCGGCCTCGGCGAGCTGGAGCACCGCGAACGCCGTCATGGACTTGCTCACCGACGCGATCGGCAGCCGGCTCGCCGCGGTGACCGGCGCGCCCGCGGCGTCGTGACCGTAGCCCGCGACGCGGACGACGTCACCGTTGTGAGTGACGGCTACCGCGGCACCGGGCAGGCCCGTGTGGTCGAGGTAGGCGCGGACGTAGCCGTCGACGTCCGGAGGCGCAGCGGCGGTGGCCGCGGGAGTCGCGGTGGCGAGCAGCAGAGCCGTGAGCACGAGGAAAAGCCTGGTCATGGGGGTAAAGCTAGGGATTTCGCGGGTCCGCCACCGCTGCCGGACGACGTCGGGGACCCCCTACTTTCGGCACCTCCTTGACGGCCGCGGCACCTCGTGCCATAGTCAACGCATCGGTTGATAAACAGATTGGTTGATAAAGATGGCGCTTGACGAGGAGGGACTGAACCGGGCGTTCACCGCACTCGGCGACCCGGTGCGGCGGGCGATCGTCGCCCGGCTCTCTCGCGGCGAAGCGACGGTGAACGAGCTGGCCGAGCCCTTCGAGATCACCAAGCAGGCGATCTCCCGGCACATCCAGGTGCTGGAACAGGCCGGGCTGATCACGCGCAGCCGCGACGGCCAGCGCCGGCCGTGCCACCTCGTCCCGGCCGCCCTCGAAGCGCTGACCGGCTGGATCGACACCTACCGGCTGGCCACCGAACGCACCTACCGGCGGCTCGACGCCGTCCTGGAAACCCTGGAGGAAAACCCATGAGCACCACGATCACCGCCCAGCCCGCCACCCCGTTCATCGAGATCACCCGCGAGTTCGCGGCCTCGCCGGACAAGGTCCTGCGCGCCCACACCGACCCGGAGCTCGTCGTCCGCTGGCTGGGCCCGCGCGGCATGGAGATGGAGCTGCTCGAGTTCGACGCCCGCTCGGGCGGCGGCTACCACTACGTCCACCGCGACGACCGCGGCGAATACCGCTTCCGCGACGTCTACCACACGGTGAGCGCCGACCGGATCATCCAGACCTTCGAGTTCGAGGGCGCCCCCGGCGAGGTCTGCCTGGAGTCGATGACGCTGGTCGACCTCGGCGGCCGCACCCGGCTCGAGAGCCGCTCGGTGTTCCCCTCGGTCGAGGCCCGCGACGCGGCGGTCGAGAGCGGCATGAACAACGGCATCACGCAGTCGTACGAGCGCCTCGACGAGGTACTGGAGAAGGAGGACTGACATGCCGGTCGTCGCGAGCTTTTGCATGTCGCTCGACGGCTTCGTGGCGCGGCCCGACGACAGCGTCGGGCCACTCTTCGACTGGTACACCGCGGGCGACATCGAAGTGCCGATGGTGGGCTACCCGATCACGTTCCGCGTCACGCCGTCGAGCGCGGACTACCTGCGAGCGCAGCTGGAATCGGCGCGCCACAGCGCTTTCGTCTGCGGCCGCCGGGTGTTCGACCACACCCACGGCTGGGGCGGCCACCCGCCCGGCGGCGGGACGGCGTTCGTGGTGACCCACCGGCCGCCGCCCACGGATTGGTCCGCGGAAAACCTGGCGCCGTTCACGTTCGTCGGCGACGTCGCCACCGCGATCGAGCAGGCGAAGGCGGCCGGCGACGGCAACGTCGGCGTCTCCGGGCCGGACATCGCCCGGCAGTGCCTGAACCTGGGCCTGCTGGACGAGGTACGGATCGACCTGGTGCCGGTGTTCCTCGGCGAAGGCGTGCGCTACTTCGAAGACCTCGGCGCCACGAAGGCCGAACTGGAACGCGTGGAGGTCGTGGCCGGCGAAGTCGTCACCCATCTGCGATACCGGGTGCACCACCGCTGACTTCACCTCTTCGTGTGATGAACGACTGTTCGAAGATCGGTAATCTCGAAGACGTGGACACCAACGACCTCCAGCAAGCCGATGCGGCGGCCCTGACCGACCGCATCGGCTCGCTGCTCGCTGTCGTGAGATCCGCCGAGGCGGAAATCGGTGCGCTGCTGGTGGAAATCGAGTCACGCGGCGCACCGGAAACGTTCGGTTACCGATCGGCCGCCCAGCTGTACGCGCATCTCGCCGACGTACCGAAGGCCACGGCCGACGCCGTCATGAGGCGCGCCCGGGCGATGCATTCCCCAGAGGGCGGCCCCACCGAGTCTTTCGCGCCCGCAACGAAAATCGCGGCGTCGGCCGGGCAGTTGAGCACCCCGATGATCGACGCGATCGTCAAGGTCATGGCGCAGGTTCCGCCCGAGCACCGGGAAGACACCGAGCACCAACTGCTGCTGTCCGCCGCTTCCGAAGCAGGGCACCGGAAGGTCGCGGCGCTGGGTTCCCGGCTCCTGTCCGAGCTGGACCCCGGCGACGCCGAGCCGACCGCCCCCGAGCCCGCCACCCCGCCCCGCAAACTTTCCCTGCGCCGCAAGAGATCCGGCACCTGGGAGCTGTCCGGCCGCTTCGACGACGAGACCGGCAACCGCGCCAGCGCCCTGCTCGACGCCTTGGCCGAGCGCCGCGCCGCCGAAGAGGGCGAAGAGTCCCGCACCTCGCAGGAGCGCTACGGCGACGCCTTTTCCGACGCGATCGACCTGGCCCTCGACTCCCCGGACTTGCCGATGCAGTACGGCGACCGCGTCCAGGTACTGCTGCCTGTTCCCGCAGAGGGTTTCGACACCGCCCAGTCCACACTCGACGACACACCCGCCGCCGAGAACCAGACCCACGCCCACGCCGACGCCGACCCGGTCACTCCCGCCGCCACGGACGAGACAACCGAATCCCCGGCCCCAGGCCGCCTCCGCCGCCTGATCACCACCGGCTTCCGCCACGCGGGACCCGAGCGATCGCGCCGGCGCCTCCCCCACCAGCCACAGCCCACGACTCCGCCGCCAGGGCCGCCACGCCCGGCACCGGATCGCTGGCAGCCCGACACGGCGGCGCACCAACCTCCGGCAGCTGCCTGAGCCACGGTGCAAGTTCAGACCGCTGCCCTGGCACCGCGCTGAGACAACCGTTAACGGGAAAGGCCCGCAGCCACCAGGCTCCGGGCCCACACCCACGCGACGGCCGGGCCTACTCGCCCGTCCCCGCCAGCAACTGGTCGAACGGCACGAACTCCGGCTCGGCAGCCACCGCGGGCCGCCCCGCAGCCAGCGAGGCCAGCTCCGCGCCGGCCTTCTCGATCCGCCGCTGCAGCGCGCCTTCACCGCCGCCCCAGTCGGACGAAGCCGCGTACACGCCCGTCGCGACCGGATCCGCCTTCAGGTACCCAAACAGCGGACGCAGCTGGTAGTCGAGCACCAGCGAGTGCCGCTCGGTACCGCCGGTCGCGCCGAGCAGCACCGGCTTGCCCACCAGCGAATCCGCGTCGAGCACGTCGAAGAACGACTTGAACAGCCCGCTGTAGCCCGCCGTGAACACCGGCGTCACCGCGATCAGCGCGTCCGCACCGGTCACCGCCTCGATCGCCCCACGCAGCTCCGGACTCGGGAATCTGGTGAGCAGGTTCTTCGTGACGTCGAGCGCGATGTCCCGCAGTTCGACGACAGTCACGGAGACCGGCTCACCGGCCGCGGCGACGGTCGCCGCGGCCAGCCGGTCGGCCAGCAACCGGGTCGACGAGGGCACCGAAAGCCCCGCCGTCACCACCGCGAGCTTCATGCCTGGCTCCCGACGAGCGCCGCGGCCTTCAGGGACTCGTGGGTCGGCGCGTCCGGGACGTGGGCCGGGCGCAGCGCGTCCAGTTCCTTGCGCAGCACCGGGACGACGTGCTCGCCGAGCAGATCGAGCTGTTCCAGGACGGTCTTCAGCGGCAGGCCGGCGTGGTCCATCAGGAACAACTGGCGCTGGTAGTCGCCGAAGTGCTCGCGGAAGGTCAGTGTCTTGTCGATGACCTCCTGCGGGCTGCCGACGGTCAGCGGCGTCTGGTCGGTGAACTCCTCCAGCGACGGGCCGTGCCCGTACACCGGCGCGTTGTCGAAGTACGGCCGGAACTCGTTCCAGGCGTCCTGGGACTTCGGGCGGATGAACGCCTGGCCGCCGAGGCCGACGATGGCCTGGTCGGCCTGGCCGTGGCCGTAGTGCTCGAAGCGCTGGCGGTAGAAGGCGATCAGCTGCTGGAAGTGCTCCTTCGGCCAGAAGATGTGGTTGGCGAAGAAGCCGTCGCCGTAGTAGGCGGCCTGCTCGGCGATCTCCGGGCTGCGGATCGAACCGTGCCAGATGAACGGCGGGACGCCGTCGAGCGGGCGCGGCGTCGAGGTGAAGCCCTGCAGCGGCGTGCGGAACTTGCCCTGCCAGTCGACGACGTCCTCGCGCCAGAGCTTGCGCAGCAGCGCGTAGTTCTCGATGGCCAGCGGGATGCCCTGGCGGATGTCCTGGCCGAACCACGGGTAGACCGGGCCGGTGTTGCCGCGGCCCATCATCAGGTCGACGCGGCCGTCGGCGAGGTGCTGCAGCATCGCGAAGTCCTCGGCGATCTTCACCGGGTCGTTCGTGGTGATCAGCGTCGTCGACGTCGAGAGGATCAGCTTGGACGTCTGCGCCGCGATGTGGCCGAGCATCGTCGTGGGCGACGACGGCACGAACGGCGGGTTGTGGTGCTCGCCGGTCGCGAAGACGTCGAGCCCGACCTCCTCCGCCTTGAGCGCGATCCGGACCATCGCCTTGATCCGCTCGTGTTCCGTCGGCGTGCTGCCGTTCGTGGGATCGGTCGTGACGTCGCCCACCGTGAAGATTCCGAACTGCATGACCTGCTCCCTTCGCGAGCACCATCTTACATGCGCGTTCAACTACTTCCAAGCAAGACATATTCCGCCCGTCAATGCCGTAGGGGGCACCAAGTAAGGTCAGGGACATGGACGCGGAGCTCGGTCGGCTGGGTCTGGCAGAACGTTCGGTACGACTTCTCACGGGCCGCGACATCTGGGGCTCGATCACCCCACTGCTCGCGCCTCGCCGGAACCTGGTGGCGGCCTTCGGCCACGTCGGGCCCGGCGCGGCCGCGCTGCTGCCACTGGAACCCGGCGACACGCTGATCACGGACGCGAGCCTGGACACGGTGCTGTCCGGCGCGACGAGCCCGCACGCGCTGCTGCACTGGGTCAAGGCTGGCGTGATCGTGCACTCGCTGCGCGGGCTGAACGCCAAGCTGGTGATCGCGGAGGACGACCCGTCGTTCGTGGTGGTCGGCTCGGCCGACGTCACCGCGGCCGGGCCCCGGCAGCTGTTCGAGGCGGTCACGGTCTCGCACGAGAAGCACACCGTCGAGGAGGCCCAGGAGGCCTGGCTCGACTGGTGCGACCTCGCGGGCCCCGCACTCACGGCGGGCGACCTGGAGCCGCTCCTGGAGCAGTACGGCGCCGGTAAGCCGGTCACGGCGCGCCCCACGACGCCGGCCCGCAGCGCACCCGCCCGCTCGGTGGTGACGAGCCGCCCCGCGACGCCGGTCCGGCCCGCGGCCGCGACGCCGCCTCCCTCGCCGGTGCGCCCGGCACCTCCCGCTTCCCCGGTCCGGCCCGCGGCCGCGACGCCGCCCCCATCGCCGGTGCGCCCCGCCGCCGCCTCGCCGGTGCAGCCGGGCACACCCGCCACCGGCTCGCAGCCCGGCGACCCGGCCACGGCTTCCGACTCGCAGCCCGGCGCTTCCACGCCGTCCGCAGCCGAGGCAGGCACCCCGGCCGCTGAGCCCACCGCCACCCCGACCGAAACCCCCGCGGCCACCGCCGGCGCGGAACCGGTTGCGGCGGCGGCCGAAACCGAAGCCGCCGAACCCACCGACGTCCCCCGGCCCGCCTGGCCCCGTCCGGCCGAGCTCTACCTGGTCAGCCTCGTCGAAGGCGGGGAACCGTCCGCCGAAGCCGAGTACCGCCTGGAGGAACTCGGCCGCGACTACACGCACCCCGGCGAGAACGGCGAATCCCCCTTCCGCGTCGAACTGTTCTGGGCCGACGACGGCCAGGGCCAGGACCCGCCGCGCACCCTCCGCGCCGGCGTGCACGTGATCCGCGTCTACAGCCAGAAACAGGGCCGGGCGCTGGTCGGGTCGCGGATCGAGGCCCCCGGCCTGGTCCTGCACGCCTACGCCGACGAGTTCGCCTACCCCCGGCGCACGTACTGCTACATCCTGACCCGGGAGACGGCGGCGCGGCCGGCGTTCGGCGACCTGCGCAAGGGGCTCGCCACGATCGGCGAGAAGCCGAATTTCCGCAACAGTTTCCAGGTCCCGCGGAAGATCGAAGCCCTGCTGGGCCTGTGGCCCGACCTGGGCTACGACCCCCGCTAGCGGGCGGCGCCCGCCACTCCGGGAGCGGGAGCGCGCGGAACTTGTCGGGGTGGGCGGATATCCTGCACTACGGTGCAGGCGAGTCCGCACCACCACCAGCACTTTCGCGAGCCACGATCCGGGAGAACGACCCTGTGACTGCCGAGACCTTGTACGGGGCCGATGACCTGACCCATCTCGAGGGTCTCGAGGCCGTCCGCAAACGACCCGGGATGTACATCGGCTCCACCGACAGCCGGGGCATCAACCACCTCTTCTCCGAGGTGGTGGACAACTCGACGGACGAAGGTGTCGCCGGCCACGCGACGAAGATCGTGGTCACGCTGCACGCCGACGGGAGCGTTCAGGTGGACGACGACGGCCGGGGCATCCCGACCGGCACCCACGCGAAGTCCGGTTTGTCCGGCGTCGAGCTGGTGCTGACCCGGCTGCACGCCGGCGGCAAGTTCGGCGGCTCCGGCTACAAGACCTCCGGCGGCCTGCACGGCGTCGGTGCTTCGGCGGTCAACGCGCTGTCGCACCGCTTCGACGTCACGGTGAAGCAGGACGGCAAGGTCCACCAGATGTCGTTCAAGCACGGCGTCCCCGGCACGTTCGACGCGCCCGGCCCGAAGGCGAAGTTCACCCGCCGGTCCGGGCTGAACCTCGTCGGCAAGATGAAGCGTGGCGAGCGCAGCGGCACGTCGATCCGCTACTGGTACGACGCGCGCTACTTCGAGTCCGGCGCGGCGCTGGACGTCGAGGGCGTCCGGGCGAAGCTGCGCAACACCGCGTTCCTGGTCCCGGGCGTCACGTACGTGCTGCGCACCGCGATCGAAGACACGATCAACGAAGAGACGTTCCACTTCCCGAACGGCCTGGTCGACATGGTCGACTTCCTGACGCCGTCGGGCGAGAAGCCGGTCTGCGGCACGCTGCTGATCACCGGCGAGGGCACGTACAAGGAGAACGCGGCCGACGCGGCCGGCGTCATGCAGTCCAATGTGGAGCGCCACGCCGAGGTCGAGGTGGCGCTGCGCTGGGGCACCGGCTACGAGCGCACGGTCGAATGCTTCACCAACACGATCCGCAACGTCCACGGCGGCACCCACCGCCGCGGGTTCGACCGCGCGGTGGCGAAGGCGTTGCAGGAGGCCATCTCCAAGACCCGCGGGCTGCTCAAGCCCAAGGAGGACATGCCGACGATCGAGGACGTCCTCGAGGGCATGACGGCCGTGGTGCACGTCCGGCTGCCGGAGCCGCAGTTCACCTCGCAGACGAAGGACGAGCTGTCCACCGCCGGCATCACCCGGGTCCTGCAAAGCATCGTCGACAAGCACGTCAAGGCGTGGACCGAGGACCGCAAGACCAAGTCCGAGGCCAAGGTCGTGCTGCAGAAGGTGGTCGACGCCTCCCGCGTCCGGCTGACCCAGAAGCAGCAGAAGGACGCGGCTCGCCGCAAGACCGCCCTCGAAGGCGCGGCCATGCCGCCCAAGCTGGTCGACTGCCGCACCACCGGCGTCTCGCGCAGCGAGCTGTTCCTGGTCGAGGGCGACAGCGCGCTGGGGTCGGCGCGGATGGCGCGCGTGTCGGAGTACCAGGCGCTGCTGCCGCTGCGGGGCAAGATCCTGAACGTGCAGAAGGCGTCGCTGGGCGACACGCTGAAGAACGCCGAGATCGCGTCGATCGTGCAGGTGCTGGGCGCGGGCACCGGGCGCACGTTCGACCTGTCGACCATGCGCTACGGCCGCGTCATCCTGATGGCGGACGCGGACGTCGACGGCTCGCACATCCGCACCCTGCTGATCACGCTGTTCGCGAAGTACATGCGCCCGGTGATCGAGGACGGCCGGCTGTACGCGGCGATGCCGCCGCTGCACAAGCTCGTCACGAAGGGCCGCAACCCGGAGACGATCTTCACCTTCACCCAGCAGGAGATGGAGACGAAGTTCGCCGAGCTGGAGCGGGCGGGCAAGAACATCGTCACGCCGGTGCCGCGGTTCAAGGGCCTCGGCGAGATGGACGCCGACGAGCTGTGGGAGACCACGATGAACCCGGCCACCCGTTCGGTCCGCCGGATCACCATGGACGACGCCGAGGCCGCCGAGGGCGCGCTGGAGCTGCTGATGGGCGAGAAGGTCGAGCCCCGGCGCAACTGGCTGGTCGCCTCGTCGGACCGGATCGACCGCGAAGCCATCGACGCCTGAGTTTTCACAGCTACCAAGGAGTTCTGCCGTGGCACGCCGCAAGGGCACCACCACCAAGGTCGATCCGAGCGCGTTCGACGCCGCCGGGGCGCAGGTCTTCGAGAACCCGCTGAAGACCGAGATCGAAGACTCCTACCTGGAGTACGCGTACTCGGTCATCCACTCCCGCGCCCTGCCGGACGCGCGTGACGGGTTGAAGCCGGTCCACCGCCGGATCCTGTACTCGATGAACGAGAACGGCTACCGCCCGACGCACGCGTACGTGAAGTCGTCGCGCGTGGTCGGCGACGTGATGGGCAAGTACCACCCGCACGGCGACGTCGCGATCTACGACGCGATGGTGCGGCTGGCGCAGGACTTCTCGCTGAACGTCCCGCTCATCGACGGCCACGGCAACTTCGGTTCGCCGGACGACGGCCCGGCCGCTTCGCGGTACACCGAAGCGCGGATGTCGCCCGAGGCGATGCAGCTGGTCGGCGAGCTCGGCGAGGAGACCGTCGACTTCCGGCCCAACTACGACGGTTCGCTGCAGGAGCCGTCCGTGCTGCCGGCGGCGTTCCCGAACCTGCTGGTCAACGGCACGTCCGGGATCGCGGTCGGGATGGCGACCAACATGATCCCGCACAACCTCGGCGAGGTCATCGCGGCGGCGCGGTGGCTGATCACGCACCCGGCGGCGACGCTCGACAAGCTGATGGAGTTCGTGCCGGGCCCGGACCTCCCGACCGGCGGCAGCCTGCTGGGCCTCGACGAGGTCCGCCGCGCGTACGAGACCGGCCGCGGCGTGGTCCGGATGCGCGCGAACTGCGAGACCGGGCCGCTGGAGGGCAGCCGCGGCCGGCAGGCGATCACCGTCACCGAGCTGCCGTACGGCGTCGGGCCGGAGAAGGTGATCGAGAAGATCACCGACGAGGTCAACAAGTCCAAGCGGCTCACCGGCATCGCCGACGTCAAGGACCTCACCGACCGCGAGAACGGCACGCGGCTGGTCATCGAGTGCAAGGTCGGCGTCAACCCGCAGGCCCTGCTGGCGGACCTGTACCGGCTGACGCCGCTGGAGCAGTCGTTCGGCATCAACAACCTGGTGCTCGTCGACGGCCAGCCGCAGACGCTGGGCCTGAAAGAACTCCTCGAGGTCTTCCTCCGGCACCGCTACGACGTCGTCACGCGGCGGACGAAGTACCGCCGCCGCAAGCGCGAAGAGCGGCTGCACCTGGTCGAGGGCCTGCTGATCGCCCTGCTGAACATCGACAAGGTGATCCGGCTCATCCGCGAGAGCGAGAACGCCGCGGCCGCGAAGGACGGCCTGATGAAGCGGTTCAAGCTGTCGGAGATCCAGGCGACGTACATCCTGGACACGCCGCTGCGCCGCCTCACGAAGTACGACCGGCTCGAGCTGGAGTCGGAGCAGGACCAGCTGCGCGACGAGATCGAGGAGCTGAGCAAGATCCTCGACGACGAGTCGGTGCTGAAGAAGCTCGTCTCGGCGGAGCTGGCGAAGATCGCGAAGGACTTCCCGACCGAGCGCCGCACGGCCCTGATCGACGGCGATCTGAAGGAGGTCCTGGCCGCGTCGAAGCCGTCGGGCCCCCTCGAAGTCGCGGACGACCCGTGCCAGGTCATCCTGTCGGCGACCGGCCTGGTGGCCCGCACGGCGGCGGAGTCGGAGGAAGCGACGGAGACGCGCCGCCGCAACGGCCGCGTGAAGCACGACGCGGTCTCGGCGGTGGTCCACACCACGGCCCGCGGCCAGGTCCTGCTGGTGACCTCGCGCGGCCGCGCGTTCAAGACGGACGTGCTGCCGTTGCCGGTGCTCCCGGAGCAGGCGGGCACGGTCTCCCTGCGCGGCGGCATGGCGGCCCGCGAACTGGTCCCGCTGGAGAAGGGCGAGACGGTCGTCGGCATCGCCCCTCTCGGTGAGCAGGCGGCGGGCTCCCCCGGCCTCGCGCTGGGCACCCGGGCGGGCGTGGTGAAGATCTGCTCGCCGGAGTGGCCGGTCCGCTCGGACGAGTTCGAGGTGATCTCGCTGAAGGACGGCGACGAGGTCGTCGGAGCGACGTGGCTGACGGACGGCACGGAGACCCTGGCGTTCGTGTCCTCGGAAGCATCGCTGCTGAAGTACGCGGCTTCGCTGGTCCGCCCCCAAGGCCTCAAGGGCGGCGGCATGGCGGGCATCAACGTGGGTTCGGGCTCGGTGGTGTTCTTCGGCGCGGTCCGCACGGACGACGACGAACACGGCGAACCCCTGGTGATCACGGCCACCGGGCAAAGCGTGAAGGTGACGCCGTTCAGCGAGTACCCGGCGAAGGGCCGGGCGACCGGCGGCGTCCGGGCCCAGCGCTTCCTGAAGGGCGAAACCGCCTTGCAGGTGGCCTGGATCGGCCCGCGCCCGGCGGGTTCGGCCAAGAACGGCGACCCGGTGGAACTCCCGGAGATCGACGTCCGCCGAGACGGCTCGGGCCACGCCCACCCCGGCCCGGACGTCGTGGGCCACCTGATCGAACGAGGCTGACGCTCGAGGGGTGTTCAGGCGGGCCGCAACCCGCCTGAACACCCACTCAGGCCAGCAGTGCCTTCGCGATGTGCGTCACCTGGATCTCGTTGCTGCCCGCGTAGATCATCAGCGACTTCGCGTCCCGCGCCAGCTGCTCGACCCGGTACTCGGCCATGTAGCCGTTCCCGCCGAACAGCTGCACCGCCTCCATCGCCACCTCCGTCGCGGCTTCGGAGGAATACAGCTTCATCGCCGACGCCTCCGCCAGCGAAGGCCGCTTCCCGGCGCGGGCCTTGGCCACCGCCTGGAACACCATGTTCTGGACGTTGACCCGCGCGACTTCCATCTTCGCCAGCTTGAGCTGGATCAGCTGGAACCGCCCGATCTCCTGACCCCACAGCTTTCGCGACTTGGCGTAGTCGACGCACAGCCGCAGGCACTCGTTGATGATCCCCAGCGACAACGCCGCCACGCCGACCCGCTCGGCCACGAAACTCTCCCGGGCGCTCTCGGCACCCGACGACGACAGCAGCCGGTCGGTGCCGAGCCGGACGTCGTCGAAGAACAGCTCGCCCGTCGGGGACGACATCATCCCCATCTTCTTGAACGGCTTGCCCTGCACGAAGCCTGGCATCCCGCGGTCCAGCACGAACGTCAGCACCGGCCGGTCTCGGACCGGCGATCCGTCGTCCAGCTTCGCGTACACCACCACCGTGTCCGCGAACGGGCCGTTCGTGATGAAGGTCTTCCGCCCGTTCAGCACGTACTCGTCGCCGTCCCGGCGGACCGTGGTCTGCATGCCGCCGAAGGCGTCCGAGCCCGAGTCCGGTTCCGTGATCGCCCACGCGCCGATCTTCTCGAACGTCGCCAGGCCCGGCAGCCAGCGTTCCTTCTGCTCCCGGGAGCCCTTGGCCAGGATCGTCGCCGCGGCCAGGCCCAGCGACACACCCAGCGAGGCCACGATCCCGAGGCTCACCCCGGCCAGCTCGCTGATCGCGATCAGCGCCAAGGTCTCCTGCCCGCCCAGGGAACCCGGGGAAGAAGACTTCGGCGAGGAAGAAAGCAGCTTCGAAACCGCCTCCGCCGCCATGACGTCCAGCCCGAACGCCGCGTACAGCTTGCGGATGATGTCGTACGGCGGCAGCGCGCCGCTCTCCAGCTCGTCCAGGTGCGGCCGGATCTCCTTGGCGATGAAGTCCCGGATCGAGTCGCGGACCAGCAGGTCCGTCTCCGACCACTCGATCACGGGAGCCTCGCCGCGATGTCGTCGATCTCCCACGGGCCGTCCGTCTCGATCACCTTGACGTCGTGCCAGCCCGCCAGCTCCGAGATCGCGCCGCCCTGGACCGCGAACACCTTGCCCGTCAGCGCGCACTTCTCCGAAGCCAGGTAGGCCACCAGCGGTGAGATGTTCGCCGGCGAGAAGGCGTCGAACTCGCCCTCGGCGACCGGTGCCGCGAAGATCGTCCCCATTCCCGGTGTCGCGAGCGTCAGCCGGGTGCGGGCGATCGGGGCGATCGCGTTCACGCGCACCCCGTAGCGCTCCAGTTCGGCCGCCGCCACCAGGGTCATCGCCGCGATGCCCGCCTTCGCCGCGCCGTAGTTGAGCTGGCCGGCGTTCGGCAGGGTGACCCCGGACGCCGACGCCGTGTTGATCACCGACGCCGAAACCGGCGAGCCCGCCTTCGACGCCGACTTCCAGTACGCCGCCGCGTGGTGCAGGACCGCCGCGTGGCCCTTGAGGTGGACCGCGATCACGTCGTCCCACTGCTGCTCGGTGATGCCCGCGACGAACGCGTCGCGCAGGATGCCCGCGTTGTTCACCACGACGTCCAGCCGGCCGAACTCCGTCACGGCCTGCTCCACCAGCTCCGCCGCGCCCGCCCAGGACGTCACGCTCGACGTGTTCGCGACCGCCGAGCCACCCAGCGCGCGGATTTCCGCGACCACCGAGGACGCCGGCCCGTCGTCCGCGCCGCTCCCGTCGTTGCCGCCGCCCAGGTCGTTGACGACGACGGAAGCGCCTTCCCTGGCTAACAGCAGTGCGTGCTCGCGGCCGATCCCGCGGCCCGCGCCGGTGATCAGCGCGACGCGCCCGTCCAATGCGCCCATCAGTTCTCTCCGATCTCGGCGAGGCCGTCCTTGATCACCAAGGTGTCCCCCATGGTGGTTTCGAAGGCGTACGAGCCGGGGCCCGCCGCCCAGATCGACGTCGTCAGGTCCCGGCCCGGAAGCACCGGGGCGGCGAACCGGACGGCAAAGCGGCGCAGCCGGCCGGCCGGGGCCACTTCGGTCAGCACGGCCCACGACGTGAACGCCATCGTGCACAGCCCGTGCGCGATGATCCCCGGCAGCCCGGCCGCCTTCGCGACCTCTTCGTCGAGGTGGATCGGCATCGGGTCGCCGGCCGCCGGGCCGTAGCGGTACGTCTGGTCGTCGTCGACGTGCTGGACGACCTTCGCGACCGGAGCCGAAGAGCGCAGCGCGTCGTTGAAGCGGTGCGAAGGCCCGAGCGTGCCGCGCTGTTCGCCGGTGTCGAAGCCGCGCACGAAGAACGTCACGTACTGCTCGTTCACCAGCTCGCCGGACGCGGACCGGCATTCGAGGTAGACGGTCGCCCGAGTGCCCTTCGGCAGTCCCTCGTAGCCGGTCATCTTCGCCCGCGACACCAGTTCGTCGCCGGGCCGGATCGGGCGGTGGAAGCGGAAGTCCTGCTCGCCGTGCAGCACCCGCCCGAACAGCGACGGCGGCACCACCTCCAGCGCCGGTTCGAGCAGCGACTGGAACACCGGCACGATCGCGAAGACCGGGCTCGCGACGTCCCCCGCGCGGTGGGCCGGGATCGGGTCGTTCGTCGCCGCCGCGTACTCGGCGAGCCGCTCGCGCGTGACGTCGAACGACACCGGCGAAGTCCACTTGTCGAGCCCGGCCGGATCGAACTTCACGCGACCAGCGCCTTGAACTTCTCGAGGGACTCGTCGAGGTTCTTCTTGCCGTCCTTCTCCACGGCCTTGCCGAGCGCGCCGACGATCATCTGGCCGGTGAACTCGGCGTCGATGCTCGCGGCCGAGCCGGACCCGGCCGGTGCCACCGAAAGCGAGAAGCTGATCTTCACCCCGGCCATCCCGGTTCCGGAAATGACCAGCTGGTGAGGGGCGTCGTAGGTGTCGACGGTCCAGGTGATCGTGTTCGCCATCCCGAGCATCGTGACGACTTCGGACACCTGCGAGCCCTGCGAGAACTCCGCGGGGACGTCCCCCTTCCACTTGGTGTGGATGGTCAGCCACTTCTCGAAGTTGTTCGGGTTCGAGAACTCCGCCCACACCTTGTCCGGCGGGGCGGGCAGTTCGACGCTGGCGCTGATCCGGCCCATGTTTTCTCCTAAGCTCGCTGGTAGGCGGTGACGACGGCAGCGCCACCGAGTCCGATGTTGTGCTGCAAGGCGGCGCGCACGTCCGGGACCTGACGCCGGTCCGCGTCGCCGCGCAGCTGCCAGGTGAGTTCGGCGCACTGGGCGAGTCCGGTGGCGCCGAGCGGGTGCCCCTTCGAGATCAGCCCGCCGGACGGGTTGACGACCCAGCGCCCGCCGTACGTCGTGTCGCCGGCGTCGACCAGGTGCCCGCCCTCGCCCTCTTCGCAGAGCCCGAGTGCTTCGTAGGTCAGCAGTTCGTTGGCGGAGAAGCAGTCGTGCAGCTCGACGACCTGGAAGTCCGCAGGCCCCAGCCCGGCCTGGTCGTACACGCGGAGCGCGGCTTGGCGGGTCATGTCATAGCCGACGATGTTCTTCGCGCTGCCGTCGAAGGTGCTGCGGAAGTCGGTGGTCAGCGCCTGCCCGACGATCTCGACCGCGCGGTCCGCGAGGTCGTGGTCCGCCACGAAGGACTCGCTGGCCAGGATCGCGGCGCCGGAGCCGTCCGACGTCGGCGAGCACTGGAGCTTCGTGAGCGGGTCGTAGATCATCCGCGACGCCAGGATGTCGTCGAGCGAGTAGACGTCCTGGAACTGCGCGTAGGGGTTGTTCACCGAGTGCCGGTGGTTCTTCTCGCCGATCTTCGCGAAGTGCTCGGCGGTGGTGCCGTACTTCGCCATGTGCTCCCGGCCGGCGGCGCCGAACATCCACGGCGCCGGTGGGAACAGCACTTCGGAGATCTCCGCGAGGGCCTGGAGGTGGTTGCCCAGCGGCTGTTCGCGGTCGTCGTAGGTCGACGCGAGCGAGCCCGGCTGCATCTTCTCGAAGCCCAGCGCGAGCGCGCAGTCCGCGCGGCCGCCGCGGATCGCCTCCGCTGCCAGGTACAGCGCGGTCGAGCCGGTGGAGCAGTTGTTGTTGACGTTGACCACGGGGATCCCGGTCATCCCCAGTTCGTAGACCGCGCGCTGCCCGGACGTCGACTCGCCGTAGACGTAGCCGACGTAGGCCTGCTGGACGACGTCGAACGCGACCCCGGCGTCGGCCAGCGCCTTGGTCCCGGCCTCCCGGGCCATCTGCGGGTAGTCCCAGTCTTCGCGCCGCCCGGGTTTCTCGAACTTCGTCATCCCGACCCCGACGACGTACACCCTGTTCGCCATGCAACAAACATACAGACCGGCATGTATTTATCAAGACCGGACCGCGGACCCGCAGGTCAGCGGCGGAAAATCAGCCCAGCGGAACGACCGGCCCCGGGTAGCGTGCGGGGTCGAGGCAGCTGCTGAGCCCGTCGACGACCGAGCAGAAGCCCGGCGGCCGCACCGGCGCGTACCCGCCCGGGACGCCGTGGTCCGCGATCAGCTGCCGGTAGGCCGCGACGGCGTCGGTCGGCCGCCGGGTCAGCGCCGGGTCGCTCGCGGCGTCCACTGTGTACAGTCCGAAGCGCGGCTGGTAGCTGCCCCACTCGTAGTTGTCGGTGAGGCTCCAGTAGTTGTAGCCGATCACGTTCACGCCGTCGGCCTTCGCGCGCTGCACCCAGTAGACGTGGTCGCGCAGGTGATCCGACCGCGTGTAGGCGTCGGGCCGCGCGGCGCCGTTGTCGGTCGGCATCCCGTTTTCGACGACGTAGAGCGGCAGGTCCGGGAACTTCCGCGCGTAGTACCGCAGCGCGTAGTAGATCCCGTCCGGCTGCGGGGTGACCTTCCAGAACTCGCCATTGGCCGCGTGCGCGGCGCTGACGTTGTCGAGGCTGGCGCCGTAGTAGTAGTCGACCCCCGCGAAGTCGAGCTTGTCCTTGACGTGGTCCAGGAACGACGCGTCCAGCACGCCCTGCACCGCGGGGATGAAGGCGGTGTTGCTGGAGACGAGCGCGCCCGGGTCCAGCTGGTGGATGAGGTCGTAGGCGGCGCGGTGCACCTGCACCAGCCGCGAGAGCATCCACGGCGCCTTCCACGCGGCGAGCCCGCCGTTGCTGATCTCGTTCTGCAGGTAGACGGTCGGCTCGTTGATCGTGATCCACAGCGCGCCGAGGCCCTTGTACCGGTCGACGACGCGGCGGGCGTTGACGAGCCAGGCATCGCGCGTGCGGTCGCTGTCCCAGCCGCCCTGGTCGGCGACCCAGCCCGGGTAGACCCAGTGGTCGAGGGTGATCATCGGCCGCATCCCGGCGGCGACGACCCGCCGGACGACGTCGTCGTAGTACGCGAGCTCGGCCTGGTCGACCTGGCCGGGCCGGGGTTCGATGCGCGCCCACTCGACGCTGAAGCGGAAGACGTTCACACCCAGCTGCTTCGCGCGGTCGATGTCCTCGGCGTAGCGGTGCCGGAAGTCGACGGCGTCGCGGTAGGGCTCCTTGATCGACGACGTCTTCGCCTGCTCGTAGCGGCGCCAGTTGCTGTCGGGCGCCGAACCTTCCGACTGGTACCCGGAGGTCGCGACGCCCCAGAAGAACGCCGACGACGCGACCGCGGGTGTCACCCCGGCGAGCAGGCCGGCCACCAGGACCAGAACGACGACGAGAGCTCGGCGCACCACAGCACCCTCCTCAGTCAACGTGAAGGTCATTCATGTTAACTGAGGGGGCGCCGTGGCGCACCCTTCTCGTCAGGCGACCTTGAACGACTGAGCGGCGCTGCCGTCACAGGTCGACTGGACCAGCTGGACACTGTCCGCGGTGGAAGCTCCCGGCACCGTCAGGCACTTGCCGCTGTGGCGGACGACGAAGTGGTAGTACCCGCTGCCCTCCGACACCGGCTGCCACTGCTGGTTGTTCCCGCCGCTGTAGGACCACAGCTGCAGGCCGGCGTTGTCCGTCGTCGCCACGTCGGTGACGTCGATGACCTCGGCCGGGTTGGTGCGGTTGTTGATCCGGTCGAAGCCGCCGCTGGTCGCGGCGAACTGGTACTGCTGGGCCGTGGTGCCGTTGCAGGTGTACTGCTGGATCACGGTGCCGTTGGTGCTGCCCGCGGCCCGCGCGTCGACGCACTTGCCGGACGCCTTGTTCGTCACCGCGTACCAGGCCGACGGGTCGATCGTGCCCGGGTCGGTCGGCGTGGTCGAACCGCCGCCGAGCCACTTCAGGCCGTCGAGCACGAACCGGTTCTGGTCGGCGCTCTCGAACGTCGACGACAGCGCGGTGTTCGTCTCGTAGTTCATCGCGTTGTGCCCGAAGTTGGCGTAGAGCATCTTGTAGTTCTTGTTCGTCCACGCGATCGGGTAGTAACCGCTGTACCAGGTCTGATTGGGGTCCGTGCCGATCGGGAACGTGGACTGGTCCATCGACGCCAGGATGGCGATGTTCGGGTTCTGGCGCAGGTCGTTCTGCCAGGCGTACCACTCCGACGTCGACGACTTGATGGTCGCCGGCAGGTTGACCGTCGAGGGGTGCGTGCGGTTCTCGATCTTCAGCGTCTCCGGCGTCGGGCCCCACGTGTTCGACGTGAACCGGCCGGTGCCGAGGAAGTCGTTGTGGAACCAGTTGGCGTACGACGGCGTCGAGCTGTCGTTGTACGCCGTGACGTGGAAGCCGAAGAACCCGCCACCGTTCTGCATGTAATTCTGGAAGCCCTGGAACTGCGCGGCCGACTGCGGCTGGTCGTCGAAGAACAGCACGACGTCGGCCGTCGACTTGGTGATACTGGTGAGCCGGTTCCAGTCGGTCGTCGAGGAGTAGGTGTAGCCGTTGGCCGCCGCCTGCTGGGCGAACCAGACGTTGGCCTCCTTCTCGAAGCTGATGTGCGCGGCGTCGTAGGTGCCGCTGTAGAACGCGAGCACCTTGAACGGTGTCGCGGCCTGCACGGCCGGCGCACCCAGGCTCAAGCCCAGGCAGGCGGCGAAGAAGGCCAGGATTCTGACCAGGGGACGGCGGGGCATGCGATGTTCCTTCCGGTGGGGGACGGGGATCACCAGTGGCGCGGGTAGTGCAGGCCGAAGCCGAACGGGAACAGCGCGGGCTTGCCGTCGCCGGCGTTGATGGGCTGCTGGTCCGCGCTGCGCATCCAGGTCACCGGCAGCTTGCCGGTGGGGTTGTAGTCGCCGAAGAGGACGTCGGCGACACCTTGCCCCTCGCTCCCGGGCAGCCACGACTCGACGAGCCCGGCCCAGTCCGGCAGCTGCGCGCTGACATCCAGCGGGCGCCCGGACACGAGCACGACCACCGTCGGCACGCCGGAGTCCTTCAGCTTCCGCAGCGTGGCGAGGTCGGCGGCGTCCAGCCCCATCCCTTGTGGACGGTCGCCCTTGCCTTCGGCGTAGGGCGTTTCGCCGATGACCGCGACGGCGACGTCGTAACTCGGGTCGATCCCGGTGCCGTCCTTGGCGTAGGTGACCGACGAGGACTTGCTCTCGATACCCTGCAGGATGGTGGTACCCGGGATGACCGGGCCGCTGGTCCCCTGCCAGCCGACCGTCCAGCCGCCGGACTGGTTCCCGATGTCGTCGGCGCTCTTGCCGGCGACGAAGATCTTCTCGTGCCGCTTGGCCAGCGGCAGCACGCCGCCCTCGTTCTTCAGCAGCACCTGGGATTCCCGGACGGCCTGGCGCGCGAGGTCCCGGTGCTGCTTGCTGCCGATCGTGCCCAGGAAGCGCCGGTCGGTCAGCGGGTGCTCGAACAGGCCGAGCTCGAATTTCTTGGTGAGGATGCGCCGGTTCGCGTCGTCGATCCGCGCCATCGGCACGCGGCCGTCCTGGACGAGGGTGCGCAGCGTGTCGATGAACTTCCGCCACTCGTAGGGCACCATCACCATGTCGATGCCGGCGTTGATCGATGCCTCGACCTCTTCGGGGGTGAACCCGCTCTTGCCGTCGATCTTGTCGACGCCGTTGTAGTCCGAAACGACGATCCCGGTGAAGCCGAGCTCCTTCTTGAGGACGTCGTTGATCAGGTACGCACCCGCGTGCATCTTGACGCTGTTCCAGCTGCTGTAGGAGATCATCACCGAGCCGACCCCGCGCTGGACCGCGGCCTTGAACGGCGGCAGGTGGATCGCGCGCAGCTCCTGCTCGCTGATCTCGGTGTTGCCCTCGTTGACGCCGCCGGTGGTGCCGCCGTCGCCGACGTAGTGCTTGGCGGTGGCCAGCACCGAGCCGGGCCGGTCCAGCCGCGGCCCCTGCAGGCCGGTGATGATCGACGTCATTTCGGTGGCCAGCTGCGGGACCTCGCCGAACGACTCGTAGGTGCGGCCCCAGCGGTCATTGCGGGCGACGCACAGGCAAGGCGCGAAATCCCAGTCGATGCCGGTACCGGACACCTCTTCGGCGGTGGCGCGGCCGATCTTCTCGACCAGCCGCGGATCGCGCGTCGCGCCGAGGCCGATGTTGTGCGGGAAGACGGTGGCGCCGTAGAGGCCGTTGTGCCCGTGGACGGCGTCGACGCCGTAGATGAGCGGGATCCCCAACGGCGTGGCCAGCGCGGCTTTCTGGAAGCCGTCGTACATGTCGGCCCAGCTGACCGGCGTGTTCGGGGTCGGCTGGGAGCTGCCGCCGGAGAGCAGCGAACCGAGCCGCCCGGTGGTGACGTCGGCCGGGCTCGTGACGCCGAGCCGCTCGGCCTGCATCATCTGGCCGAGCTTGTCGTCGAGGGTCATCCGGGACATCAGGTCGGCGACGCGGACCTTGACCGGTCGCCAGGAATCCTTGTAGGCCGGGCCGTTCCCGGCGAGGGCGGTGGTTTCCGAAGCCAGCAGCAGCCCGACGGCGAGCGCGCCGATCCCCAGCCTGCGTCCGAGGCCCATTCGGGTCCTCCTCGTCGAGAGACCAAAATTCACGCCTTGAATTAATACACAGCCGAGGTAGTTGGTCCAGACCTCTCAGCGAACTCGGGTGCCGCTGAGCGGGATTGTCCGTTGCGGCCGGGATCTGACCTAATTCGGTTCTACGGTGCCTTCATGACTCGCGAAACCGACGACCTGCTCTCCCTCCTCGCCGAGGTCCGCAAGCGCTTGCTGATCCCGGCCCGCGGCCTCTCCGACGCCGACGCGGCCCGCCGCACGACGGTCAGCACCCTCACACTGGGCGGACTGATCCGGCACTTGGCGACGGGCGAACGCCTCTGGCTCGAGATCCTGCGCAAGGGCGACGGGGAGCTGCCGGAGGGCATGCTCGACACCGAGCAGTACTCGATGAGCGAAACGCTGGACCACTGGCTGGCCGAGTACTCGGCGGCCGCCGCCGAGACCGACGCGTACGTGGCTTCCCTGCCCTCACTGGACATCGAGGCGCGGCTGCCGACGACGCCGTGGTCCCCGCCCGAGCCCCAGTTCTGGTCCGCGCGGCGGATCATCTTGCACCTGATCCACGAGACGGCCCAGCACGCGGGCCACGCCGACATCCTCCGGGAGGCGCTGGACGGCGCGAACTCCACGGCCCAGCTCGCGTGACAGTTCGGGCGTAGGCTGGCGGCCGATGCCGGAAACCCGCCACCCCACGCCCGAAGGCCGTACGCCCGCAGGAAAGGGCCGGCTGCCGCACGGCTTCCACCTCGGCCCCCACCGCCACGCCGACGGCCAGCTGGTCTACGCGGCCGCCGGCGCCTTCGCCACGACGACCGAACGCGGGACCTGGGTCGCCCCGGCCGACCGGGTCGCCTGGACGCCACCCGGGTTCGACCACTCGCACCGCTGCTACGGCCGGACCGACTTCCGGCTCGTCGTCATCCCGGCCGAGCTGTGCGGCGAGCTCGCGGCGCACCCCGGCGTGTTCGCGGTGAGCCCGCTCCTGCGCGAGGTCCTCCTGGCACTGACGGACGAGCGCGAGAGCCGCCCGGGCGCCCATCGGCGGCTGCGCGAGGTCGTGCTCGACGAACTCGCCGGGCCGCCCGAAGAGGCCCTGCACCTGCCCGAACCGCGGGACGACCGGCTGCGCGCCGTCACCGCCCTCCTGCACGCCGACCCGGCGCGGACCACGACGCTGGCCGAGCTGGGCCGCGCGGCCGGGGCGAGCGAACGCACCCTCAGCCGGCTGTTCCAGGCCGAGCTCGGCATGGGCTTCCACCGCTGGCGCACCATCCTGCGCGTCCACCACGCGCTGGCCCACCTGACCGAAGGCCACTCGGTCACCGACACCGCGATGGCGTGCGGGTGGTCCAACCCGTCGAGTTTCATCGACGCCTTCACCGAGGTCGTCGGCCAGACTCCGGGCCGGTACCAGGCCGGGCGCACCCGGCGGCGGTGAATTGGCGGGTTTCCGGTATCCGGTGTCCCCGCACCGGTTGGTGGCGGCCGCCGCCGGGACCACAGTGGACCCATGACCGAACACACCACCGTCGTCGTCATCGGAGCCGGGGTCGCCGGGCTCACCCTCGCGAACCTGTTGCAGCGCAGCGGAATCGACTGCGTCGTCCTGGAGAAGCGGAGTCGGGCATACGTCGAACAGCGGCAACGGGCCGGAACCATCGACACCCGCGGCGTGCGCATGTTCCGCGAGTGGGGACTCGAGGAGGTGTTCGCGAACGACGCCTTGCCGGACGTCGAGGGCGGCTTCTTCCTCGACGGCGAGGAACTGCCGATCGACTTCGCCGAGGACGACGAGAGCGTCTTCTGCCCCCAGCAGGTCCTCGTCCGCAACCTCACGGACGTCTTCCTGCGCGCCGGCGGGGATCTCCGCTTCGAAGCCGACGGCATCACCTTGGCGAACCTCGAAAATCCCGTCGTGCGGTACGCCGACGTCACCATCCACTGCGACTTCATCGCCGGCTGCGACGGCGACCGCGGGGTCAGCCGGACGGCCGTGCCCGCCGGTGCCCTCACCCGCTACTCCCGCGAGTACGGCTACGCCTGGCTGAGCGTGCTGGCCGAGGTGCCCGCGAACCCGTCCGGCATGGCGATCCATTCCCGCGGCCTGGCGGGGATGATCCCGCGCGGCGCGCACGCCAGCCGCGGCTACCTCCAGTGCGCCCTCGACGACGTACTCGCGGATTGGCCGGACGAGCGCGTCTGGAGTGAATTGAGCGCCCGGTTCGGCCGGCCGGTCACGCCCGGCCGGATCGCCGAAAAGCGGTTGGTGCCCCTGCGAAACGTGGTCTACAGCCCGATGCACCACGGCCGGCTGTACCTGCTCGGCGACGCGGCCCACATCGTCCCGCCGATGAGCGCCAAGGGGATCCACCTCGCCCTCTTCGACGCCGAAACCTTCGCGCGCGCCGTCATCCGGCAGGCGAAGGAAGACGATCCGAGCCTGCTCGACGCATATTCGGAGACTTGCCTGGACCACGTCTGGAACTACCAGGCGTTCGCGGCGTGGATCACCGACGTCATGCACGACGCCGGTGACGCCTCCTACGCGGGCGAGTTCCGCAAGCGGATCGCCCGCGCGGAACTGACGCGCCAGTTCACGTCACCCGCCGCGAGCCGCCTGTTCGGCGAACTCGCCGCCGGGGTGAACTAGCGGTCCGAGCGCAGGGAGGCCGGGTCGAAGGACTCCCAGTACGCGTCCTCGTCCTCGGTACTCGGCACGGACGGCGCCGCCGCGGGTTCGGCACCCAGCCGCTCGGCCCGCAGCCGCTGGAACTCCTCGACCGTCATGCCCGGGTCGTCGTCCGCCGCGCGGGCCGGCGCCGGCATCCCCGTCATCTGCTCGATCATGTACGTCATGTCCTCGCCGAGCAGCAAGGCGACCTTGTTGTAGGCGTCCTGGGTCGCTTCCCGCATCGCGGCCTGCGCGACCTCCACCACCCGCGGTCCCAGCTGCTCGCCGAGGTTGATCGCGGACGGCGCAAGCCACAACCGCAAGAGCTTCCCGCGGGCGTCGACGGTCGCTTCGACCTGCCCGTCGACGTCGTGGGCGGTCCCGGAAGCGGCGGCCATCAGTTCGTCCACTTTGGACATGGCTGCTTCGCGGGCCCGGGCCTGCTCGATCAGCTGGCGGGTCGTGATCACCCCGGTCACCTCCCGTACGTGTAGGTGTCGGCGTCCGGGTCGTCGTCCGGGATCGGCTCGTACCCCAGGACGTCCAGCTGCGCCTTGTCCACCACCGGCGCCAGCGCGTGGTACATCCGGTCGCCCGCGCGGCGGGTCGCGCGCTGGGCCAGCTCGAGGATCTGGTCGGCGAGCACCGCCGACCCGTGCCGCAGCGTCGAGCGGTGGATCGTCAGCCCGGTCAGCAGCCCGCCGGGAGCCACCTGGACCTCGATGGTGCCGTCCGGGGACGCCGCCTTGCCCACCACCGGGCCGGAGCGGGCGAAGCGCGCCGAAGCATCGGCCTCCGCCCGCTCCGCCTGCTCGGTGATCCGCGCTGTCGCCAGCTCGATGTCGAAGTCAGCCACCACTCACCCCGTAGGCCGGTAGAAACCGATGAACGACTGTCCCGCGTTCGTGGTGCGGATCTTGCTGATCTGCACCGGGTCGCCCGCCTCGACCATCTGGCCGTCGCCGATCACCATGGCCACGTGGCCGGACCACACGACGAGGTCGCCGGGCAGGAGCTGGTCGATCGAGGGGACCTCCGCGCCGACCGTCTGCTGCGCCGCCGTCCGCGGCAGCTGCAGGCCCGCGTCCTGGTACGACGTCATGGTCAGCCCGCTGCAGTCGAGGCCCTGGCCGCGGGCGGTGCCGCCCCAGACGTACGGCACGCCGAGCTGCGAAAGCGCGTTGCGCACGGCCTTCGCCGCGGTTTCGTTCGGCGCCATGACCTGCTTGCCGCCGGGCAGGTTGATCGCGACGCCGGAGCCGGGCTGCGGCGGGATCGCGACCGGCAGCCGGGGCTTGTGCACGGCGCCGCCACCACCGCCGCCGCCTCCCCCACCGCCGCCGCCCCCGCCGTCCGAGCCGCCGCCGGAGTAGCCGCTGTTGCTGTTGAACGACGAGCCGACCTTCGTCGAGGAAGCGCTGCTCGACGACGTCGTCTGCTCGCCGCCGCCCAGCCGGGTGCCGATGTCGGTCAGCTGGTTGATCGTCTGCTCGCTGAAGGTCGCGGCCTGGCCGGTGAGCTGGGTGATCTTCGTCTGCAGCTTCATCAGGATGTCGCGCGACGCGGCGGCGCGGCTCTCCGGCGGCTGGATCGACTTCACCGCCGCCAGCGCCTTCATCGACGCCGAGATCTCCTTGATGATCTGGTCGCGCACCTGGTCGTTCTTGATCTCGCCGACGTGCAGCGCCTCGGCGGCCTCGGTGACGGCCTTCTCGATCTCGGCGCTCTCGTCGAGGAGGTCCTGGACCTCTTTCTCGAGGCTCTGCGACGTCGCGGTGGCGCGATCGGTCGTCGAGCCCGAACTGGCCGACGTCAGGTTGACGCGCTGCTCGGACGCGACGTCGCGGGTGCGGCCCACCGACGTCTGCAGGGCGTAGTGCGCGTCCCGCGCGCCGCCGATCGCGGCCGGGTCGTGGCGCACCTTGGCGGCGAACTGGTTCGTGGTGTCCAGGCCGTGCCGGACGAGCTGGTCGGCGTGGTGCTCGGTCACGCGCGGCCCGGCCCGAGGTCGGTCCCGAGTCTGCGCACGACGTCGCCGTGCTCGGCTTCGACCGCCGCGTAGTTGCGGTCGGTCTGCCGGGCAGCCTCGCCGACCTGACGCCAGCCGCCGCCGACGCGGTGCATCTTCTCCTGCAGCGCGCGCATCCGGCCGCTGTAGGCCCCCGAGAACCCGGATTCGCCGCCCATTTCCGAGAAGCCGTGGCCGCCGAGCGTCACGTGCGGGCCGACGTGCTTGTCGGCGGCACCCTTGACGTCATCCCCGAGCGGGTCGACTTCGCGCGCGTACCGCGTGTACGCGCCGTCGTCGACGTGAAACCCCGAATGCGAACCGTCCACTGGCCCTCCCTGTCACCGGGGGTGCGACGTGCGCGCGCGACCCCCGGTTCCCCATGGTGCGGGATTCAGCCTAGACCACGGTCCGTACCCGGGTGGGCGAATTGCCCGGAGTCAGCCGGTGACCTTCTTGAGCCAATCGGGGTCCTGCCAGGACACGATCGTGCCGTTCGCGGTGACCGTCGGCGTGCCGAAGCCGCGCTGGCCGCCACCGAAGTCCTGCGCCAGCTTCGGGTCGTTCTCGATCTGCTGGAACGCCGTGTTGAGCTGGTCGTCGTAGGTGCCCGCGTTGACGGTCTGCGCGAACGCCGGGTCGGTGATCCCCACGTTCTTGCCCAGCTCGATCAGCTGCGCCTTGTCGTAGCCGCGCTTGCCTTCCTCGGGCTGGTTCGCGAACAGCGCGTCGTGGAACTGGACGAACTTGCCGGCGTCGGCCGCGGCGAGTGCCGCGTTCGCCGAGTCGAGCGAGTAGCCGGGCGGGCTCGAGCGCTCGTTCAGCAGCGGCACCATGTGGTAGCGGACCTGCAGCTTGCCGTCGTTGACCGCCTGCTCGACCTGGCCCTTGTACTGCTTCTCGAACTCACCGCAGATCGGGCAGAGGAAGTCGGCGTAGACGTCGATCGTGGCCTTGGCGCCCGGCTTGCCGACGGTGACGACCACTCCGTCACGCTTCTGGGTGACATCGGAGGCCAGCGAACTGGTCGTTTCACCGGTGCCGATGGTCTTGCCCTCGGTCTTGTTCCGGTCCGAAATCGTCCAGATCACGCCGCCGATCACGAGCGCGGCCACGACGACCACCGCCGCGATCCCGATGATCCACTTCCGCTTGTCCCCGGACGCGCCCCTGGCCTGGGCCACCGCCTTGGCTCCCCCGGCCTGCGCGGCCTGACGACGCTTCCGAGCGGTCCGCTCAGCTCCACCCACTGTGTATCAGTTCCCTTCCGCGATACCCGAGTAGTCGGCCTCGGGCTCGGTGGAGTTCCCGCGACCTCGCGCCAGCCAGCCGTCGACCGACAGCCACGTGCGCGGCCGCGCCAGCAGCCAGACGGCGAGCAGCGCGAACCCGGTGTCGCGGAGGATCTCCTGCGGGTACTCGGTCTGCCCCGCCGCCACCTGGCCGCCGCCGCCGAAGCACCCGCAGTCGATGCTCAGCCCGCGCGCCCACGACTGGGCGATGCCGGCGATGAGCACGACGAGCAGCACCAGCGCGGCACCGGCGGCCCACCGGGTCGCCAGGCCCGCGAGCAGGAACAGCCCGAGCACGAGTTCGACGAGCGGCAGCGCGATGGCCACCACGTCCGTGAGCGCGTCCGGGAGCACGTCGTACGCCTGCACGGCGATCAGCGTCTGCCCGGGATCCGCCAGTTTCAGCGCACCCGAAACGAGCCAGACGGCAGCCAGCCCGAGCCGGGCGAGCGTGCCGACGGCGTCCAGCACGGGTTGGGACGGTCGCACCACGCACTTAGGCTAACGGGAGGACCTGAGAACCACGTGAGGGCAGGGCAGCGGCGGAGGGAGCGGCTGGATGCGGTGGCGCACGCTCCTCGCTTCGGCGTTGTTGCTGGTCACGACGTCGGCGTGCGGCCCGGCGAGCGTTTCGCCGACCGACTCGCTGGTCACCCGGGCGAGTGCCACGGATCACCTGACCATCGGCATCCGGTTCGACGCGCCCGGGCTTTCGGAGCACACCGTGGACGGCCGGTTCGTCGGGTTCGACGTCGACGTCGCGACTTTCGTCGCCTCGGAACTCGGCGTCGCGGCCAAGGACATCACCTGGCGCGAAACGACGTCGGCGACGCGGGAGACGGACCTCACCTCCGGCGCGGTCGACCTGGTCGTGGCCACCTATTCGATCACCGACAAGCGCAAGCAGGTCGTCTCGTTCGCCGGGCCGTACTTCACCACCGGCCAGGACCTGCTGGTGCGCCGGACGTCGGCCGACATCACCGGCCCGGAGGCCCTCAACGGGCGGCGGCTGTGCTCGGTCACCGGGTCGACGCCGGCGCAGCAGGTGAAGGACAAGTTCGCCCAGGCCGTCCAGCTGGTCGAGTACCCGCGGTACTCCGACTGCGTGACGGCGCTGCTGGCCGGCCAGATCGACGCCGTCACCACGGACGCGGTGATCCTCGCCGGCTACGTCGCGCGCGACCCCGAGCTGCTGAAGATCGTCGGGAAGCCGTTCTCGGCGGAGAAGTACGGCGTCGGCCTGCGCAAGGGCGACACGCAGGGTGTCAACGCGGTCGACGACGCGATCCGCAAGATGATCTCCTCCGGCGAATGGCTCCGCTCGCTCAACGCGAACATCGGGCCGTCCGGTTACCAGCTGCCCCCACCCCCCGAGGTCTCCCCGAAGTGAAACTGCCCGACCTGCCGGTCCGCGCGGTGCTGCCCGACGTGCTGGCCGCGCTGGACGCCCACGGCACCGCGGTCCTCGTCGCGCCGCCCGGCACGGGGAAGACGACGCTGGTGCCCCTCGCCCTGGCTTCGGACGGCGGGCGCGTCGTGGTCGCCGAACCCCGCCGGCTGGCGGCGCGGGCCGCGGCGACGCGGATGGCCGCGCTGCTGGGCGAACCGGTCGGCGAGACCGTCGGCTACGCCGTGCGCGGCGACCGGAAGGTGTCCGCGCGGACCCGCGTCGAAGTCGTGACGTCGGGGCTGCTCGTGCGGCGGGTGCAGGGCGATCCGGAGCTGCCCGGCGTGTCGACGGTGCTGCTCGACGAATGCCACGAGCGGCACCTGGACGCGGACCTGCTGCTGGCGCTGCTCCTGGACGTCCGCGCCGGGCTGCGCGACGACCTCCGCCTGCTGGCGACGTCGGCGACGGTCGCGGCCGGGCGGCTGGCGTCGCTGCTCGGGAACGCACCGGTCGTCACGGCCGAAGCGCGGACTTACCCGATCTCGTACTCGTACCTGCCCCCGGCGCGGGGCGAACGCGTCGAGGCGTGCGTCGCCCGCGCGGTGCGGACGGCGTTGTCGTCGGGCGAAGGCGACGTGCTCGCGTTCCTCCCCGGCGCGGGGGAAATCGCGCGGACGTCGAATCTGCTGCGGTTGTCCGATGTGGACGTTCTCCCGCTGCACGGCCGGTTGTCGGCGGCCCACCAGGACGACGCGCTGCGGCCGCGTGACCGACGGCGGGTGGTGCTGGCGACGGCGGTGGCGGAGTCGAGCCTGACAGTGCCGGGCGTGCGCGCGGTGGTGGACTCGGGACTCGCGCGCGTGCCGCGGGTCGACCACCGGCGCGGGCTGCCCGGGCTGGCGACGGTCCGGGTGTCGGCGGCGGTCGCGACGCAGCGGTCGGGCCGCGCGGGTCGTGAGGGGCCCGGGCGGGCGTACCGCTGCTGGGCGGAGAACGAGCAGTCCTTGCTGCCCGCGTACCCGGAGCCGGAGATCCGCACGGCCGAGCTGGCGCGGCTGGCGCTGGAACTGGCGTGCTGGTCGACGCCGGACGGCAGCGGGCTGGCCTGGTGGGACCCGCCGGGCGAGGGCGCGCTGGCGGCGGGCCGCGCATTGCTGGAGACGCTCGGGGCGACCTCCGGCGGCGTGGTGACCGCACGCGGGCGGCGGATGGCGGAGCTGGGCCTGCACCCGCGGCTGGCGCGGGCGCTGCTGGACGGCGCCGCGGAAGTCGGCGCCCGCAACGCGGCGGAAGTGGTGGCCCTGCTGGACGCGGGCGGCACGCTGACCGACGTCGAAGCCGAACTCCGGCGGCTGCGCTCGGCGACCGACGCCCCCTCCCGCCGCTGGAAACAAGATGCCCGCCGCCTCGAGTCCCTGCTCACGGACCGCAAGTCCGTGAAGGCCTCCTTCACGGGCGAAAACGCCGGTAAGGAGGCCTTCACGGCCGATCCGGCGCTGGTCGTCGCGCTCGCGCACCCCGAGCGGCTCGCGAAACGGCGTCCCGGCGGCGCTCCGGTGTACCTCATGGCGGGCGGCACCGCGGCCGAACTCCCGCCGGGCAGCGGTCTCGACGCCGAATGGCTGGCCGTCGCCGAAGCGACACGGGACCCCGGCCGCGTCCACGGCACCATCCGCCTCGCCGCGGCCGCCGACGAACGCCTCGCCGTCCGCGCCGGCTCGGTGTCCGAAGTGGACGAAGTCACCTGGGACGGCGACGTCGTCGCCCGGCGCGTCCGCAAGCTCGGCGCGATCGTCCTGTCCGAGCGGCCGCTCAAGGACGCGAACGTCCACGACGCCCTCGTCGCCGGCCTCCGCGCCGAAGGGCTGGGCCTCCTCAGGTGGCGCCCGGACACGACCCGCCTGCGCGAACGGCTCGCGTTCCTGCACGAGGTCCTCGGCCCGCCGTGGCCCGCGGTGGACGACGCCGCTTTGCTGTCCGATGTGGACCGCTGGCTGGACCTGTCCGGCGCCCGCCGGAAAGCGGACCTCGCCGCCATCGACGCCGGCACCGCCCTCAAGGCTCTCCTCCCCTGGCCCGAAGCGGCCAAGCTCGACGACCTCGCCCCGGACCGCCTGGAAGTCCCGTCGGGCTCCCACATCCGCGTCGACTACCGCGGCGACCGGCCGGTCCTCGCCGTCAAGTTGCAGGAGACGTTCGGCTGGACCGAAACGCCCACGCTCGCCGGCGTCCCGGTGGTGCTGCACCTGCTGTCCCCCGCCGGCCGCCCGGCCGCGATCACCGCGGACCTCGCGGGCTTCTGGACGACCGGCTACCCGGCCGTGCGCGCCGACCTGCGCGGCCGCTACCCGAAGCACCCCTGGCCGGAAGACCCGGCCACCGCCGCCCCGACGCGGCACACCCGGCGCCGCGGCTGACCCCCGCCGAAAGTCGGGGGCGCGCCGCGACCGACGTCCGATGCCCCCGGCACCCCGGAAACCCCAGACTCCCGGTACAGGCGAACAACCGGGAGGAACCATGATCACGCTTCGCGCGCTCACGAAGCGGTACGGGGAGAAGACGGTCGTCGACGCGCTCACGTGCGACGTCGAACCGGGGCGGGTGACGGGGTTCCTCGGGCCCAACGGCGCCGGGAAGTCGACGACCATGCGGATGACCGTCGGCCTCGACCACCCGCAGCAGGGCGAAGCCCTCGTCGGCGGACGGCGCTACGCCGACCTGCGGCACCCGCTGCGCGAGGTCGGCGCGCTGCTCGACGCCAAGGCGCTGCACCCCGGCCGCAGCGCCGGCAAGCACCTGCTGGCCATGGCGCGCAGCAACGGGATCCCGGCCGCGCGCGTCGAAGAGGTCCTGGCGACCGTCGGGCTTTCCGACGTCGCCGGCAAGCGGGCCGGCCAGTTCTCCCTCGGCATGGGGCAGCGGCTCGGCATCGCGGGCGCGCTGCTCGGCGACCCCGGCGTCCTGATGTTCGACGAGCCGGTCAACGGCCTCGACCCGGACGGCGTCCGCTGGGTCCGGCAGCTGATGCGCTCGCTGGCGGCCGAGGGGCGGACGGTGTTCGTCTCCAGCCACCTGATGAGCGAGATGCAGCTGACCGCCGACCACCTGGTGGTGATCGGCAAGGGCAAGCTGCTGGCCGACGCCCCGGTCGCGGAGTTCATCGCGGGCAATTCCCGCACGACGGTCTCGGTGCGCGTCCCGGCGGCGGCCGAACTCTCCACTTTGGACACCCGGCTGCGCGCCGAGGGCGGGCTGACGCACCCCGGCGAGCCGGGCGAGCTGGTGGTGGACGGCGTCGGCGTCACCCGCGTCGGCGACCTGGCGCACGAACTGGGGATCCGCCTGCACGGCCTCACCGAGCGGACGGCGTCGCTCGAGCAGGCATACATGGAACTGACTGCTTCTTCGGTGGAATACGGGGTGCCGGCATGACGACGGCGGTGCGCGGCGCGGTGGCGTCGGAGTGGACGAAGTTCTGGTCGGTCCGGGCCACGTGGTGGTGCCTGGTGGCGGCGACGGCCTTGATGCTGGGCTACAGCACGCTGTCGGCGATCGCCCAGCGCTACAACGACGACCCGTCGGGCGCCGACACGATCGCCCTCGGCGGCGGGTTCTACTTGGCGCAGTTCGCGGTGATCGCACTGGCGACGTTGTTCGTGACGAGCGAATACACCGGCGGCGGCATCCGGTCGACCCTGCTGTGGACCCCGGCGCGCCCCCGGGTGGTCGTGGCGAAGGCGGCGGTCCTGGTACCGGTGCTGGCTGTTTTCGGGGTCCTGCTGGCGTGCGCGGGGATGGCGCTGGCCGCTGGACTGAAGGACGGTTACGGCCTGCCGACGTCGTTCGAAGGCGCGTTCACGACGGCTTCGGGCATGGGCGGGTACTTCGCGTTGCTGGGGTTGCTGTCCACGGGCGCCGGCTGGGCCCTGCGCAGCGCGGCGGGGACGCTGATGTCGGTGATCGTGCTGCTCGTGCCGCTGCCGCTGATCGTGGCTTCACTGGGGCAGCCGGAGCTGGTGGCGTACTTCCCGGGGATCGCCGGGGTGAACGCGACGGTGGAGGCGGGGCACCCGAATCCGATCACGATGACGGCGGCGCCGTACGCGCCTTGGGTGGGGTTGGTGGTGTGCGCGGTGTGGGCTGTGGTGGCGCTGGCGGTGGGGACCGCGGTGCTGCGGCGCCGCGACGCCTGAGCCGAGACCCCCGCCCTCCCTGGGGGGCGTGCCCTTGTCCAGCCTATCGGCGCGCCCCGACAAACCGGCTCGGCGCCGTCGCTGCGGGCCGGGTTGTCCACAGCACGTGCCAGATGTGGACAACCCGGCCGCTTCAGCTCACCCCGATACCCGCCAGGATCTCCCGCGCACTCCGCACCAACGACTCCCGCGAAGCCGGCTCCGAAGCCCCCGCCAGCGCGCCGAAGATCGTCCCCTCCATCCAGTCCACCACCACCCCGGCATGCCGGACCGGATCCGAAGAACCCGCCGCCGCCAATACCTCCGCGGCCCGGCGCCGGATCAACGCCCCGCCCGAGTCGTACTCCGCGCGCAGCTCCGGCCGCCGCGTCGCCTCCAGCGCGAACTCGTACCGCGCCAGCATCCGCGTCCGCCCCGACGTGATCGCCTCGAACGCGTACCCGGCGATGAGCTCCGCCAAATCGCGCGACGACGCCGAAACCTGGTCCAGTTCGACGATCCGCGCGAAGGCCAGCGAGAGCAGCGCCGCCCGCGTGCGCGCGTAGTACGACGTCGAGCCCGCCGGCAAGCCCGCCGCGCGGTCGACCGCCCGGTGGGTCAGGCCGCGCATGCCGTCCGCCGCGATCACCTCGATGGCCGTGTCGGCGATCACCTCTAGTCGTTCCACCACCCCACTCTACAGGTGTAGAGTCCTCTACACCTGTAGAGGAGGAGCCATGCACGCAGTGGTCGTCGGGGGCGGCATCGGAGGACTCGGCGCGGCAGCTGGACTGCACCGGGTCGGCTGGCGGGTCACCGTGCTCGAGCAAGCCGAAAAATTTGGCGACGTCGGCGCCGGGATCTCGCTCTGGCCCAACGCCCTGCGCTGCCTGGACGAACTCGGCGTCGACCTCGGCGGCAGCCTCGCCCCGCAACGCGACGGCGGGTTCCGCGACCGCCGCGGCCGCCGGATCACCCGCTGGGACTCGGCCGCCTTCGAACGCCGCCACGGCCGTCCGCTCGGCGCCATCCACCGGCGGGACCTCGTCAAAGCGCTCACGGAGGCCGTCCCCGCCGAAAGCCTCCGGACCGGCACCGAAGTCACCGAGGTCCGCGAAGACGGGCTCGTCCGCTTCGACGGCGGTGAGATCGAAGCCGACCTGGTCGTCGCCGCCGACGGGATCCGCAGCCGCGTCCGCCGCGCGCTCTTCCCGCACCACCCCGAGCCCGTCTACTCCGGCAGCGCAGCTTTCCGCGGCGTCGCGAAACTGCCGCACACCAGGCTCGGCACGAGCTTCGACCGCGGCACCGAAGTCGGCGTCCTGCCCCTCACCGGCGACGACGTCTACTGGTGGATCTGTTACGTCACCGAGCCGGGCCGCAACCCGTGCACCCCGGACTTCGGCGCGTGGCACGACCCCATCCCGGCCCTGATCGACGCGACCCCACCGGAAGCGTTGCTACACCACGACCTCTACCACCTCGGAACGCCGCTGCCGACCTACACCCGCGGCCGGATCGCGCTGCTCGGCGACGCCGCGCACGCGATGCCGCCGTTCCTCGGCCAAGGCGGTTGCCAGGCACTCGAAGACGCCGTGGTGCTCGCCCACGCCGTGTCCACAAAGGACCTGACGCAGGCGATCCGGAGCTACGACGAGGAACGACGTCCGCGCAGCCAGAAGGTCGCCAGGGAGTCCGTCCGGATGGGCAAGCTGGGAGCCCAGCTGGCCAATCCCGTCGCAATAGCGCTGCGCACCGCCGTACTGAGGATGCTCCCGGCGAACGCGACAGCCCGGGCAGGCGCGGCCATCACGGGGTGGCGGCCGCCGCGTCTCCCCCGACCAGTCCCGCCTCGTACGCCGTGATCGCCGCCTGCACCCGGTTCTTCGCGCCGAGCCGGGTCAGGATCGTGCTGACGTGCGCCTTCACCGTGCCTTCGACGACGAACATCCGCGCCGCGATGTCCGCATTGGACAGTCCGGAACCGAGCAGGGTCAGCACTTCCCGCTCGCGCGGCGTCAGCGCGCTGATCCGCTCCCGGGCCGCGGCCGCACGCGTCAAGCGGCCGCCGGACAGCCGCGCGATGACCCGCTGGGCGACCTTCGGCGAGAGGAACGCGGCCCCGCCGGCGACGGCGTGGATCCCGGCCAGCAGCTCGCGCGGATCCCCCGACTTCAGCAGGAACCCGCCCGCGCCGAGGCCCAGCGCGCGTTCGATGTACTCGTCCTCGCCGAACGTCGTCAGCATGATCACGCCGGTCGAGGGCAGCAGTTTCCGGATCTCGGCGGCGGCACCGAGGCCGTCCAGGCCCGGCATCCGGATGTCGAGCAGCACGACGTCCGGGTGGGTGGCGAGCGCCTCCGACACCGCCGCGCGCCCGTCGGCGGCCTCGGCGACGACCTCGATGTCCGGGTCCGCGCCGAGGATCGCCGCAACTCCCGCCCGCATCAGCGCTTCGTCGTCGGCCAGTACCACCCTGATCACGATGCCCCCTCGGCGAACCAGTCCTTGGAAACCAGCTTCCCATCGGCGAAACATAGCCGGTAGGCGGCGTAGTCGTTGTTCAGCCACGACCGCCCGGCGCCGTAGTACTCGCACGCGGCGCCGGGCACCGACGGCGGCTCGCCCCGGGTGGGCCGCGCCGAGCGCTGGCGTTCGGGCAGCGTCAGCTCGGCCCGCGGCTGCCCGATCCGCAGCCGTTCGTAGGCGCCGCCGGGCAGTTCGGAGGAGTTCCACTGGTAGAGGAACGCGATCCCGCCGACCGCCAGCACCACCCCGAACAACGCGAGCGGCACGACTACCGCCTGGATCAGGCTGCGCCGCACGTCGCGGCGGGCCAGCTCCAGGGCCCGGGCGGACGTCGACTGCCCGATCTCGTCGTCGGCGGCCTCGCGCAGTTCCGGCGTCTCCTCGACCGGCGCGGCGTCGTGCGGCAGCGTCGCGGTGACGGCGAACCCGCCCTCGTGCGGTCCGGCCCGCAGCGTCCCGCCGACCAGCCGGACGCGCTCGCGCAGGCCGATCAGCCCGCGGCGCCCGGACGCCGCGCCCGGCAGCGGCCCGGCGGGCGGTGGCGCGTTGACGACGCTCACCTCCGTCAGAGCACCGGAACTGGTCACCCGGACCACCACCGCGGCCCCCGGCGCGTGCTTCGCCACGTTCGTCAGCGCTTCCTGCACCACGCGGTGGGCGGCGCGGGCGACCATCGGCGGCGCCTGCGCGCTGTCGACGGTCGAATCGATCAGCAGCCCCGACGCCCGCGCCCGCGCGATCAGCTCGTCGAGGTCGCCCTGCACCGGTTCGACCGGGGCGGCGTCCTCGCGCAGCACGCCGATGATTTCGCGCAGCCGCTCGGTCGCCGCCGCGGCACTGGTCCGCAACTGCGTGGCGGCGTCGCGCTGCGGGTCGTCGAGCCCCGGCGCGACCTCGAGGGCGGCGGCGCGGACGGCGATCAGGCTCAGCTCGTGCCCGAGCGAGTCGTGCATGTCGCTGGCGATCCGGGCGCGCTCGCGCAGCCGCGCCTGGTCGGCGACGAGCCGCTGCCTGCTCTCCATCTCCTCGGCCCGCCGCCAGCCGGTGCGCGCGAGCTCGCCGCGCACCCGGACGTACCGGCCCAGCAGCCACGGCGACAGCCCGGCGAACACCAGGATCGCGACCATCGCCGCCCAGTCCCCGAGCCCGTCGGGCCCGGCGAACAGCGACAGCGGCAGGCCGAGCACCACCACGGCCACGCCGATCAGCACGCCCGGCCGCGCCCGGTCCATCCGCAGCCCGGCCAGGTAGCTCATCGCGACCAGCACGAACACGACCCAGACGGGCAAGCGGTCGCCATACGGGAACGGCACGGCGAGCGCCCCGGCCAGCGCGATGCCGAGCGAGACGACGGGATAGCGCCGGGACGTTGCCACCGACCCCGCCACGACGGCGAGCCCGCCGGCCAGCTCCCAGTACGATCGGCTCTCGATCGTGCCCGCGGCGACGATGAAGCCGAGGAACAGGCCGAGCGCGACGTCGAGCACCACCCGCCACCTGCGCTTCGTCACCTCTTGCACACGTCCGAAGCTACAAGGCGTGACCGCGGGCGACCACTGCCGAAAGTCAACCTTTCAGCGTGTCCACGAACGCCAGCGTCTGCGGCCAGGACAGCGCGAACGCGTCGGCGTTCACCGCCGTCCCGTGCCGCGCGGAGTCGCTGAAGCCATGTTCGGCGCCCGGGAAGTGCTGGCTGAAGGTCGCGCCGCGCGGCCGCGACTGCAGCGCCGTCTGCAGCCGGGCGAACGTCTCGTGCGAGACGACGGCGTCGGCTTCCGGGTAGGCGACGAGGACCGGCGCGGTGATCTGTGTCGACAAAGCGACCGCGTCGAGGTCGTGGTTCGGCGGCGCCGGGTCGCGGACCGTCGGGTGGTAGGCGACGACGCCGGAAAGCCGCTGGTCGCGGGCCGCGAGCAGGAGCGCGAACCGGCCGCCGAGGCACCAGCCCATGACCCCCGCCGACGTGCAGCCGAGGTCGCCGAGCAGGTGGTCGAGCAGCGCGGTCTGCTCCGCCAGCGCGACTTCGTCGCGCAGTTCGCCGAGCTTCGCGCCGAGGTCCTCGCGGGAGGTGTTGTCGGTGCTCGCGCCGTGGAAGACGTCCCAGGTCAGCGCCGTGATCCCGCGGCCGGCCAGCTCGTCGGCCCAGGCCCGGACCTGCGCGCCGATCCCGGTGATCATCGGCAGCAGCAGCATCCCGGTCGCCGACCCGCCCGCCGGCCGGGCCAGGTACGCGGAGAGTTCGCCGACACGGACCGTGGACGTCTCGAAGGTCATGTCCGCATGATGCATGATGATCCACCATGGCCGAGCGCACACTCGCCGAGCAGTTGGGCGGCTACCTCCCCGAGGGCATCGAAGCCCTCGAAGAGCACGAACGGCAGGACCTCGCCGACGCCCTGCGCGACGCGCGCCGCCGGCAGGCGAAAGCGCTCGCCGAAGCAGGCGAAGAGGGCCTCCGGTACGTTCCGGCACTGCTGCGCGGCGCGGTCCGGAAGGCGGTCGGGCTGTGACCGCGGACTACGCCTCGCGCGCGGAGATCCTGAAGCTGGCCCGCGTCCTCGACGTCGAGCACGAGCGGCTGGAGTACCTCGCCCGCGTCGACGCCGACGACCTCAAGGCGTTCCGCGAGCAGGTCACCGACACGCTGTTCGACGCGAACATCGCGGTGCTGCAGCGGATGGCGCTGGCCGCGCGGCTGCTGCCCGGCGCGGTGCTCGCCAAGATCGCCGAAAAGGTGTTCGGCCCGCTGCTGTGCGCCCGGATCGCCGGGCTGGTCGAGGTCTCCCGGGGCGTCGACGTCGCCAAGCGGCTGCACCCGCGGTTCCTCGCCGAAGTCGCGGCGGACCTCGACCCGCGGCGGGCGAGCGCGATCATCTCGCGCATCCCGCTGGACACCGTCCTCGCGGTCGCCGCCGAACTGGCGAGCCGCGAAGACTGGATCACCCTCGGCCGGTTCGTCGGGCACCTGCCCGACCCGACCGTGCGGCGCGCGCTGGAGCAGATCGACGACCCGGGCCTGCTGCGGATCGCGTTCGTGCTCGACGACAAGAACCGCATCGACCACGTCGTCGGCCTGCTGCCCGCGCACCGGCTCGGCCGGCTGATCACCGCGGCGGGCACCGACGAGGACCTTTGGGACCCGGCGCTGGACCTGCTGACCCACCTGTCCGACGAACGGCGCGCCACCCTGGCCCCGATGCTCGGCGGCCTGCCCGAAGGACTGCGGGAACGCGCTCAGGCGACGATCAAGTAGATCCCGTAGCCGACGATCGCCGCGCAGAGCGCGAAGCAGATGACGGCGCCGGCCAGCCGGCCGCTGCCCGAGCCACCGGCCTCGCGGGCCGCGTCGCGCTGGGAGAGCCCGACCACCCCGAAGGAGAAGAGGCTCGTCAGCACGACGACCGAAGCCAGCGCGACGACGAAGACGAGACCGAGGGAACCCCAATCGATGTGCACGGCGGCGCTCCTCAGGCGTTGACCGGCTGCACGCCGGGCTCGGGCTCGGTGACGGAGTGGGCGTTGACGGGGTTCCGCTTCGACGCGAGGTAGATGCCCACCGCCACGACGACCCCGGCGAGCCCGATCAGGACGGTGCCCCAGGTGCCGAGCGTCGAGACCTCGGCGGCGATCGCGCCGACGATCGCGGCGGCGGGCAGCGTCAGCGCCCAGGCGAGCACCATCTTGCCCGCGACGCCCCAGCGCACCTCGGCGAGCTTGCGGCCGAGCCCGGAGCCGATGATGC
The DNA here is from genome assembly GCF_014873755.1 of Amycolatopsis lexingtonensis. Taxonomy (NCBI): domain Bacteria; kingdom Bacillati; phylum Actinomycetota; class Actinomycetes; order Pseudonocardiales; family Pseudonocardiaceae; genus Amycolatopsis; species Amycolatopsis lexingtonensis. Next base: position 6,050,091 of record NZ_JADBEG010000001.1, read on the forward strand.
CGCCCGAGCAGACGTGCGTGGTGGACAGCGCGAACCCGAGGTGCGCCGAGGTCAGGATGACCGCGGCGGCGCTCGTCTCGGCCGCGAAGCCTTGCGGCGTCTGGATTTCCGTGAGCTTCTTGCCCATCGTCTGGATGATCCGCCAGCCGCCGAGGTAGGTGCCGAGCGCGATCGCGGTGCCGGCGGCCAGGATCACCCAGAGCGGCGGACCCGAGTTCGGCGCGAGCGAACCGGACGCGATCAGCGTCAGCGTGATGACGCCCATGGTCTTTTGCGCGTCGTTCGTGCCGTGCGCGAGAGACACCAGCGAAGCCGAGGCGATCTGGCCGGCCTTGAACGTCCGGCCCACCGTGTCCTGCTTCGCCCGCGCGGTGATCCGGTAGACGAGGAAGGTGCCGAGCGTCGCGACGATCCCGGCGACGATCGGCGAGGCGAGCGCGGGGATGAGAACCTTCTCGACGACCTTCCCGAAGTGCACGGCGTCGGAACCCGAGGCGATCCAGGTGGCGCCGATGAGCCCGCCGAACAGGGCGTGCGACGAACTCGACGGCAGCCCGATCAGCCAGGTCAGCAGGTTCCACACGATGGCGCCGACGAGCCCGGCGAAGATGATCACCGGCGTCACCTTGGTGTCGTCGACGATGCCCCCGGAGATCGTCTTCGCGACCTCGACCGAAAGGAACGCGCCGACGAGGTTCAGCACCGCGGACACCCCGACGGCGACCTTCGGCTTGAGCGCCCCCGTGGCGATCGAAGTGGCCATGGCGTTGGCGGTGTCGTGGAAGCCGTTGGTGAAGTCGAAAGCCAGCGCGGCGACGATCACCACCAGCACGATCAGCGAGAAGTCCATGCTCGGCTCTCTCTCCGTAGCTGTTCGTTGGCAACGCTACTGATCAAGAGGGCGGCCGCCGATCCCTGTCGTGTGACGGCTCCCTGAACTCTCGATGAACCGATCCAGCGGGCTCCGGGCCGCGCCCGCAGGAAAGCGCTTGCCGCGGCCCGGCGACGCTCCGGCAAAGGTCTTGAATGAGTCATTCAGGTCTTCGGCGGTCCTGAATGACTCATTCAAGACACCACCGCACCCGCGCCGCCGAGCCCGGCACCACGCTCGCCGTCCACGACTGGGGGTGGGGCAAACCCCACCCCCAGTCCGGTGGTCCAGCCCAGTGCCTTCCCCCACCCCGCCTGAAACCCTGGAACCGGGCGAAAGGGGCACCGATGAAAGCGATCCTGGCGACCGTCGCGTCGGCCGTGCTGTTCTTCTTCGGCACTGGTCTGGACCCGCTGCCCGAACTCGCCTGGCTGGCGCCGTTGCCGATCCTCCTGCTGGCACCGCGCGTCCACGGCGGGATCGTCCTCGCAAGCGCTTTCACCGCCTACCTCGCGGGCAGCGCCGGCAGCTGGAGCTACTTCTGGCACTCCCAGTCGATCCCCCGCCCCGCCGCGCTCGCGATCCTCGTCGGGAGCGCCGTGCTGTTCGCGCTGTCCGCGGGTCTCTTCGGGCGGCTGGCCCGGCGCGGCCACGGCTTCCTGGCCGCGCTCGCCGCCCCCGCGTTGTGGACCGTCGCGCTCTACGTCGTCTCCCTGCTCAACCCCACCGGCCTCATGGGCACCTTCATGACGACACAGGCCGACCGGCCATCGATCGTGCGGATCGCCGCGATCACCGGGGGCTGGGGCGTGGAGTTCCTGGTGCTGTTCGTCCCGGCCGCCGTCGCCGCCGCGCTCACGCCCGGCCGGACGCGGTTCGTCCCCGTCGTGGCGCTGGCCGCGATCGCGGGCGGACTCGCGCTCTGGACCACCCCACCGGCGCCCGCACATTCGACGAAGGTCGCCCTCATCGCACCCGGACAGAACCGCTGGGCCATCGACGTCGCCACCCGCGACGGCCAGACCCTCGTTCAGTCCTATGTGGACCAAATCGCGAAGCTCCCGGACGGCGTCAAGACCGTCGTGCTCCCCGAGGCCGCCTTCGCAGTGGACCAGACCAGCCGCCCGAGCCTCGTCGCGGCCCTCGCCGAGGTGGCCAGAGCGAGGGACCTCGACGTAGTCACCGGCGTCCTCGACGCCACGCCGGACGGCCGTTTCAACGCCGCTCTCGCCGTGCCGCCGTCCGGTGCGCCGATCGAATACCGCAAGTGGCACAACGGGGATTCGCCGAACCTCCGGGACGGCACCGAGCTGACCCGGTTCGCCGGGACCGGCCTGATGGTGTGCATGGACGTCAACTTCGCCGACCCGAGCCGCGGCTACGGCGACGCGGGCACCGGCCTGGTCCTCATCCCGGCGTCCGACGAAGTCGCCGACGGCTGGGCCCACAGCCGCACGGCGCTGATCCGCGGCGTCGAGAACGGTTTTTCGGTGGCGTGGAGCGCGGCCCGCGGCACGCCGATGCTCGCTGACGCGCAAGGCCACGTCCTGGCCGACGCCCGCACCGGCGGGAACCCGTTCTCGGTGGTCGTCGCGGACGTCCCATTCGGCGCCGGGAAGACGCCGTACGCCCGCTTCGGCGACTGGTTCGCGTGGCTCTGCGGCCTGCTCGCGGCGGCCGGGATCGCGGCCACCGCCCGCAGGACGTCAGACCTGGAGAGCCAGCTCGTTGCGTAGCACCTTCGACCACGCCGGATCGGTGCACAGCGTGCAGCCCGGCCCGAAGAAGACGCCTCGCGCTTGCGAGTCACCCGACAGCCAATACCGGAACCACGCCGTGGTCGCGCCGCGGAAACCGCCGCCGTCGCCGGCCGCCGTGAAGTGGGTGGCCCCGGCCAGTTCGCCGTAGACCGCGGGGACGTGCGACGCGGCGTAGTAGCGCGGGATGACCAGCAGGGCCGGCACGACGATCACGTCGAACTGGCCGCCGAGGAAGAACACCGGGCCGTGCAGCGCCGGCACCGAGCCGAGCGGGCCGGGCTCGATCGGGACGGTCGTCGTGACGAGCGGGTCGGCGCCCGCCGCGATCGCCCCGCCGCCTCCCTGGGAATGCCCGGTCGCGCCGATGTGCGCGGTGTCGATCCGGCCGAAGTACCGGCTGCCCGGCCGGGCGTTCTCCGCGACGAGCGTCCGGGCGCCGGCCAGCATTTCCGCGCCGGTCCCCGAGTGACGACCGGATGCGGACCGGGCTGGTTCCAGTGCATCGGCTCCGCCAGCGCCGGCTTCGGAACAGTCACCCTCACCATCGGCCGGGAACGCCCACCCCTTGGTTGTCACTCGTCACAACAAACGGCGCTCAAGTCTGAGCGTTGTCCCAGGTGGCCTCCCCCGCACTGTGACCGATCATGAGCTGCATCACTTACTGACGGGTAGCTGGAGGCAGTGGAATGCGGGTCACCAACGGCGGTGCCAAGCGGATCCTCACGGCGGTCATCGCGGCGATCACCCTCGGCGTCGCCGCTCCGGCGGTCGCCGAAGCGGCGCCGAGCAGCGGCTGGAACGACTGGGGCTGCCGCCCGTCGGCCGCGCACCCCCAGCCCGTGGTCCTGGTGCACGGCCTCGGCGCGAACGACACCGTCAACTGGTTCTTCCACGCGCCGAAGATCGCCGCACAGGGCTACTGCGTGTTCTCGCTGACCTACGGCACCGGCATCCTCGGCCCGGGCGTCGGCGGGCTCGCGTCGATGCGCACCAGCGCCGCGCAGCTCGGCCGGTTCGTCGACCAGGTCCGGTCCGCGACCGGGGCGGCGAAGGTCGACATCGTCGGCCACTCCGAAGGCAGCACGATGCCCGCGTACTACCTCAAGTACGGCGGCGGCGCGGCCAAGGTCGCGAACTTCGTCGGCTTCGGCGCGAACTACCGCGGCACCACGCTCGGCGGCCTCGACGCGCTCGCCAAGGCCCTGCTGACCACGGTGCCCGGCCTGAGCGCGATCCTGACGACGGCGTGCGGCGCTTGCACCGAATACCTGGCGCCGTCGGCCTTCCTGGACGACCTCGCCCGCGGCGGCGTGCACGTCGTCGGTCCGGCGTACACGAGCATCGTCAGCAAGTACGACGAGGTCGTGACGCCGTACACGAGCGGGATCCTGAACGAGCCGGGCGCGACGGACATCGTGCTGCAGGACTTCTGCGCGTCCGACGCTTCGGGCCACCTGAGCCAGGCGATCGACCCGAACGTGACCGGCCTGATCCTGCACGCGCTCGACGCGAGCTACGCGCCCGCGTGCACGCCGTTCACGCTTCCGCTGTGAGCGGGTTCTGCCCGAGGTACCGCCGCCCGTTTTCGGCGGATTCCCGTACCGCCGCGAAGCCGTAGTCCACCATCGCGGCTTCGTAGGCCGCCACCGCCTCGACGACCGGAGCCCCGGCCAGCGCGGACGCCAGCACCGCACCGTCGCGCAACGCGGTGTTGGCGCCCGCGCCACCGGCCGGGCTCATCGCGTGGATCGCGTCGCCGACGAGGGTCACGCGCGAGGGGGTCCACGGCCCGATCGGCACGCTCGTGCGGATCGGCTGCGGGAACGACGCCGGGACGTCCCAGTGCTCGACCATCGCGCGGGCCAGCGGGTGCCAGCCGTCGACCAGCCCGAGCGCCACCTTCTGCAGGTCACCGGGCGTCATCGCGGCGAGTTCGGCCTCGTCGTGACCGATCACTTCCCAGCGCGCGCCCACCGAGCACGTCATGTACGGGTCGCCGTCGCGCAGCCGCAAGTCCGGCACGAGCCGCGCGCACGCGTCGGCGACCGGCTCGGGGTAGTCGACCGGCGCGAACCCGGCCATCGTCCGGTCCGGGCCGAGCATCATGGTGAACACCGCGAACATCTCCGGCTCGAACAACGCCCGCGTGGCCGGGGTCAGCGGAATCCGGCCGTAGAGGTGCACGAGCCCGGCGTCGACGACCTGGGCGTGCGGCAAGTACTGGCGCCGCACCGGGGAGTTGATCCCGTCCGCGCCGACGAGCAAACTGGCACGGGCGGAGGTGCCGTCGGCGAAGTGCGCGGTCACGCCGTCGCCGTCGGTTTCGTAGTGCGTGAACCGCTTGCCGTAGCGGACTTCCTGACCGTGCAGCAGGATCTGCCGCAGGGTGAAGCGGTTGACGTTGAGGTGGATCCCCTCGTCCGTCAGGCGGGTGACCAGCCCCAGCTGGTCGTCGTAGACGTTCGTGTGCGGCCGCGCCCGGCCCGCGGTGGCGTGGAAGAGTTCGTGCAGCCGCCGAGGCAGCACTTCACGCAACGCCGAATCGCCGACGCCGCCGATGTGCAGCCGGTACCCCTGCTTCCGCGCACCCGGCGACTCGTCGCGTTCGTAGACCTGGCAGGGGATTCCGGCCCGGCGCAGCCCCTGCGCGAGACTGAGACCGCCCAGACCGGCACCGATGATGATCACAGACACAGCTGTCCCTTCGTCGCTTCCGAGGAAGGGACGCACAGGTAAGCCTGCCGATGCCGTCCGGACTAACCCATACCGGACTGTGTCTTCGCGCGTCCTCGCCTCCGACGTTAGCGCACGCGATCTCCGGCGCGCCACACCGAATTCGTGAGCGGCACGCCCGGCCGGTACGCCAGGTGCGTCACCGAGGGCGCGTCGAGCACGTGGACGTCCGCCCGCGCGCCGGGCCGCAGCACGCCGACGTCGTCGCGGCGCAACGCCCGCGCACCGCCCGCGGTGGCCGCCCGGACGGCCTCCTCGACCGTCATCCGCAGCTGCAGCACCGCCGTCGCGACGCAGAACGCCATCGACGTCGTGTACGAGCTGCCCGGGTTGGCGTTGCTGGCCAGCGCGACCGTCGCGCCCGCGTCGAGCAGCCGCCGGGCCGGCGCCATCGCCTGCCGGGTCGACAAATCGCACGCGGGCAGCAGGGTCGCCACGGTTTCCGACGCGGCCAGCGCCTCGACGTCGGCGTCGCTCAGGTACGTGCAGTGGTCGACACTGGCCGCGCCGAGCTCCACCGCGAGCCGCACGCCGGGGCCTTCGCCGAGCTGGTTGCCGTGCACCCGCAGCCCGAGCCCACGCTCGGCGGCGGCCTTCAGGACCCGCGCCGACTGGGCTTCGTCGAACGCGCCGGTCTCGCAGAACACGTCCGCCCAGCGCACGCTTCCCGCTACGGCGTCGAGCATTTCGCCGCACACGAGATCCACATAGGACTCCGCGTCGGCGCCCGGCGGCACCAGGTGCGCGCCCAGGAACGTGACCTCGTCGGCCACTTCGGCGGCGATCCGCGCGGATCGGGCCTCGTCCGCGACGGTCAGCCCGTACCCCGTCTTGGTCTCCAGGCACGTCGTCCCCTGGCGGGCCGCTTCGTCGGCATGGCGACGCAGGTTGGCGGCGAGCTGCTCGTCGGACGCCTCCCGCGTCGCGCCGACGGTGATCGCGATTCCCCCTGCGGTGTAGGGCTTTCCCGCCATCCGCGCTTCGAATTCGGCGGTGCGGTCGCCGGCGAAGACGAGGTGCGTGTGGCTGTCGACCCAGCCCGGCAGCACCGCGCGACCCTCGACGTCGACGTGCTCGTCGGCGTCCGGCGCGCTCGACGCCGGGCCCACCCAGGCGACACGCGAGCCGTCCAGTACCAGGGCCGCGTCGGACAGCCGGCCCAGTTCGGCGTCGTTCGTGGTGAGCTCGCCGATGCCCGTGATCAGGACTGCCACAGTGCCTCGATCTCCTTAGCCAGCACGGTTTCCGGTCGTTCGATCAGCTGGTGCGCACCGTCGCGGACGACCTCGCGGTCCGCCACGACGACGTGCCGGACGTCGGCGCCGGACGCGGCGAACACCACGCCCGACGGCTCGATGCCGGCCGTTCGCACCGAATCCAGGGTCACGGTGACCAGGTCCGCGCCCGCCCCCTCGGCGAGCGCGCCGACCTCGTCCCACCCGACCGCGGCGTGGTCGGTCCCCGCTTCGAGGAGTTCCTCGGCGGTGAACCGGCCGCGTTCCTCGCTGGCCAGCCGGTCGTCCAGTTCCAGTGCGCGGGTTTCTTCGAAGGCGTCGACGACGGCGTTGCTGTCGCTGCCGATGCCCAGCCGCACCCCGGCGTCCCGCAGGGCGCGGGCCGGGCCGATGCCGTCGCCGAGGTCGCGTTCGGTGGTCGGGCAGAAACAGGCCCGCGCCCCGCCCAACAGCGCGATGTCCGACGCCGTGAGGTGGGTGGCGTGCACGGCGACCAGCCGTTCGGTCAGCACCCCGCGCTCGGCCAGCAGCTCGGTGGGGGTGCGGCCGTACGCGGCCAGGCACTGCTCGTTCTCGGCCCGCTGCTCGGAAAGGTGGATGTGCACGACTCGCGGGCTGTCCACAAGGGACAACTGGTCGGCCGGGACCGCGCGCACCGAATGGATCGCCGCGCCGACCCGGAACAGGTCGTCTTCCTCCAGCGCGGCCACCCGAGACGCCCACGCCGAGGCCGAGCCGTCGGAGAACCGCCGCTGGACCTCGTCGGGCTCGACGCCGATCCCGCCCGCCAGGTAACAGGTGTCGAGCAGCGTCAGCCGGATCCCGGCGTCGGCGGCGGCCTGCCGCAACGCCGCCCCCATCGCGTTCGGGTCCGCGTACGGCTTCCCGCCGGGCGCGTGGTGCAGGTAGTGGAACTCCCCCACGCTCGTGTACCCGCCCAGCACCATCTCGGCGTAGACCCCGCGCGCCAGCCGGTAGTAGGTGTCGGGGTCGAGCCGGGACGCGAGCGCGTACATCCGCTCGCGCCACGTCCAGAACGTGCCACGCTCGTGGTGCGTCCGCCCGCGCAGCGCTCGGTGGAAGGCGTGCGAGTGGCCATTCGCGAACCCCGGCAGCGTCAGACCTTCGAGTACGACGCCGGTCCGCGGCGACCCCGGGGTCACGGCCGTGATCCGCCCGCCGTCGACGTCGATCCGCACCGCGGAAGCGATCCCACCGGGCAGCCACGCCTGTTCGCACCAGTAGGTCATCGCGCCAGCCGCTCCAGGACGCCGGCGAGCGCTTCGGCCCCGGCTTCGACGTCGGCGGCTTCGGCGAACTCCTCCGGCGAGTGACTGATCCCGGTCGGGTTGCGCACGTAGAGCATTCCCGACGGGACGAACCCGGCGAGGATCGCCGCGTCGTGACCGGCGCCGGTGGGCAGCTCCGGCGGCCCGCCGAGCCAGCCGCCCAGGTCCCGGCGCAGGGCGTCGTCGAACACGACATCGTCCGAATAGGACTCCCGGGTGACGGTGACCCGGCAGCCTTCCTCGGCGGCCGCAGCCTCCGCCGCGCGCGTGATGTCCTCGACCAGCGCGGGCGTCACGCTTCCCGGCACCCGCGCGTCGAGCCACAGGTCCACAATGGACGCGATGACGTTGGTGCCGCCCGGTGTCGGCACGAGCCGTCCGACGGTCGCCCGCGCGTCCGGCACCGCCTTGGCCAGCCGCCGGACGGCGGTGACCGTCGCGGCGGCGGGCAGCATCGGGTCGGCCCGGTCGGCCAGGAGTGTCGCCCCGGCGTGGTTCCCCTGCCCGGCGAAGGAAAACCGCCACCTTCCGTGCGCGATCACCGTGCTGCCGACCGCGACCGGCGCACCCAGGTCGATCAGCCCGCGTCCCTGCTCGACGTGCAGCTCGAGGAACCGCCCGATCTGCCCGAGCCGCGCCGGATCGGCGCCGATCAGCTCCGGGTCGAAGCCGGACTTCGCCGCGGCCTCGGCGAACGTGACACCGTCGGCGTCCCGCAGCCCGCGCGCCTTGCCGGCGTCGATCGTGCCGGTGAGCAGCCGCGAGCCGAGGCAGGGGACGCCGAAACGGCCGCCCTCCTCCTCGGTGAACACGACGACGGCGAACGGCTTGCCCGGCCGGAAACCCCTGGCCTGTAAGGCCTCCACCGCGGCCAGCGCGCTGACGACGCCGAGCGGGCCGTCGAACGCGCCGCCGCCGGGCACCGAGTCGAGGTGGCTGCCGGTGACGACGGCGTCCGGCCCCGGCGGTCCCCACCAGGCCCAGATGTTGCCGTTGTGGTCGGTGTCGACGTCCAGCCCGAGCCCCAGCGCGCGCTCGCCGAACCACGCGCGCAGGTCCTGCTCGGGCGCGTCGAAGGCGTGCCGCGAATAGCCGCCGCGCTTCGGGTCGCGCCCGACGTCTTCGATTTCCGCGAGCAGCCCGGAAGCCGTCACGCCTGCTCCCGCATCGGCACGCGCACCCCGCGCTCGTCCGCGACCTCGTTCGCCCGGTCGTACCCGGCGTCGACGTGCCGGATGACCCCCATGCCCGGGTCGTTGGTGAGCACGCGTTCGAGCTTCTGCGCGGCCAGCTCGGTCCCGTCGGCGACGCTGACCTGCCCGGCGTGGATGGACCGGCCCATGCCGACGCCGCCGCCGTGGTGGATCGACACCCAGCTCGCGCCGGATGACGTGTTGACCAGCGCGTTCAGCAGCGGCCAGTCGGCGATCGCGTCGGAACCGTCGGCCATGCCCTCGGTCTCGCGGTACGGCGAGGCGACGCTGCCGGAGTCGAGGTGGTCGCGGCCGATGACGACCGGCGCCTTCAGCTCGCCGCTGGCGACCATCTCGTTGAACCGCAGGCCGGCCAGGTGGCGTTCGCCGTAGCCGAGCCAGCAGATCCGCGCCGGCAGTCCCTGGAAGGCCACACGTTCGCCGGCGAGCCGGATCCAGCGCGCGAGGGATTCGTTCTCCGGGAACAGTTCCAGCATCGCGCGGTCGGTCGCGGCGATGTCCTCGGGGTCGCCGGACAGCGCGGCCCAGCGGAACGGGCCGTTGCCCTCGCAGAACAACGGGCGGATGTAGGCGGGCACGAAACCGGGGAAGTCGAACGCGCGCTCGCAGCCGCCGAGCTTGGCCTCGCCGCGCAGGGAGTTGCCGTAGTCGAAGACCTCCGCACCGCGGTCCAGGAAGCCGAGCATGGCGTCGACGTGGTCGGCCATCGACTCACGCGAGCGGTCGGTGAACTCGTCGGGCTTCTTGGCCGCGTAGTCGTGCCAGTCCTCGACGCTGATCCCCTTGGGCAGGTAGGAAAGCGGGTCGTGCGCGGACGTCTGGTCAGTGACGATGTCGACCTCGACGTTGCGGCGCAACAACTCCGGCAGCACCTCGGCCGCGTTGCCGACGACGCCGACCGACAGCGGCCGCTTCTCCCGCTTCGCCTTGGTGACGCGGGCAATGGCGTCGTCGAGGTCGTCGGCGACCTCGTCGAGGTACCGGGTCTCGACGCGGCGGTGCGCGCGCTGCGGGTCGCATTCGATGACGAGCGCGACGCCGTCGTTCATGGTCACGGCGAGCGGCTGCGCGCCCCCCATGCCGCCGAGGCCCGCGGTCACGGTCAACGTTCCGCGAAGGGACCCGCCGAACTTCTTCTTCGCCACGGCGGCGAACGTTTCGTACGTGCCCTGGAGGATGCCCTGCGTGCCGATGTAGATCCACGAGCCCGCGGTCATCTGCCCGTACATCGTCAGGCCCTGCTGCTCGAGGCGGCGGAACTCCGGCCAGGTCGCCCAGTCGCCGACCAGGTTCGAGTTGGCGATGAGCACGCGCGGCGCCCACTCGTGCGTGCGGAACACGCCGACCGGCTTGCCGGACTGGACGAGCAGCGTCTCGTCGACGTCCAAAGTGGTCAGTTCGCGGGTGATGGCGTCGAAGCTGGCCCAGTTGCGGGCGGCCTTGCCGGTGCCGCCGTAGACGACCAGGTCCTCGGGCCGCTCGGCGACGTCCGGGTCGAGGTTGTTGTGGAACATCCGCAGCGCGGCTTCGGTCTGCCACGACTTGGCGGTGAGCTGGGTGCCGCGGGCGGCACGGACTACGCGGGACATCAAACCTCCAGACGGGCGGCGTCGAGGACGGCGCCGGAGCGGACGAGTTCTTCGGCGGCCGCGATCTCGGGCGCCAGGTGGCGGTCGGGACCGGGGCCGTTCACCTTGGTGCGCAGGAGATCCCGCACGCGGCCGGTGACCGGCGACGGCTCCAGCGGCGCCCGGAAGTCCAGCGCCCGGGCGGCCGTCAGCAGCTCGATGGCGAGCACGGTGGTCAGGCCGTCGACGGCCTTGCGCAGCTTCCGCGCGGCCGACCAGCCCATGGAGACGTGGTCCTCCTGCATGGCACTGCTCGGGATCGAGTCGACGGACGCGGGCACGGCGAGCCGCTTAAGCTCGCTGACCACGGCGGCCTGGGTGTACTGGGCGATCATGTGGCCGGAGTCGACGCCGGGGTCGTGCGCGAGGAACGGCGGCAGGCCGTGCGAACGCGCCTTGTCGAGCATCCGGTCGGTGCGGCGCTCGGCGATGCTGGCGACGTCGGCGATCGGGATGGCCAGGAAGTCGAGCACGTACGCGACGGGCGCGCCGTGGAAGTTGCCGTTGGACTCGACGCGGCCGTCGGCGAGCACGACGGGATTGTCCACAGCGGACATGAGCTCGCGGTCGCCGACCAGTTCGGCGTGCGCGAGGCTGTCGCGCGCGGCTCCGTGCACTTGCGGGGCGCAGCGCAGCGAATAGGCGTCCTGGACGCGGTTGCAGTCCGGGCCGCGGTGGCTCTCGACGATCTTCGACCCCTGCAGCGCCTGCCACATCCGGGCGGCGGACTTCGCCTGCCCGGGGTGCGGGCGCAGCGCCTGGAGGTCGGCGGCGAACGCGCGATCGGTGCCGAGCAGGGCTTCGACGCTCATCGCGGCGGTGAGGTCGGCGATGTCGAAGAGCTTGTGCAGATCGGCGGCGGCCAGCAGGAGCATGCCGAGCATGCCGTCGGTCCCGTTGGTGAGGGCGAGCCCCTCCTTCTCGGCGAGCACGACCGGCTCGATCCCAGCCTGCTTCAACGCCTCCGCGGCCGGCTTCAGCCGGCCGGCGTGGATCACTTCGCCCTCGCCCATCATCGCGAGCGCGACGGCGGCCAGCGGGGCGAGGTCGCCGGAGCAGCCGAGCGAGCCGTACTCGTGGACGATCGGGGTGATGTCGGCGTTGAGCAGGGCCGCAAGCGTTTGCGCGGTCCCCGGCCGGACGCCGGTGTAGCCACTGGCGAGGGTCCGCAGCCGCAGCAGCATCAGCGCGCGGACGACCTCGGGCTCGACGGCGGGCCCGGCGCCGGCGGCGTGCGAGCGGATCAGGCTGCGCTGCAGCGCGGTCCGGCTCTCCACCGGGATGTGCCGGGTGGCGAGGGCGCCGAAGCCGGTCGAGACGCCGTAGGTGGGCGTGACGGCGTGCGCGAGGTTCTCGATGTGCTGGCGGGTCGCGGCGAGGGTCTTCTCGGCCGCGTCCCCGAGCCCGACCGGCGCGTGGCCGCGGACGACGTCGACGACCTGGGCCGCGGTGAGGGGTTCGAGGCCCAGGAGCACTGTTTCCGGCATGGGCCCATTGGACATCGTCCTTCCCGCTGGTGGGATGCCCCAGGGAGTGGTTCTGTCTGGTATCCCAGACGCTAGGCTCGGGCCGTGGGCGACAGCAGCGAGGTCCCGGCACTGCGCCGCGGGCTGGCGGTGCTGCGCCTGCTCGCGACGCGCCCCGGCCCGGTGACGGCGGCGGCCATCGCGCGCGAAGCCGGCCTCCCCCGGTCGACGACGTACCATCTGCTCAACGAGCTCGAAGCCGCCGGTTTCGTCGTGCACCTGCCCGCCGAACGCCGCTACGGACTGGGCATCGCGGCGTTCGAACTCGGCTCGGCGTACCTGCGGCACGACCCCCTCGAACGGCTGGCCGGGCCGTTGCTGCGGAAGCTCGTCGACCGCGTCGGGCACACCGCGCACCTCGGCGTGCTGCACGGCAACGAGTCGCTGTACTTGATCAAGGAGCGTCCGCTCCGCCCGGAGACGCTGGTGACCGAGGTCGGCGTCCGCCTGCCGGCCCAGCTGACGGCGTCCGGCCGCGCGATCCTGCGCCACCTGCCGGCCCCGCACGTCCGCGCGCTGTTCCCCTCGGCGGCGGCGTTCGTGCACCGCACCGGCCGCGGCCCCGCCACGCTCGCCGACCTCCGCCGCACGCTGAACGCGGAGCGCCGCCTCGGCTGGTCGGTCGAAGACGGCCACGTCACGGCGGGTTTCGCCTCGGTGGCCTGCCCGGTCTTCGACCACGGCGCCCGCCCGCTGGCGGCGATCAGCGTGACCCTGCGCCACCACTGCGCGACGGACCCGTGCGAGGAGACGTGGCCGGACCTGGCGGGCGAGGTGGCGGCCACGGCGGCCGAGCTGACCACCCGCATCGGCGGCCACCCGGGCTGACGCGCTGCTGCGAACAGGGTAACTGTCACCGAACGGCTCGATTCCACTCCGTTCGGTGATTACCGTGGCTGAACAGGGGTTTCGAGGGGCGCCACCGATGGACGACGCACGCGTGACGAAGGTGGGGTTCGGCGCCGTGCTCGCCGTCGCCGAGTTCCGCGCGATGTGGACCGCCGAGCTGCTCTCGATCTGCGGTGACCAGCTCGCCCGCGTCGCGCTCGCGGTCCTCGTCTTCCAGCGCACCGGCTCCGCGGCGCTGACCGGCCTGACCTACGCCCTGACGTACGTGCCTTCGCTGCTCGGCGGCGTGCTGCTGGCCGGGGTGGGCGACCGGCGGCCGCGGCGGGACGTGATGGTCGCGGCGGACCTGGCCCGGGCCGCGCTGGTCGCCGTCATCGCGGTTCCCGGCGTCCCGCTGTGGGTGCTGTGCGCGCTGGTCGCGGTGCTGACGGCGCTGGGCGGACCGTTCAAGGCGGCGCAGCAGGCCCTGCTGCCCTCGGTGCTCGAAGGCGAGCGGTACCTGGTCGGGATGGCGCTGCGGAACGTGACGATCCAGGGCGCGCAGCTGGCCGGGTTCGCCGGCGGCGGGGTCTTGATCGCGGCGCTGACGCCGTCCACGGCTCTGGCGCTCGACGCGGTGACGTTCCTGCTCTCGGCGCTGCTGCTGGTCACGGGCGTCCGGCGGTGCGCCGCGGTCACGCAGGCGGTCCGCGCGGCGTGGCTTTCGACGACCGGCGCCGGCATCCGGCTGATCTGGCGCGACCCGGCGCTGCGGACGCTGGTGGCGCTCAACTGGCTGGCCGGGTTCTACATCGTGCCGGAGGCGCTGGCCGCCCCGTACGCGGCGGGCATCGGCGCGGGCGCGACGCTGGTGGGCCTGCTGATGGCGGCCGACCCGGCGGGCAGCGTGGTCGGCGGCGTCGTGTTCGGCAAGTGGATCCCGGAACACGTCCAGGCGCGGCTGCTCGGGTGGCTCGGGATCGCCGCGGGGCTGCCGCTGCTGCTGTTCGCCCTCCGGCCGGGGCTGGTGCTTTCGGTGCTGCTGCTGGCGACGTCCGGCCTGCTCGCGACGGGCTACAACATCCAGGGCACGGTGTCGTTCATGCGCCGGGTGCCGGACGCGCACCGCGCGCAGTGCGCGGGCGTGAACTCCGCGGGCCTGATCACCGTGCAGGGCCTCGGCGCGGCCGCGGCCGGCGCGCTGGCCGAAGTAGTGAGCCCGGCGCACACCATCGCCGTGGCCGGCGCGGCGGGTGCCGCGGTGGCCGTGCCGATCGCGAGGGCGTGGCGCCGGGCCGGGCTGGAGGGTCCATGACCTCAGTTGTCGCGTCCGCACATGGTGCGCCTCCCTTCACCACCTCGGGCCGAACCGTCTCCGTCACCGGCCGGACACCATGAGTATGCGGACTGGCGGCGGCATCCCGCGCTCCGGGCCACGCTTTCGTGACGTCCTCGTGGCACCGCGGCACTGGGCGCTGTGGCGGCAACGTCCCCGCGTGGTGGTCTACTGCCTGCTGACCGAGGTGGCCGCGGTCGCGCTGACGCTGCGCCCGTACCCGGTCGCGGTGGACCGCCGGACGCTGCTGATCCTGGCGACGTTGCTGCTCCTCGGCATCCTCCAGTCGGAGACGGGACGGCGCGTGGAACGCATCCGCCGTCGCGTGTCGGGAACCCCGCACATCAACATGACGTCGGTCTGGACGTTCGCCGGCGTCCTGCTGCTTCCCCCGCCACTGTTGGCGCTCCTGGTCGCCGGCCTCTACTCCCACCTGGCACTCCGCAGCTGGTACCGCCTGCAGCGGGTACCGGCGTCGAGAACGGCCAGCAACGCGGCCATCATCCTGCTGTCCTGCTACGCGGCCCAAGCGGTGGTCCCCGACATCCGGACGGCGATGACGCACGGCTGGGCCGGCACGTTCGCACTGGCCGCGGCGGGCGTGACGTTCTTCGTGGTGAACGCCTTGCTGGTGCTGCCGGCCAGGCAGGAAATCGGCCGCACCCCGGAAGCCCTGTTCGGCACGTGGTCGGACAACGGCCTGGAAGTGGCGACGCTGTGCCTGGGCGCGCTGAACGCGCTGGCACTGGCGACGTTGCCAGGGCTGGTCCTGCTGGTGCTGCCGCCGTTGCTGTTGCTGCACCGCACGGTTCTGGTGAAGCAGCTGGAGGTGGCGGCCCACCGCGACGAGAAAACGGGCCTGTACAACACGAGCGGCTGGCACGCCCTGGCCGAGCGAACCCTGGCCGCGGCGGCCCGCCAGCACTCGACGTTCGGCTTGCTGATGCTGGACCTGGACCACTTCAAGCAGGTGAACGACACGTACGGCCACCTGGCGGGCGACGCGGTGCTGCGCGCGGTGGCCCAGGCGATCATCTCGGCGGTCCGCGGCCGCGGCGACGCGGTGGGCCGGTTCGGCGGCGAGGAGTTCGTGGTGCTGCTCCCCGGCATCAGCGAGCCCGACATCGGCGCGGTGGCCGAGCGCATCCGCCGCGCGGTCAGCGCCCTGACCGTCCCGGTGGGACAGCTGTCGATCACGGGCCAGTCGGTCTCGATCGGCTCGGCGGTCTACCCGCAGGCGGGAACGTCACTCCAGCGCCTCCTGGACGCGGCGGACACCGCGCTGTACCACGCGAAGGCGACGGGCCGGAACAAGGTGGTCCACGTCGCGGACCTGAAGTAGCGCCTACCGCTCCCGCCACAGTCCGGCGTCAAGCCCGAGCATGTCCAGCAGCTCGGTGCACTCCCGAGCATTCGTGGAGTGCCCGGCAACGGTAACCAGAGCCCGACAGTGCTCGGCGGCGAGCCGATGGGCCTCCTCGGCCCGCAGCACCCCCATCCGGCTGTCCTCATCGTGGGCGCTCGAGCTGCCACTGTGCCGTGCCCAGGTCATCTGGCCACCTACTTCCAGCCTCGCGGGTGCGGAGCCATTGGTCGGGACCTCAGCATGACACTCACAAAGATTTCACTCGCAAGTGGCCCCTGTCACACCCATTCGCGCACGACCTATCACCGACAGCAACCAGCCCAATGGCCTGCACCGCTCGGCCCAAGAAGCTGGTCCGGCCCACCCGAACCCGGGTAAGACTGTCTGATCCTGGCTGTGCCAGGCGGGGAGGGGGAACCGGATGAGCAGCAACCCGAACGACACGTCGAACAGCCACTCCGGCGACAACAGCGAGAACGTGGTGCAAGCGGGCACCGTGAACACCCTGAACTTCTACAACACGCCCAGGACCGAGACGCCCGAAGCAGAATCGACCACTTCGACGTGGAATCCGTCCAAAGTCGCCGTAGCAACCATCGCGATCCTCGGTGGCCTGTGGTTGCTCCCGAGCCCCGAGGACGCGGACGCGATCCCCGCCGAAAGCGGAGCCCGACCAGCAGGCTCAAGCAACGAGGCAGTGCTGACGGCAGTCCAAGCCAGCCTCACCTCGTGCGCCCAGACCCCGGTCCTCCAGCCGGCGAACTGCCCCCAGAAGATCGACGACCCCACCGGCCAGGCCAACGACGTCCACTGGGCCCTCCACGGCAACCCGACCGACGGAACGTACGGTCCGATCTGGAGCAACGACCGCTTCTACGTCGCCGGCTACGCGGTCATGACGGTGACATACACAACGCCCTACCGAGTCCCCTCACCCCAAAACCTGTCGGTCGAAGCCGTCCCGTACCGAGCGGAAATCACGTGGACCGACAACAAGCCAACGGTCGTCAACCTCCGCCGCTACGACACGATCGACAACCAGCGAGTCGCGAAGAAAGACCCCGGCCTACCCCCAGTTCAAGCAACGCAAGCCCTCCGAAAAGCCTTCGACCAGTGCGTCGCAGCCAAGCAGGCCCCCATGCCCCCACAGTGCCCGCAATCATCGATGACCCAGCCCAGCGACCACGCCACCTGGACCCTGAACGGCAACCCGGTCACCAACACGAAGCAGACCTTCGACCCCACAACCGGCCTGACCCACATAACCGGCAGCTACTCGGCAACAGCGACCACCCACAACGACTTCCTGGGCATGACCTACGACTCGACGGACAACCAATCAGGCAACTACGACGCCTCACTGATAGCAACCGGCCCAACCCTGCAAGTCCTACAAATCAAAGCCACCCCCTGACCCCCACACACCCGCACCTACCCACCCACCGGACCACCAGCGGGGGCAAGGGGCGGCAGCCCCAAGAAGGGGTCCAGGGGGCGAAGCCCGCCTGGCGGGGGCCCGGGGGTTCGACCCCCGGAAAAACACCTGAGAACGAGAGAAGGCCCAGCCCCGAAGGGGCGTGGGCCTTCTCGCAGTGGAGGTGCCGGGAATTGAACCCGGGTCCTCTGGCGTATCAACAGGACTTCTCCGTGCGCAGTCCGCTACGTCTCTACTTGGCCCCCTCGGTCACACGAACAAGCCGAGGTGACGAGCCCAGCCACTGTTTGCTTCACGACAGTTCCCCGTGGCCGGGACTGCCGCTGAGCCTCCTAGCTGATGCCGGTACCCGGGCCGGAGGCGAACCCGGGCCGACAGAGACGCACTCGCTCAGGCGGCGAGGGCGTACTCGCGCTGACTGGAGTCGGCGCTTATTTGGTTGCGATGACGCTTACGGTGGTCTCTCGCCTGCACCGGCACGCTTCTCCTGAATCAACGTCCAAAGTCGAAACCGTTCACCCCCTTGGTGGGACACAACCTGTCCATCATAACGCGTCCCGCCACCGCTTTTGTTCCAGGTGGGTAGGGCCAGCCCCACCACGGGGATGCCCGCGCGCACCATGTCGGCCGGCCGGTCCGGAGGCGATCCTTGAGGCAACGAAGGGAGCCGGTCATGGTGCGCGAGAGGCGGGATCCGCCGTTCGGCGGTTCGGTGGTGTTCCTGCTGATGAACCTGCCGCTGGGGGTGGTGGCGTTCGCCTTGCTGACGTCGTTCACGGCGGCCGGCGTGGGGACCGCGGTGGTGTGGGTGGGCGTGGGCCTGCTCGCACTGCTGGTCTTGGCCGTGCGGGGGGCCGCGCGGCTGGAGCGGGCCCGGGTCTACGCGCTGCTGGACCGGTACATCGACCTGCCGTACCTGCCGTTGCCCGCCGACGGCCAGAAGGACCGGTGGAAGGCGCGGCTCAAGGACCCGTCGACCTGGCGGGACCTGACGTACTTCTTCGTCCTCTTCCCGCTCGGCCTGGTCGAATTCGTGCTGGTGACCGTCTTCTGGTCGACCAGCTTGGCGCTGGCGGGGCTGCCGGTCTACTTCCGGTGGCTGCCGGACGGCGCGTACTACTTCCCGGCGGAGGACCTGCGGTGGCTGACCGTGGACTCGACCGTGGAAGCGCTACCGTGGGCGGCGCTGGGGGTGCTGTTCATCGCGTTGTCGGTGGCGCTGACGAAGGCGCTGGCGGGACTGCACGCCCGGCTGGCGAACGCGCTGCTGGGGCCGACCGTGGCACAGCGCCGTCGGATGGAGCGCTGGTGGGAAGACGCGGAAGAGAAGAACCTGGTGGCGGGATGACCGAGGCACTGCCGGTGGAGCACCCGCGGCCGCACCCGGCTCGCACGATCGTGTACATGATCGTCAGCTTCTTCTTCCGGATCCTGCAGTTCGTGCTGATCGTGACGGGGCTGGCGGTGGGGATCGCGACGGCCGTGATCTGGGTCGGGTTCCCCATCCTGCTGGCGACGACGAGCTTCGTCCGCTGGTCGGGCGACCGCGAGCGGAGCTGGCTCCGCACGATGCTGCGGGTGCCGTTGCCGCCGGTGCAGCGGCGGCCGTACGAGGAGGGGCAGCCGCTGCTGCGCCGGTGGGTGGTGCGGCTGAGCGACCCGACGACGTGGCGTGACCTGGCGTACCTGATGGCGGCCTTCCCGCTGGCGTGCGTGGAGCTGGGGATCGCGCTGGCGTCGATCGTGCTGCTGCCGATGGCGGTCTGGGTGACGCCGTGGCTGGGCTGGCTGCACGGCGAGCTGGGGCTCGCGCTGCTGGGGCCGGACCGCACGAAGCGGCTGGAGCAGAAGGCCGAGCGGCTGCAGGCGTCACGCGCCCGCGGTGTCGACGCGGCCGAGGCCGAGCGGCGCCGCATCGAGCGTGACCTGCACGACGGCGCCCAGCAGCGGCTGGTCGCGGTCGCGATGAGCCTCGGGCGCGCGAAGTCGAAGTTCGACCACGACCCGGAGTCGGTGCGGGAGCTGATCAACGAGGCCCACGCGGACGCCAAGCTCGCCGTGTCCGAGCTGCGCGACCTCGCGCGCGGCATCTACCCGGCCGTCCTCGGCGACCGCGGGCTGGACGCCGCGCTGTCGGCGCAGGCGGCGAAGTCGCCGATCCCGGTGGACGTCCAGGTCGACGTCGAGCCGCGCCCGCCGGCGGCCGTCGAAACGACGGCGTACTTCATCGTCGGCGAGACCCTGACGAACATCGCGAAGCACTCCGGCGCGACCGAAGCGGGCGTCAAGGTGTGGCGCACCGACGAGCACGTGGTCGTCGAGATCACCGACAACGGCCACGGCGGCGCCGAGATGCGCCCCGGCGGCGGTCTGGCCGGCCTCGCCGACCGCGCCGCGACGATCGACGGCGTGATCACGGTCGTCAGCCCGGCCGGCGGCCCGACCGTGATCCGGGCTGACCTCCCCTGCCAGTGGTGAATAGGCTGGACCCCGTTCATCCACGAGCTTGGGGGCCGGATGCGGGTAGTCATCGCCGAAGACGCCGTCCTGCTGCGGGCGGGGGTCACGCGCCTGCTCGCCGACGAGGGGATCGAGACGGCCGCGGCCGTCGACAACGGCGACGACCTGCTCGGCGCGGTCAAGGAACACCGCCCTGACCTGGCAATCGTGGACGTCCGCATGCCCCCGACGTTCACCGACGAGGGCTTGCGCGCGGCGCTGGCGGCGCGCAAGGAGATCCCCGGCCTCCCGGTCCTGGTGCTCTCGCAGTACGTCGAAGAGTCGTACGCGGTGGAACTCCTCTCGGGTGGCGCCGGCGGCGTCGGCTACCTGCTGAAGGAGCGCGTCGCGGACGTCGCGGACTTCCTGGACGCGGTCCGCCGCGTCGCGAACGGCGGGACGGCGATCGACCCGGACGTCATCGCGCAGCTGATGGCCCGCGGCCGCCGCAACCCCCTGGACGCACTGACCGCCCGCGAGTCGGAGGTCCTCGGCCTGATGGCGCAGGGCCTGTCGAACACGGCGATCGCGAACTCGCTCGTCGTTTCGCACGGCGCGGTGGAGAAGCACATCGGGAACATCTTCTCGAAGCTCGGGCTCGAGGCGAGCGCGGAGGAACACCGCCGCGTCCGCGCGGTGTTGACGTACCTGGGCCGCTGAGCCGGCAGTCCTCGTCCGTCAGGCAAGGACTGTGCAGGGGGACGTCATGAGCACCGCTTCGCGCAACCACGACTGCCGGCCCGGCCGGGAGTTCCAGGACGGGATCGACCTCCCCGGCTGGGAGGAGCAGAGCGTCTGGGGCTGGGACCCGCCGACCGGAAGCTTCTTCGCCCAGCTGTGGCGCAACGGCAGCACCGGCGACGATCCCGACATCTGGCTCAGCGGCTTGGACACCGCGTACCCGTGGCCGTCCGGCATCGTGCTCGAAATCGTCGAGCGGGTACCGGAACCCCCGGCGGCGGTGGTCGCCGCGCTGGGACTGGCCGCCCCGGAACCGCGGCTGCGTGACGACGCCGAGGTCGTGGCGCTGCTCCGCTCGGCCGTGGACCGGGAAAAGACCGCTCTGCGGCGCGGCGCGATCCACGCGCTCGGGTGGGCGCAGGGCCTCGCGAAGACCACCCCGGTCCTCCGCAGCGAATGGCGTCGGCCCCGGCCGACGGCCGCTGAGGTCGAGGCCGAACACCACCTGGTCACCGGCGCGCTGCACCGGCCCGGCGGCGACCGCGACTTCCTCTCCGGCATCGACGCTTCCCTCGCGTGGCTCCTCACCCGCACGTCCGACACCTGGTTCCTCTGACACCCGCCGCGACCGTGCGGACTTACCCACACGCCGACATTCGGTGACCAAAAGCCCCGTAGGGTGGACTGAGGGTCACCCGTTCCGCGGGCGGCACCCCCAGCACCGCTCACCTACCATGAGCGGACCCGCCGACGAGAGGAGCGAGCAGATGACCGACGAAGTCCGCTTCTTCGGCGGCCCGCTCGACGGCCGCGTCCAGGAGCTCGGGGACGCCGAGCCGGTGCCCGGCACCGTGATCCGGCACATCCACCTGCACGGCGGACCGAAGATCGAGACCCGCTACGAGCTCGGGCTCACCGAGCACGGCTGGGAGTACCGCGTCGCCGCGACGCAGCACGAACCGGAGCCCGACGGGCTGAGGTAGGGAGAACCCCCGTACCCGGCGGGGGTGAACAGGACCCCCAAGACGCCGGTCAGCACCGCTGTTCCGGCACGCCGGAGCGGCCAAGCTCAACGGCATGCAAACGAGCCGGGACCGCTTCCTCGACGTCGTCCGGGCGGGGGCCATCCTCGCCGTCATCGCCCAGCACTGGGTCATGCCGGTGCTGTCCTACTCCGACGGCCACCTCGCCACCGGAAACGCACTCGCGACGCCGGGGTGGTGGGTCGTGACGTGGCTGTCCCAGGTCATGCCGCTCGTCTTCTTCGCCGGCGGCGCCGCGGGCCTGATTTCCTTCCGCCGCGCGGAATCCACGCGGACGTGGCTCGCCAGCCGGATCAAGCGGCTGATGGTCCCGGTGCTGCCGTTGCTGGCCGTCTGGCTGGTCGTCCCGGACTTCCTGCGCGGCCTCGGCGTGCCACCGCAGCCGCTGCAGGTCGGCAGCGCGATCGCCGCGCAGCTGCTGTGGTTCCTCGCCGTGTACGTGCTCGTCGTGCTGCTGACGCCGCTGATGGCCGCCG
The DNA here is from genome assembly GCF_014873755.1 of Amycolatopsis lexingtonensis. Lineage (NCBI taxonomy): Bacteria > Bacillati > Actinomycetota > Actinomycetes > Pseudonocardiales > Pseudonocardiaceae > Amycolatopsis > Amycolatopsis lexingtonensis. The sequence continues at coordinate 6,072,011 of NZ_JADBEG010000001.1, forward strand.
CGCACCGGCGCTGGGGGCTCAAGGTGCCGCTGGTGATGGGCGCCGCGGGCATCCTCGTCGACGTCGCGCGCTTCAACGACCTGGGCTACATCGGTTACGCCAACGCGATCTTCGTCTGGGTCGCCGTGCACCAGCTCGGGTTCCACTACGTCGAAGGCCGCCTCGGCACGCTCACCCGTCGCGGCGCCCTCACGCTCTCGGCCGCCGGGTTCGGGATCACCGCGCTGATGGTCGCGTTCGGCCCGTACCCGGCCAGCATGATCGGGATGCCCGGCGCGCCGGTGTCGAACATGAGCCCGCCGACCGTGCTGCTCGCCTTCCTCGCCGTCGGCCAGATCGGCCTGCTGCTCGCCTTCCGCCCGCAGCTCAACGCGCTCGCCGCGCGGCCGGGCATCGGCAACGCGCTGAGCTGGCTGGGCGCGCGGTTCATGAGCGTCTACCTCTGGCACATGCCGGCGCTGATCGTGGTGGCGGGAGTGACGGTGTACGGCCTCGGCTACGAAACCCCCGAGCCGGGCACACTGCTCTGGCTGGTGATGGCGCCCGCGTGGTTCGCCGTCTGCGGGCTGGTGCTGCTCGGGCTGCTGCGGCTGTTCGCGCACTTCGAGATGCAGCGCGACAACGGCGAAATCACCGCGCGCACACCGCAGCTCGTGCTCGCCGGCCTGCTGGTCTCCGGCGGCCTGCTCGGCCTGGCCGCGCACGGGTTCGCGCCGCTGTCGGACGGCATCGCGCACGGCCCGGTGCCGTGGGTGGTGCTCGCGACGGCCGGGTTCCTCTTGGCGGGCAAGCACATCCCGGTCACCGCGCTCGGCACGCGCTACCTCGGCCGCGCGGTGGACATCTCCGAGCGGGCCGCGCTCAAGCGCTGAGCAGCCGCAGCGGGGTGTCGTGCAGAACGGCTCGCAGGAACGGCTCACCCAGGCGATCGTCGGCCGCCCAGCCGGCGATCGCCTGCAGCTGCGTCGCGTAGGAGTACGGGATGTTCGGGAAGTCCGTGCCGAGCACGACGCGGTCGGCGTACTCCGCCAGCCGCGCCGTCCAGTCCGGCGGCAGCGGCGACATCGCCTCGGCGAACGGCACGCCCACCATCGTCGTGTCCAGGTGCACCCGCGGGTACTTCGCCATCAGCTCGAACGCCGTCCCGAACTCGGGCATCGCCGCGTGCGCGAGCACCGCCGTCAGCTGCGGGTGCCGCGCGAGGACCTCTTCGAAGACCGACAACCCGGTGAAGTCGCCCCGCAACGGTCCGTGTCCACAGTGGACCACGACGGGGACGCTGGCGTCGGCGAGCGCGCCCCACACCGGCTTCAGCAGGTCGTCACGTGGGTCGTACGCGCCCACCTGCACGTGCGCCTTGAACACCCGGGCGCCGGCGCGCAGCGCACCGTCCACAGCGGACCCGGCGCCGGGCTCGGGGTAGAACGTGCCGGTCGGCACGGCGTCCGGTACCCGCGCCGCGAACTCGAGCGCCCACGACGTCAGCCACTCCGCCATCCCCGGCTTGTGCGGGTACACCAGCGGCGCGAAGCGCGTCACACCGAGCGACCGCAGCGTCGCCAGACGCTCCTCTTCGGACGTCCGGTAGTGCACCGGCCACTCGGTGCCGTAGTGCGTCGATGCCTGGTCGAAGTACGCCCAGACCTTGTCCATCACCGGTTTCGGCAGGAAGTGGACGTGCAGGTCGACCAGGCCGGGGAGGCCCAGCGACGCCGTCCACCGCGCGACGTCGGCGTCGGACTCCGGGCCCGCCGTCACTCCGTGAACCGGCCCTTCAGCGCGCGGCCCATGGCCTTCCTGATGTCGCGCTCCGCGTCGCGCTTGGCGAGCGTCTGCCGCTTGTCGTAGGCCTTCTTGCCCTGTGCCAGCGCGATTTCGACCTTGACCTTGCCGTCCTTGAAGTACATCGACAGCGGCACCAGCGAGAGCCCGCTCTCCTTGGTCTTGCCGATGAGCTTCTCGATCTCGCGCCGGTGCAGCAGCAGCTTCCGGGTCCGCCGGGGCGTGTGGTTGGTCCACGTGCCCTGCGTGTACTCCGGGATGTGCACGTTGCGCAGCCACACTTCGCCGTCGTCGACCGTCGCGAACGCGTCCGCCAGGGACGCCTTGCCCTCGCGCAGGCTCTTCACCTCGGTGCCGACGAGCACGAGACCGCACTCGTAGGTGTCGAGGATGGAGTAATCGTGCCGCGCCTTGCGGTTCGACACGATCACCTTCTGGCCACGTTCCTTGGGCATACGACCACTCTACGTGATTCCGGAATCGACGAGCAGCTGGTTAAACGACTAGTGCCGGACGTACAGCCGCAGCGTGACGTAACCGGTGATGGCGGAGATCACCACGGACACCGCCAGCAGGATCGGCGCGACCGGGAACAGCAGCTCCAGCATGGTGATCTTCGGGAACACGTCGCCGGTGAACACCGAATCGAGGAAGCCGGCCTTCGTGATGATCAGCATGATGATCCCGAGGATCGCACCGACCGCGCCGGCGACCACCGCCTCCAAGAGGAACGGTAGCTGCGTGTACCACCGCGTCGCGCCGACGAGCCGCATGATGCCGACCTCGGTGCGCCGGGTGAACGCCGACACCTGGATCGTGTTGGCGATCAGCAGCAGCGCCGCGATGGCCATGATGAGCGCGGCGCCGAACGCCATGTTCCGGACGCCGTTGAAGGCGTTGAACACGCGGTCGAGGAACTTCTTCTGGTCGTCGACCTTCCGCACGCCCGGCTTGGTGGCGTACTCCTGCACGATCGAGTCGCTGCGGTCCGGGTCCTTCAGCTTCACGTGCAGCGACGCGGGCAGCGACTCGGGGCCGGTGAGTGCGATCAGCTCGGGCTGGCTCTCGAAGATCTTCTTGAACCGGTCGTAGGCCTGGTCGCGGTTCTCGAACACGACCGACTCGACGCCGTTGTTGCTCTGCAGATCCGAACGCAGCGACTGGCACAGCGCCTGGGTGCAGTTCTTGTCCGCCGCGCTGATGTCGTCGGTGAGGTAGACGGAAACCTCGACGTCGGCGAGGAAGTTGGACTTCATCTTGTCGATCGTGCGCACGGCCAGGAGGCCGCCGCCGAGCATGGCGAGCGACACGGCCGTGGTCAGGATCATCGCGATGGTCATCGTGACGTTCCGGCGCAGGCCGGTGACTACCTCACTGAAGACGAAACTGGCGCGCATGGCGGGTGCAGGTCCTTGGGGTCGGGGTCGGTGTGGGCGGGTCTCAGCGACCGATGCCGTAGACGCCGCGGGCGTCGTCGCGGATCACCCGGCCGAGCTGCAGCTCGACCACTCGGCGCCGCATGGAGTCCACGATGGAGTGATCGTGGGTCGCCATCAGGACGGTCGTGCCGGTGCGGTTGATCCGCTCCAGCAGCAGCATGATGTCCTGGCTGGTGTCGGGGTCCAGGTTCCCGGTCGGCTCGTCGGCGAGCAGCACCAGCGGGCGGTTCACGAACGCGCGCGCGATCGCGACGCGCTGCTGCTCACCACCGGAGAGCTCGTTGGGCAGCCGGTCGGCCTTCCCGTCGAGGCCGACGAGCTCGAGCACCTCGGGGACGACCTTCTTGATGGTCGGGCCGGGCTTGCCGATGACCTCGAGGGCGAACGCGACGTTCTCCGCGACGGTCTTGTTGGCCAGCAGACGGAAGTCCTGGAACACGCAGCCGATGGTCTGCCGCAGGCGGGGGACCCGGCGGCGGGCCAGCTTGGCGACGTCGAAGTTGGACACCATCACGCGGCCCTTGCTCGGCGTCTCTTCGCGCAGCAGCAGCCGGAGGAAGGTCGACTTCCCCGATCCCGAGGGACCGATGAGGAAGACGAACTCACCCTTTTCGATGTCGACGGACACCCGCTCGAGCGCGGGCCGCGTCGAGGTCTTGTAGACCTTGGAAACCTCTTCGAGCCGGATCACGATTCGGCATACTACCCACCGGTCTCGTGAAGCCCCGGTTGCCCGGTCCACCCGGGTGGAGCAGCGGGCGTTCGCGCACGGTGAGCGGTCGGCCGAACACCCGCCGCACCGATCAGGCGGCGGTCTGCTTGCGCCAGCGGATGCCGGCGTCGAGGAAGCCGTCGATGTCACCGTCGAGCACCGCGGTCGGGTTGCCGACCTCGAACTCGGTCCGCAGGTCCTTGACCATCTGGTACGGGTGCAGCACGTAGGAGCGCATCTGGTTGCCCCAGCTGGAGCCGCCGTCCTTGAGCGCGTCCATCTCCTTGCGCTCTTCCTCCTTCTTGCGCTGCAGCAGCCGCGACTGGAGGACCTTCATCGCGGCCGCCTTGTTCTGCAGCTGCGACTTCTCGTTCTGGCAGGAGACGACGATGTTCGTCGGGATGTGCGTGATGCGCACCGCGGAGTCGGTCGTGTTCACGCTCTGCCCACCGGGGCCCGACGAGCGGTAGACGTCGACCCGGATGTCCTTCTCCGGGATGTCGACGTGGTCGACCTCTTCGACCTCGGGCAGCACCTCGACGTGCGCGAACGACGTCTGGCGGCGGCTCTGGTTGTCGAACGGCGAGATCCGGACGAGCCGGTGGGTGCCCTGCTCGACCGAGAGGGTGCCGTAGACGTAGGGGGCGCTGACCTTGAACGTCGCCGACTTGATGCCCGCCTCTTCGGCGTAGGAGATGTCGTAGACGTCGGTCGGGTAGCCGTGGCGCTCCGCCCAGCGCAGGTACATGCGGAGCAGCATCTCGGCGAAGTCGGCCGCGTCGACGCCACCGGCCTCGGAGCGGATGGTGACGACGGCGTTGCGGTCGTCGTACTCGCCCGAAAGCAGCGTGCGGACCTCGAGGCCGTCGATGGACTTGCCGAGGTCGGCGAGCTCGGTCTCGGCCTCGCCCATGCTGCCGGCGTCACCCTCGGCCTCGGCGAGCTCGTACAGCACACCCAGGTCGTCGAGCCGCTGGCGCAGGTCGGAGACGCGCCTCAGCTCGCCCTGCCGGTGGGACAGCTGACTCGTGACCTTCTGAGCCGCCTCCGGGTCGTCCCAGAGGGTGGGGCTCGAGGCCTGCTGCTCCAGGTCGGCCACCTGGGCACGCAGCGCATCCAGGTCCATCACCGACTCGATCTGCGTCAGCTTGCCGGTCAGGTCCTTCAGTGCCGCGTCGAACTCATCACTCACGTTTGTCAAGGTTACGGCAAAACCCACGACCGGTTGCGAGGACCGGTCGTGGGCGCGCGAACCTCAGGCCGCGGGGATGGCGTCGAGCAGCTTGAGCGCGGCCTTGGCCTGGGCCTGGGCGAACTCGGCGACCGCCTTTTCGTACGGCCCCTCGGCCGCCTTGGTGGCCGCCTTCGCGTCGTCGAGCTGCTGGCCGTAGCTGGTCCGGGCGGCGTCCAGCAGCGACTGGCGCTGCTTCGCGGTCAGCGACCCCGCGTGCACGAGCCGCAGGATCAGCGGGCTGCGCAGGTGGTCGGGACCGGCCTCGGACGTCAGCCAGGCCTTGAAGGCCTTCTTGCCGGCGGCGGTGATCAGGTACTGCTGGCTGGAGCGCGGGCCCTGCTTGCCGAGCCGGACGAGACCTTCCTTGGACAGCGCCGGGAGCTCCCGGTACACCTGGCTGCGGGTGACGCTGAAGAAGGCGCCGAATCGCTCACCCGCTCCCGCGACGAGCTGCCCGCCGGTGGCGGGACCGTCGTGGAGCAGACCGAGCAGGGCGGCGGCTGTTGCATTCAATTCGGACACGTCCCCTACATTCCCACTTATCGGCCGCTGTGTCCACAGTGGTCAGCAGATCTGTCCATTGTGGCTAGTCAGATCCCCTCGTTCGGCCCAATGCGACCAGGTCCACTGTGGACCGCGGACACGCAGCGCAACCATCACCGCGGTTCTTTGGTCCAACCAGCCGCACGCGAACGGCCCGGAAACGTCCAGGCAGGTGAGTCCGGCGAGCGGCTTTCCCCGGCTTGGCCGACGCCGGATACGCACCGCAACCACGCCGCTGCGGGGTTGCCATCGCGGAATCCGCGGTTTTTCGAGCGCTTCACGGGAAAGTCGGCCGTGGAAGTTGTTCCGATATGACAAAAGAGGCGCGTTCCCGGATTTCCGAGAACGCGCCTCTTCGTGGTAGCGGGGACAGGATTTGAACCTGCGACCTCTGGGTTATGAGCCCAGCGAGCTACCGAGCTGCTCCACCCCGCGCCGTTGTGGTACTTGAATAGATTACACGGGGTCGCGAACGGCTTTACACCGGGGTCCACCAACCGGCTGACCAGGTGTTACTCCACTCCGAGCCACTGCCGTGCTCCACTCAGGACCATGGCCAGCCCGTCCTCGAACCGCGAATCGACGTCGGCGAGCAGGTCCCCGGCCTCCGCGCTGCGGTAGCGCTCGTCCAGTTCGCCGGGCTTCGGGTAGACGGCCTGCTCTTCGATGGTGAACCCGACGACGTAGCTGTACACGGTGAACAGCGCCTGAGCGGCCCGGCGCTCGTCCAGCCCGGCCTCGATGCTGCGGCGCAGCGGGCTCGGCGGGATCAGGCCGGTGTCCCCGAGGTAGGTGCCGGCGAAGACCTTCCCGCCGTCGCGGTAGGACAGCATCATCCGCCGCAGGGCCCGCGCGCCGTACGCGACGGCGTCCCACTCCCCCAGCGACTCCGGCGGCAGGCGGTCCTCGGCCGAGTCGCGGTACATCTGCGTCGCCATCTCGTCGAGCAGCTCCTGCTTGTTCTTCATGTGCCAGTAGAGCGCCGGCGCCTTGACCCCGAGGTCGGCGGCGATCAGCCGCAGGGTGAGGCCGTTGAGGCCCGCCTCGTTGAGCAGCTTCAATCCCGATCGCGCGATGTCCTGCCTGGTCAGGGCCATGTTTTCGCTTCTCCTCGTGGTACCCGCCTTGACAATTTAACGATGTTAAGGGCACTCTCGGGTGGGGTCAATTTAACGTTGTTAAGGAGCTGGGGATGAACGAGCTGACCGCGGACGTGGTCGTCGCCGGGGCGGGCCCGACGGGGCTGATGCTTGCGAACGAGCTGGCGCTGGCCGGCGTGCCGGTCGTCGTGCTGGAACGGCTGGCCGCGCGCACCGGGCTGTCGAAGGCGCTGAACCTGCAGCCGCGCACGGCGGAGGTGCTGGACCTGCGGGGCCTGCTGGGCCGGGCGGAGCAGCGGTCCTTCACCACCGTGCCGGAGGGCCACTTCGCGATGATCCCGGTGAGCTACGCCGGCTGGGACACGCGGCACCCGTACCAGGTGGGCATCCCGCAGGCCCAGGTCGAAGCGGCGCTGGAGGAGCGCCTGGCCGAGCAGGGGGTGAAGGTGCTCCGCGGGCACGAGCTGACCGGCTTCGCCCAGGACGCCGCCGGCGTGACGGTCACGGCGGGCGACGTCCGGGTGCGCGCGGCGTACCTGGTCGGCTGCGACGGCGGCCGCAGCGCGGTGCGGAAGGCGCTGAACCTGCCGTTCGAAGGATTCGAAGGACGCGGGCACGGCGTCTCGGCGGACGTGCTGTTCCGCTCGGCTCCGGCGGGCGCGCCGCGGGAATGGCGTTCGATGCGGAACCTGGTGCGGTCGGCGGCGTCGCCGGGGTCGTTCGTCGGCCTGATCCCGCTGGACGAGCCGAACCTGTATCGCCTGAGCTACGGCGACCGCCTGAACCGCCCGGCGGACCTGCGGGCGAAGGTGACCGACGACGAGGTGCGCGCGAAAGTCCGCGAAAGTTTCGGTGGCGACGCGGAAATCTCCGAAATCCGCTGGGCGTCCCGGTTTTCCGACGACGCCCGGCTGGCCGGCCGGTACCGCGTGGACCGCGTCTTCCTGGCCGGCGACGCGGCCCACACCCACTTCCCGGCCGGCGGCCAGGGCCTGAACCTCGGCGTGCAGGACGCGATGAACCTGGGCTGGAAACTGGCGGCGGAGCTGACCGGCCGCGCCCCGGCGGGCTTGCTGGACAGCTACGAAGCCGAACGTCGTCCGGTGGCGGAAGCGGTCCTCCAGAACGTCGCGGCGCAAACGGCGTTGATCCCGGCGACCCCGGAACAGCGGGCGATGCGGCTCCTGTTCCAGGATCTGACGGCGATCCCGGAGGTCCGGCACCGGCTGTCCGGAATGGTGTCCGGCTTGGACATCCGGTACGCCTCCGAAGAACCGCACCCGGCGGGCACCCGCCTCCCGGACTTCCCCCTCGGCGACGGCCACGTGAGCGACTTGTTCCACAAAGGAAAGTTCGTCTTGCTGACCACTGAGGCAAGGAAATCGCCACACCCGGACGTCATCGTGGCCCGCGTGCCCGCCCTGCCGTGGCCGGACCTGACCACGGTGCTGGTCCGCCCGGACGGTTACGTCGCCACGGCAACGGATTCCGTCGACGGCTGGCTCACCGACTGACGCAACCACCCACCGGGGGTCCAGGGCGGCGAAGCCCCCCTGGCGGGGGTCCGGGGGTTCGACCCCCGGGGACAATGCGAAAGAGGCCTGTGTTCGCGCTTTCCGCGAACACAGGCCTCTGACCGCTGTAGCGGGGACAGGATTTGAACCTGCGACCTCTGGGTTATGAGCCCAGCGAGCTACCGAGCTGCTCCACCCCGCGTCGTGACACCCACCTTACGCCACCGTTTCCAGGCGGTGCAAAGCAGGTGCCCGTTAGGTAACTGAGGTCACCCTCCCGGCTGGCTGCTGGGGGGCGGAGCACTGCTGGACGGCGTCGCCGACTTGGCCGCTTCGTACGCCCGGGCCGCCGCGTCGAGCGCCGCGAGTGCCGCACCCTGGTCCGCGAAGTTGCCCGACTGCTGGGCCGCCTTCAGCTTCGCGATCGCCGCCTGGATGTCGGTGACCGCCTTGTCCAAGGCCGCATTCCCGCCGCCGGAGTTGGGCGGGGTCGTCGGGGTCGTCGGCGGCGTGGTGGGCGGCGTCGTCGTGGGCTGCCCGGCCTGCGGTGGTGTGGTGGTGGCTTGGCCGGTGCCGGCCCCGAAGACCTGGTCGAGGGCTTCCTGCAGCGTCGCGCCGTAACCGACCTTCGGCCCGTACGAAACGAGGACGCGGGCCAGCTGCGGGTAGCTGGTCTGGTTGCGCTGCCTGATGTACACGGGCTCGACGTAGAGGAAGCCCTGCGCGACCGGCAGCGTGATCAGGTTGCCGTAGATCGGGGTGACGTTCGGGTTGTTGAACAGCGTCCGGTCCTGGGCGACCCGTGGATCGCTCTGGAACCGGTTCTGCACCTGGACCGGACCGTCGACCTGGGTCGCCCCGGTGGCCGCGCTCGGCAATTGCAGGACGCGGATCTTCCCGTAGTCGTTCGCATCGGAAGACACCGACATCCAGGACGCGAGGTACTGCCGTTGCAGACCGGTCAGTGAACTCGTCAGCTGGAACGTCGGCTTGCTCTGCCCCGGGGTGTCCGCGAGGACGTAGTAGCCCGGCTGGTTCGCCGCACCGGCCGCCGTCGGGTTGCTCGCCCCCTCGGCCGTCGGGTCCTGCGGGACGCTCCAGAAGGCCTGCTGCGAGTAGAACTCCTGCGGGTTGCTGACGTGGTAGCGGGACAGCAGCTCGCGCTGGATCTTGAAGAGGTCCTCGGGGTAGCGGAAGTGCGCGCGCAGGTCCGGCGAAATCTCGGAGCTGGGCTTCACGAGCCCGGGGAAGACCTTCTCCCAGGCGTTGAGGACCGGTTCCTTGTCGTCGATCGAGTACAGCGTCACGGTGCCGTTGAAGGCGTCGACGGTGGCCTTGACCGAGTTGCGGATGTAGTTGATGGAGCTGTTGGCCTGCCGGGCGACGCCGTTGAGGGAGTCGTTGGTGGCCGCGCCGAGCTGGGTCTGCTGGGCGTACGGGAAGTTGTTGAGCGTGGTGTAGCCGTCGATGATCCACTGGATCTTGCCGTCGACGACGGCCGGGTACGGGTCGCCGTCGAGGGTCAGCCACGGCGCGACCTTGCTGACGCGATCACGTGGGTCGCGGTTGTACATGATCTTCGAGTTGTCGCCGATGGCGTCGGAGAACAGGATGTTGCGTTCGCCGTACTCGGCCGCGAAGGCGAGGCGGTTGAACCAGTTGTCGATCGAGACGCCGCCGCTGCCGTTGTAGGTGTAGCGGTCGGTCGTGGTGTCGTACTCGCCGGGCGCGTTGCCGGACGTCCCGCCGACGATCGCGTAGTCGGAGTCCGCGGCCGACAGCTCGCCGTAGTAGATGCGGGGCTGCTTGACCTCGATGCCCGGCTGGTTCGGGCCGGGCGAGCCGGCGCCGGTCGGGTTCTGGGTGTCGCTCGTCGTGGCGACCGGGTAGCCGCCGTCGGAGTTGGCGTCCTTGACCGCGCGGTCGATCGTGTTGGCCGGTGCGGCGACGAAGCCGTTGCCGTGCGTGTAGACGAGGTGCTTGTTGATCCAGCTGGTCTGGTTGCCGGTCAGGCCCTCGGTCTTGATCTCCTTCGCCGCGACGATGTAGTCCTGCGTCACGCCGCCGACGGTGTAGCGGTCGATGTCGAGCTTCGCCGGGAAGCCGTAGAAGTTCTCCCGGCCGACGCGCTGGGTGAAAGTGTCGGAGAGGACGTTCGGGTCGAGCAGCCGGATGTTCGACATCGTCCCGGCGTCGGCCTTCAGCTGGTCCGGCGTGGCGGAAGTGGCGCCGGTGTACTGCTGGTACTGGACGTCGGTGAGGCCGTACGCGCGGCGGGTGGCGTCCATGTTGCGCTGGATGGACGTCGCTTCCTTCTCGTTCGCGTTCGGCTTGACCGAGAACTGGTCGAGGATCGCGGGCCACGCGACGCCGACGAGGATGCTGGACAGGATGAGCAGCACCAGCGCGATGGCCGGCAGCTGCAGGTTGCGCAGGAACGCGCCGGCGAAGAACGCGACCGCGCAGATCACCGAAATGCACAGCAGGATCAGCTTCGCGGGCAGGACCGCGTTCAGGTCGGTGTAGGTGGCACCGATGAACAGCGGGGCGCCGCGGTCGGACAGCAGCAGGTTGTACCGGTCGAAGAAGTACTCGGCCGCCTTCAGCAGCACGAAGACGCCGACGGTGATGGCGAGCTGCGCCCGGGTCGGGCCGGCGAGCTGGCCGCCCTTGCCGGCGAGCCGGATGCCGCCGAAGACGTAGTGCGAGATCAGCGCGCCGAAGAAGGAGATGACGACGGTGATGAACAGCCAGCCGAGCAGCCAGTTGTAGAACGGCAGGTCGAAGGCGTAGAAGCCGACGTCGTTGCCGAACTCGGGGTCGGTCTGGCCGAACGTGGTGCCGTTGAGGAACAGCTGCACGACCTGCCAGTCGCCCTGGGCGGACAGGCCGGCGATCAGCCCGGTCAGCACCGGGATGCCGACGCCGAAGAGGCGGATGCGAGCGACGATCGCCGAGCGGTAGCGCGCCAGCGGGTCGTCGGCGCCGGAGATCGGGACGAACACCGGGCGGGTCCGGTAGGCGATCATCAGGCTGATCGCCAGCGCCCCGCCGACGAGCAACCCGACCGCGAAGAACAGGATGACCCGGGTCACCACCTGGGTGGTGAACACCGGTCGCGCACCGACTTCGCCGAACCACAGCCAATCGACGTACGTGTCGAGGAGGCGGGCCCCGAGCAACAGCGCCAGCACGATCACCGCGGCGATGATGAGGAGGATCCGGCTCCGCCGGGACAGCTTCGGCAGGCTCACCGGGGGCCGAGTCGCCACGGCACACGCTCCTGTCTTCGTCAACACTTGAGCAGGGGCGCGTGCGCCCCCTGATTCCCTAACTCTACGGATGCCCGGTGAAGTTCCCGGGACCCGCCCAAACCGGACTCGCGGCAATCACCCGCCGGCCGGCCTGACACGATGTGCGCATGGCAGCAGACGAAGCGCGACAGGCCGGCGTGGCCGCGCTCGCCCGTGAAATCGAGGAGTTCGTGGCCGCGGGTGGCTGGGACCAGCCGCCGCAGCTGTTCGCGCTGGTACCGACGGCGGCGCTGCTGGACGAGCAGCCGGAGCTGGCCGGGCAGCTGGACCGGGCGAACCCGCTGACGCCGGTGGCGCAGGAAGCGCTGCCGGAGGGCGACCTGGCCGAGGCGCTGGGCCGGATCGCGTGGCCCGATCTGGTCATCGGCTGTGCCTTGGCGCAGGAGATCATCGTGCTGCCGCCGGGCTCGGAGTCGGAACTGCCGGACGTCGCCGAGGCGGACGCCGACAGCCTGCGCCGCGCGGCGGCCGACCACCCGCAGCGGACGGAGGCCCGCCTGGTGGCCGCGGTCGTGCGCGACGGCGAAGGCGCCTGCGTGATGCGGCTGCGCGGAGCAGGCTCGGAGGAGCCGGTCGACGAGATCGTCGAGAGCCCGGACCTGGCACCGAACCTCGTCGAAGCGCTCAAGGCGACGCTGCTCCCCTAGCAGGCGGCCGTCGGGCGGCCCGCCTTCAGGTTGCCCAGCTGGGTCAGCGCGTCGTCCAGTGTGGACACCTTGATGAGGTTGAGCCCGGCCGGCGCGTTGGTCTTGGCCTCGGCGCAGTTGTGCTCGGGCACCAGGAAGTCGGTCGCGCCGGCCTCGCGCGCGCCGACGACCTTGAACGAGATCCCCCCGATCGGGTCGACCTCACCGGTCTCGGTGATTTCGCCGGTGCCCGCGATGTGCCGCCCGCCGGCCAGGTCACCGGGCTGCAGCCGGTCGATGATCGCGAGCGTGAACATCAGGCCGGCCGACGGGCCGCCGACGTCCTGCAGCGAGATGTTGACGGTGAAGGGCGCGTCGGCGCGGTCGGCCGCGGTGAGGCCGATGAAGCCTTCCTTGCGGTCCGGGCGCGAGGCGAGCGTGAGCGGCACGGTCCGCTCGGGCTGGCCGTCGGACTGGAAGGTGATCTGGACGGTCTGGCCGGGCAGCGTGCCGGCCAGCGCGGCCCGCACGTCGGCGGCCTCGGCGATCTTCTTGCCGTTGACGGTGATCAGCTTGTCGCCGGGCGAGAGCACGTGGTCGGCGGGGCTGCCGGAGACGATCTGCTTCGCCAGCACCTTGATCGGGTAGCCGAGCTTGCGCAGCGCGGCGACCTGCGCGTTCGTCTGGGAGTCCTGCAGCTGCTGGATGTTCTCCTGCTTGACCTGCTCGTTCGTCTCGCCGGGCTTGAAGTACTCCTCGCGCGGCGCGAGCGCGTACCGGCCGCTGGCCCAGAAGCCGAGGCCTTGGAAGAGGGTGACGCCGTCGTGCAGCGAGACGGTCGTCATCCGCAGCTCGCCGGTGGTCTGGAAGGTGTCGTGACCGGTGACCTGGATGACCGGGTTGCCCGCGGCGTCGCGACCCAGCGTGTCGTAGGTCGGGCCGGGGCTGATCGCGACGAACGGCACGGGCACGACCGAGCCGAGCACCACGAAGATCAGGAACAGCGAGCCGCTGACCACGAGTGTCCAGCCGCGGCGGGTCATCCGCCGGGCCTCGCCGGCCGGTTCCGCCGCCGGTTCCGGCGCGCTCTTCGCGGGGGCGGTCTCCTCGGAGGACTTGGTCACGACCGACAGCGTACGGTGACCGTGTTCGCTTCTCGGTGAAGGCCACGCACATGGGTCCGGTTGACGCCCTCGACGGCCGTCGACCCGCGTACGGTGGACACATGAGCAAACCCCCGTTCGGCTTCGGACCGTCCGATCCCGACAAACGAGGTGAGAACGACCCCTCGGAAGGCGGGCAGCAGTCCGGCGCCGAGGCCTTCAACCAGCTCGGGCAGATGCTGAGCCAGCTGGGCCAGATGCTCAGCCAGGCCGGCACTTCCAGCGGGCCGGTGAACTACGACCTCGCCAAGCAAATCGCCCTCCAGACCCTGGGCAGCGCGGGCAACACCGGCGAAAGCCGCCTCGGCTTCCGGGGCGGCGACGACGCCAACGCCGCGGTCCGCGACGCGGCCCACCTGGCCGAGCTGTGGCTCGACGCGGCGACGGTGTTCCCGGCCGGCGCGACGTCGACGGTCGCCTGGTCGCCGCGCACCTGGGTGGAGAAGACCCTGCCGACGTGGCAGCGGCTCTGCGACCCGGTCGCCCAGCAGATCTCGGGCGCGTGGATGCAGGCGCTGCCGGAGGAGGCCAAGCAGGCCGCCGGCCCGTTGCTGCAGATGATGGGCCAGATGGGCGGCATGGCCTTCGGCTCCCAGCTCGGCAACGCGCTCGCCCAGCTGGCCTCGGAGATGCTGACGTCGTCCGAGATCGGCCTCCCCCTGGCGCCCGCCGGAACGTCGGCGCTGCTGCCCGCGAACATCGAGAAGTTCGCCGAGGGCCTCGAGCTGCCGAACAGCGAGATCCTGGTGTTCCTGGCCGCGCGCGAAGCCGCGCACCAGCGCCTGTTCACGCACGTGCCGTGGCTGCGCCAGCGCCTGCTCGCGACGGTCGAGGAGTTCGCCCACGGCATCACGGTCGACACCTCGGCCCTGGAGTCCCTGGCCGGCCGCATCGACCCGTCGAACCCGGCGAGCATCGAAGAGGCGATGTCCTCGGGTCTCCTGGAGCCCCAGACGACGGACGAGCAGAAGGCCGCGCTGAGGCGCCTGGAGACCCTCCTGGCCCTGGTCGAAGGCTGGGTCGACGTGGTGGTGGCCGAAGCGGTCGGCGACCGCCTCCCGGGCGCGGACGCCCTGCGCGAGACCCTCCGCCGCCGCCGCGCGACCGGCGGCCCGGCCGAGCAGACGTTCGCCACCCTGGTCGGCCTGGAGCTGCGCCCCCGCCGCATGCGGGACGCGTCCAACCTGTGGAGCCTGGTGGGCGACCGCCACGGCGCGGAGAAGCGCGACGGCCTCTGGTCCCACCCGGACCTGATGCCGACGGCGGAGGACCTGGACGAGCCGATCGACTTCGCGGACCGCGTCGGCGAGAGCGGCTCGCTCGACGACCTGGACCCGATCGCGGAGCTGGAGCGCACGGAGCGGGCCGAGCGGGAGAAGGAGAACCCGTCGGAGCCCGACACCGACTCCGACAAGGGCGACCAGTCCTGAGCCGAACGGGCCGATCGGCCTGAGCTGTGGTCCAGAGGGCCGGTGACCTGCGGGTCACCGGCCCTCTGCCGTCTCAGCTGTCAATCCTCGAGGGAAATCCCCCACCCGGCGGCAGCCGACAGCCCCTCGAGGTACCCGATCGCCCGCTCGGTCTTCGGATACCGCTGCACCAGCGCCCAGAACGCGGCGTCGTGCCCCGGCTCCCGCAGGTGCGCCAGCTCGTGCACCAGCACGTAGTCGAGCACCCACGGCGGGACCTTCTGCAGCCGGTCACTGACCCGGATGGTCGCGTCGACCGGCGTGCAGGACGCCCACCTCGTGCGCATCGGCGGCACCCAGCGGACGCTCGCCGGCACCGCGTCACCGCCCAGGTACTTGCCCGACAGCAGCGCGCAGCGCGCGAGCAGGACTTCGTCCGACGTCTTCGGGGACGCCGGCCGGCGTGGTTCCGAGCGCTGCAGTTTGCGCTCCATCTCGGCGACCCAATGTTTCTCCTCCGCCCTGGTCATCCGCGCGGGGATGAGCACGACGAGCGTGTCGTCTTTCCAATACGCGGTGACCGTCCGGTGCCGGCGCTGGCTGCGCCGCACTTCGACCTTGTGTCCAGGTGTGTCCGACAAGGGGTTCGTGTCCCCCCGGCCTCTCAGCGAGGGCATGCGTGCTTCGACCACTCGACAACGGTAAGGCCAGGCACCGACAACTCCGAGCGCCTTGAGGTCACAGACCCGAGTTGTCCACAGCCCGCTCCACTTGTGGACAACTCGGCCGATCCGGCGTCTTCACGAGCCTTCCGGTCGGTCCGGGGTGCCATCCTGCGGACATGCTCCTCTCCACCGCGGACATGCCGCCGGTCCTCCTGCCCACCCATCCCGCCCTGCTCCCGGGCCTGACAGTCCTCGAACGAGGCCCGCGCGAGATCCAGATCGGGCTCGACCCGCGCCACGGCGTGATCGTCGAAAACCTGGCCCCCGAACTCACCGCCCGAATACGCGCGCTCGACGGGAGCAAGCCCGTCGAGCGGCTCCTGCTCGCCGAGAGCGAACACCGCGACCAGCTGCGGACACTGCTGCGGCAGCTGACCGCCCTCGGCCTGGTCACCGACGCCGGCCGCCCGGAAGGCCCGGGCCTGCGCGCCGAGACCGGCCTCTGGTCGCTGCGGGCCCGGCACCACCAGCTCGCGCTGGCGGACCGGAGGCGCGCCGCGGCGGTCACGGTGCACGGCAACGGCCGGGTGGCGGTCGCCGTGGCCGTGCTGCTGGCCAACGCCGGCGTCGGGCACGTCGAGCTCCAGCAGTCCGGCACGGTCACCGAGCACGACCTCGGCTCGGGCTTCACCAGCGCGGACCTGGGCCGGAGCCGGCGGCACGCGCTCGCCGACCTGCTCCGCCGGGTCGACCCCGAGGTCCGCGTCACGCGCCTGCACGACCGCTACCCGGACTTCGCCCTGCTCGCCGACGCCGTCGTACCTCCGCCGGAGGTCGTCGCCGAGCTGGTGGAGGACGGCGTCCCGCACCTGCCGGCGCGCGTCCGGGACGGGACAGGCATCGTCGGGCCGCTGGTCGTGCCGGGCCGCAGTTCCTGCCTGCGCTGCGCCGACCTGCACCGGACGGACCTCGACCCGTGCTGGCCGCGCGTCGCGGGGCAGCTCGCAGGCCGGCACCAGCGGCCCGACCTCGGCGCGGTCCAGGCCTGCGCGTCGCTGGCCGTCGCCCAGGCCATGCGGCTGCTCTCCCCCGCCGCCCCGGCGCCGCCGGTGTGGAACGCGACGCTCGAGATCGACGCCTTCGACGGCCGCATCCGCCACCGCGGCTGGCCACCGCACCCGAGGTGCGGGTGCGGCGCGGGACCCCTACATCAAGAGACGTAGGCCACTAACACCGCGCGAGCAGGCTGCGCGCCGCCGCGTGCGCAAGGCAGAATCGCTGGGGTGACCGACTTCCGCGACCCGGGCGACCGCGACACCGCGATGCCGCGCAAGGGTGCCGCCCGCACCGCCAAACTCGCCAGTCTCCCGCTCGGCATCGCCGGCCGGGCGGTCGGCGGGTGGGGCAAGAGGCTCGCGGGCCAGAGCGCGGAACAGGTGAGCGCGACGCTTTCGGCCAAGGCCGCCGAGCAGCTGTTCGAGGTGCTCGGCACGCTCAAGGGCGGGGCGATGAAGTTCGGCCAGGCCCTGAGCGTGTTCGAGGCGGCGGTGCCGGACGACATGGCGAAGCCGTACCGCGAGGCCCTGACGAAGCTGCAGGCCGCGGCACCGCCGATGTCGGTCCGGCAGACCCACCGGGTGCTCGCCGAGCAGCTGGGCCGCACCTGGACCAGCCGGTTCGCGTCGTTCGACGACGAGCCGGCCGCGGCCGCGAGCATCGGCCAGGTCCACCGCGCGGTCTGGCACGACGGCCGCGAGGTCGCGGTCAAGGTGCAGTACCCGGGCGCCGACGAAGCGCTGCGCAGCGATCTGCGGCAGCTGCAGCGGTTCAGCCGGCTGTTCCAGGCGTTCGTGCCCGGCACCGAGGTCAAGCCCCTGCTGGCCGAGCTCGCCGAGCGGATGAACGAGGAGCTCGACTACCAGGCCGAGGCCCAGCACCAGCGCGCCTTCGCGAAGGCGTTCGACGGCGATCCCGGCATCCTGGTGCCGCGGGTGGTGGCCAGCGCGCCGAAGGTCGTGGTGACGGAGTGGGCGAACGGCACCCCGCTGTCGAAGGTGATCGCGGGCGGCGACCGCGAGACCCGCGACCTGGCGGGCCGGCTGCTGGCGGAGTTCCACTACTCGTCGCCCGAGCGCGTCCACTTGCTGCATTCGGATCCGCACCCCGGCAACTTCATGATCACGGCCGACGACAGGCTGTGCGTCATCGACTTCGGCGGCGTCGCCCGGCTGCCCGACGGCATCCCCCGCCACCTCGGCGAGATGACGCGGCTGGCTCTGGACGGCGAGTCCACGGACCTGATGCGCCTGCTGCGGGAGAACCGGTTCATCCGGCCGGACAGCGACCTGACCGCGGACGAGGTGCTCGCGTACCTGGCGCCGTTCACCGAGCCGCTGGCCGAGCCGACGTTCCACTTCACGCGCCGCTGGATGCAGAAGCAGGCCGGACGGGTGGGCGACAGCCGCGGCAACGACTTCCGGGTCGGCCGTTCGCTCAACCTGCCGCCCGAGTACCTGATGATCCACCGGGTGACGGCGGGCTCGACGGGCATCCTCTGCCAGCTCGACGCGGAGATCCCGGCGCGCGGCATCGTGGAGCGCTGGCAGCCCGGATTCGCCGGCTGAGTTGTCCACAGGCGGGGCCGCGAACGGGCGGTTGCCGCCGAGTTGTCCACAGCTGCGGGGAAGGCTGTTCCACCCGGTTGGCGGAGCCGTCATGCTCGATGCATGGCTGCTACTCAGTGCACCGACCCACTGTCCCTCAGTAACCCCGGCACCTGCGAGGTGATGAACCTCGAACAGTTGCGAAGGGCCGGGGTGTCCGATCGAAGAACCAGGCGGCTCTGCGGCCCCGGCGGGCCGTGGCGCCGCCTGCACCCCGGTGTCGTCCTGCTGCGCAACACGGCTCCGACGCGGCAGCAGCTGCTGCACGCCGCGCTGGTGCGGTACGGGCCGCAGGTGGTGATCACCGGCGCGGACGCGTTGCAGGCCCACGGCGTCAAGTGCCCACCGGCAGGCGAGATCCGGCTGCTGGTGCCCGACCACTGCCGGGTGGTGGCGTGCGAAGGCGTCCGCGCGGCCCGCACGGCCCGGCTGCCGGCCCCGGTCCACGTCGACGGCCTGCCGTTCGCCCCACCGGCCAGGGCCGCGCTCGACCTGGCGCGCGAGGAGCCCGAGCCGGCCCGGATCCGCCACCTGCTGACGCTGCCCCTCTACTGGGGCCTGTGCGACCGCCAGGAGCTGGTGCAGGAGCTCGACGCCGGCCCCCAGCGCGGCACCTCGGCGGTCCGGCGGGTGCTGCGCGACCTGGACGAGGGCCCGATCCAGGCCCACGGCCTGGCCACCCGCGTCCTGGAGACGGCCCGCCTCCCACCGCCGAACCGGGACGTCACGATCTGCGACCGCCGCGGCCGCCGCATCGGCGAGGCCGACGCCTGGTGGGACGAGCTGGGCCTGGCCTGGCAATACCGCTGCGGCCCCGGCCCCTCCGGCGGCTTCAGCCACCTGGCCCTTGCGGCGACGGGCATCGTCCTGGTCCGCTGCACGGTCCGCCAGCTGCGGAAGGTTCCCCAAGAGGTGGCGCAGGAGCTGGCCCGTGCGTACAGCGAAGCGTCTCGCACACCTCGCCCGAGGGTCCGCGCCATCCCGATGGCCTCCTCGGGAGACGCGGCCTGATCCCCGGCCCCACCGACTCAGCAGGAGGATGGATCGATCACCAATACTCGTCGGGCAGCTTGCCCTCGATGTCGCGCACGTGCTGCCGCGCGCAGTCCGGGCACAGCCACCGCAGCGCGCCCCGCTCGCGCGTGGACACCCAAGCGAGCGCCGTAGCCGGATCGTCGTCGTCCGAGCGCCGGCGACCGCAGCGGGTGCACGCCGACGGCTCCGGGGCGCTCACCGCAACCGTCCACAGTGGATTGCCTTGGCGCCGAACAGGAAAAGGTCGTCGCGGTGGCCGAGGAAGTCCGGGCTCCCCGGGTCGGTCAGCGCGGTGATCGCCTCGCGATCGTCGGCGGCGAGCCACTCCCCGACCGACTCGGCGAGCCACCCGACGCGGTGCAGCACGTACTCGCGCAGCCGGTCCGAACCCGGCGCCGGGTGGTCGATGAGCGCGCCGAACGACTCGACGTCCTCGAGCCCGGCTTCGCGAAGCGCGCGGGGCCAGCCGTAGGGCATGGGGACGCTGCCGTCGGTCTCGGCCCGCATCCGGGCGAACCACTCGCCCCGCGCGGCGAGCAGCCGTTGCTCCAGCCCGGGCCGGCCGACGCCGAGTTCCCAGGGCAGGCACCGCAGGTCGAGCCCGCCCTCGGCGATGGCGAGCACCCCGCCCGGCCGGAGCAAGCCGGCGAGCGTGCGCAGCGCTGCCTGCTGGTCACCGACGTGGTGCACGACGCCGGCGGCCCACACGAGGTCGGCGGCGGGCACCTGCGCGGCCAGCTCCGGGTCGGCGAGGTCCGCCGACCGGCCGACGACCTCGACGGCGTCGCCGGCCGCCTCGCTGACAGCGCGCTGCGCCTCGGCGAGCAGTTCCGGGGTGGTGTCGACGAGCACGACGGTGCCCCCGCCCGCGCGGGCGAGTTCGCGCGCGAAGAGCACGCTCATCCCGCCGGCCCCGGACCCGACGTCGACGACGGTCGGCCGTTGCGCCGCCATGGCGAGCAGCCGCCGGGCGACGGGCGTGAGCGCTTCCGCGTCGAGCGCGTCGGCCATGCGCAGCTGGGCCAGGCGATCGGCCCAGTCGATGTCGTGGTGGGTGTGTCCGGGCATCAGCCCATTGAACACCAGCGTTCGCGCCGCGGAGACGAACGGAGCGAAGCGCGAAGGCCCCCGCCACCCGAAGGTGGCAGGGGCCCTGCGCTCAGCTTTGGTGCTGGTACTGCTCCGCGCGTCGAGCCGCCCATCGGGCTACCCGGCTCCAACGGCGGACCGCACGTGCGCTACCTCGAGCCCGCTGGGCGCGGACCCCCTCTTCCAGATCCCGTATTCGGGCCCGGGACAGTTCTTCGTAAAGCAACATCTCGCTGATCTCCTCGATCTCGGTCTTCGTCAACTGCAGCGGTTCGCTGCGGGTGTGTGCCTCGTAGTCCCTGGTCGTGACCGGTTCGACGCTCATGCGGCGGCGCTCCGGTGATCGCCGGCCTTGGCGGCGGCGGGCTCGACGACGGCGTTCTTGCGCGGACGGCCACGGGGCCGCTTGCGCGCGATGACGACGCCACGCTCGAAGATCTCGCCACCCCAGACGCCCCACGGCTCGCGACGGGCCAGCGCACCGGCCAGGCAGGCCTCGCGCACCGGGCAGTCGGCGCACTGGGCCTTCGCGCGCTCGAGCTCGGCCGGGGACTCCGCGAACCAGAGGTCCGCGTCGCCCGAACGGCAGGGCAGCGCCACGTCGGGGACGGCGATCGGGTCGAGCAGGTCGGCGAATATTGCCTCACCGGAGGTGTAGGCGACGGCCGATGACATGGTGGTTCCTCCTTGTGTCGTACGGGTTTTCGGGTGGGTGCTGGAGCTGGGCAACGCTGTTCCTCTTGGGTTGTGCAGCCAAAAACACGAAGGCCGCGGATCCGGGTTTTCCGGTTCCGCGGCCTTCGTGAGCCTCGTGTCCTGACTAGGTCAGGAACTTCGCTCCCGTATCGACAACGGAACACGGAACTGCTTGATGGTCGGCAGATCGGCCTGCGGGTACGCGGCGAGAACGCCCTGCGTCCCGAAGACGACGACACCGGTGGCCCAACGCCGCTCGACACGGCGCATGCCACGGACCTCGTGCGCGCTCACGGACACACCGGTGCCCGGGCGCTGAGCGGCCGCAACTTCCGCGGCGCAGGACAGACGGGTGCCCGGGTTCGTGAGCGTCAGGTTGATGGTCATTTCACCGGCACCTCCTTCTGTACTCTGCACACGCGGCCGCCGAGCGGCGCTGTCAACGTGGATCCCCAGCCGAGCCCTTCGGGCTCGGTACTGGCAGGTTATTGCTCCCCACCACACCGAGGCAACTCAATTAACGGGAAAATCCTCGAAGTTACGAAGATCGCCCCTGAGCAGCGGGTTCGCCGCGTCGATCATGGCTCGGACGCGGTCAACACCGCATCAGCGCGGGCCCGCCGCACCAGCCACGCGGGTCAGCCGCGCGCGACGCGGGAACCCCGCCGGCCGGGCCGTGAGGACGGCCGCACGAACCGAACGATCCGCGCACGCCCGCCGCGCGATCCATCCCGAGCAGCGCGCCCGCCCTGCGATTCCACGGAGTCACCTGAACGGCGCGCGAGCCACGCCGAGGCCGCAGAACAAGCCACCCTCAGGACTCCGCCGAAGCGCGGACCACCCCGAGGATCTCGGCGCCGAAGCGCTCGAGCTTCGTCGCGCCGATGCCGGAGATCGTCACCAGCGCCGCCTCGTCGAGCGGGCGCTGCTCGGCGATCGCCATCAGCGTCGCGTCCGTGAACACGACGAACGCCGGCACCTTCAGCTCCCGGGCCCGGTCGCCGCGCCAGGTCTTCAGGCGTTCCAGCAATCCCTCGTCCACTGTGGACGGGCAGCGGCCGCAGCGGCCCAGCTTGATCTCGAGGGTCTCCAGCAGGGGGCCGCCGCAGACGCGGCAGCGGGTCTTCGCCGGGGTCGCCGCCATCGGCTTCTGCTGCGCCCGTGCCACCCGGGCGGCCGGGTGGTCCTCCGGGATCAGGCCGTACAGGAACCGGCTGCGACGGCGGTTGCGGCGCCCTCCCGGCGTCCGGGCCAGCGCCCACGACAGCCACAGGTGCTCGCGGGCCCGCGTCACGCCGACGTAGAACAGCCTGCGCTCCTCCTCGATCGAGGCTTCGTCGTCGCCCGCGTGGAGGATCGGCATCGTGCCCTCGGCGAGGCCGACGAGGAACACCGCGTCCCACTCCAGGCCCTTCGCCGCGTGCAACGACGCCAGCGTGACGCCTTCGACCGTCGGGGGGTGCTGGGCCGCCGCGCGCTGGTCGAGCTCGGCGCAGAACCGGGGCAGGTCGGCGTCCGCCACCGTCGACGCCAGCTCTTCGGCCAGCTCGACGATCGCCAGGAGCGCGTCCCACCGCTCCTTCGCCGCGCCGCCGGCGGGCGGGGACTCGGTGAGGCCGACGCGGGCCAGCACCGACCGGACCGTCGTGACCAGATCCGAACTGACGTCGCCGCTTGCCGCGCGCAGGGCCGACATCGCCTGGCGGACCTCGGTCCGGTTGAAGAACCGCTCGCCGCCGCGGACCAGGTACGGGATGCCCGCGTCGGCCAGCGCGGACTCGTACGCCTCGGACTGGGCGTTCACGCGGTACAGGATCGCGATCTCGCTCGCCGTGACGCCGCCGTCCAGCAGCTCGCGGATGCGCCGCGCGACGGCCTCGGCCTCGACCGCCTCGTCGTCGAACTCGGCGAAGCGCGGCTCCGGGCCCGACGGCCGCTGGCCGATCAGCTTCAGCCGCGAGCCCGCCGGGCGGCCGCGCGCCGCGCCGATCACGCGGTTCGCCAGCGAGACGACCTCGGGCGTCGACCGGTAGTCGCGCTCGAGCCGGACGACGGTGGCTTCCGGGTAGCGCCGCGTGAACTCCAGCAGCGACCGCGGCGACGCGCCGCCGAAGGAATAGATGGTCTGGTTCGCGTCGCCGACGACGGTCAGGTCGTCGCGCCCGCCGAGCCACGCGTCGAGCAGGCGCTGCTGCAGCGGCGTCACGTCCTGGTACTCGTCGACGACGAAGCAGCGGTAGCGGTCGCGGAACTCCTCGGCGACGACGCCGTGTTCCTCCAGCACCGCCGTCGTGTGCAGCAGGAGGTCGTCGAAGTCGAGCACCTGCGCCGCGTTCTTCAGCTCCTCGTACGTCCGGTAGACCTCGGCGATCTGCGCGGCCGGCGCCGGGATGTCCCGCTGGGCGCGCGCGGTGACGGCCGGGTAGTCGTCCGGGCTGACCAGCGACGCCTTCGCCCACTCGATCTCGCTCGCCAGGTCGCGCAGGACCTCGACCTCGGTGCCGAGTTTCGCCCGGTTCGCGGCCTGGCCGACGAACCGCAGCTTGTTCTCCATCAGGTCCCACGGCCGGTCGCCGACCACGCGCGGCCAGAAGTAACGGAGCTGGCGGCGGGCGGCGGCGTGGAACGTCAGCGCCTGCGCCGCGTCGACGCCGAGGCCGCGCAGCCGGGTCCGCATCTCGCCCGCGGCCCGCGTCGTGAACGTGACGGCGAGCACCTGACCTGCGGAAACGTGCCCGGACCTGACCAGGTGGGCGATCCGGTGGGTGATCGTGCGGGTCTTGCCCGTACCGGCTCCGGCCAGCACGCAGACCGGCCCGCGCGGGGCACTGGCGGCGGCTCGCTGCTCGGGGTCGAGACCGTCGAGCAGGCGGGAGTGGCCCTTCGGGGAAAGTACGCCAGTCACGCCCCGCATCCTCGCAGAGGGGGACGGGGAATCGGGGCAGGGGCACGCGGCCGTATCCTGGTCATATGGCGGGACAGCAGGACAAGGAAGCGGCCAAGCAGGCCAAGAAGGAGAAGCGCGCGGCGAGCAAGGCACGCCGTGGCCAGCTCTTCGAGGCCTTCAAGATGCAGCGCAAGGAAGACCCTTGGCTCATCCCGTGGATGGCGGGCTCGATCATCGTCGTCGCGGGCGTCTTGTTCGGGATCGGGTTCTTCTTCAACTCGCAGTGGGTGCTGCTGCCGCTGGGCATCGTGCTCGGCGCCCTGCTCGCCATGGTCATCTTCGGCCGGCGCGTCCAGAAGACCGTCTACTCGAAGGCCGACGGCCAGCCCGGCGCCGCGGCGTGGGCGCTGGAGAACCTCCGCGGCAAGTGGAAGGTGACACCGACCGTCGCGGCGACGACCCAGCTCGACGCGGTGCACCGCGTGCTGGGCGGCCCGGGCGTGGTGCTGGTCGCCGAGGGCGCGCCGCACCGCGTGAAGACGCTCCTCGCCCAGGAGAAGAAGCGCGTCTCCCGCCTGGTCGGCGAAACGCCGATCTACGACGTGATCATCGGGCACGAGGAGAAGCAGGTCCCGCTGAAGAAGCTCCAGGGCTACCTGATGAAGCTGCCGCGCAACCTCAAGCCGGCCCAGGTCGACGCCCTCGAGGCGAAGCTCGCCGCCCTCGGCAACCGCGGCGCGGCGATGCCGAAGGGCCCGATGCCGGCCGGCGCGAAGATGCGCAACGTCCAGCGGACGATCCGCCGCCGCTGACCCCCGCGTACGAAAAAGGCCCCCGTCCGAGCCGGACGGGGGCCTTTTTCACGAGCTCAGCGCAGCCGGACGACGACGGTGCCGGTCAGCCGGTCCAGCCAGCTGCGGCCGTCGGCGTTGCGGACCGCCGCCGGGATGATGAAGAACGTCAGCACCGCCCGCACCAGCGCGCGCGGCGGGCCGACCAGCGCGGCGCCGTCGAGCCGGGCGACGCGGATGCCGACGACGCCCATGCCGGGGGTGAAGCCGAAGAAGCCGGCCGACACGACGGAGATGATCGCCCACACCCCGCCGGACCAGAGGTTGAACACCTGCATCGCGGCCGGGTCCTGCAGGCTCGGGTGCAGGAAGATGGCCGTGACCAGGGCCGCGACGACGAGGTCGACGATCAGCCCGAGCAGCCGCGCGCCCCCGGTCGCCGCCGAGCCGACGCCCGACTCGGGCAAACCGAACTTCTCACCCGGCCACCGCGAGCCGTCTCGTGCCTCGGCCTGCCCGCCCTCGCCGGTGCCGGGCAGCCATTCACCGGTCCATCTCGCCACCCGTCTAGGGTATGCCGGTGGCGCGGAACACATCCGACCTGGTCGGATACCCGATATCGACCACCCGTTAACACCGGCGAAACATACGGGTGACGGTCGGGCAACACCGCACTTTTAGCGTGAGCCGAAGAGAGCACTGCCGTACGAGCTCGAACGAGAAGGAGTCACCGAGGGTGCCCACTACTCCAGACGACATCCAGCGCCTCATCGCCGATGAGGACGTCGAGGTCATCGACGTCCAGTTCTGCGACCTGCCCGGCGTGATGCAGCACTTCACGGTCCCCGCGAAGGCCTTCACCGAAGAGGCCTTCGAAGAGGGTCTCGCGTTCGACGGCTCCTCGGTGCGCGGCTTCCAGTCCATCCACGAGTCCGACATGCTGCTCCTCCCGGACGCGGCGACGGCCCGGATCGACCCGTTCCGCAAGGCGAAGACGCTCGCGCTCAACTTCTTCGTGCACGACCCGTTCACGCGCGAGGCGTACAGCCGTGACCCGCGCAACATCGCGCGCAAGGCCGAGCAGTACATCTCCGAGTACGGCGTCGCCGACAACGTGTACTTCGGTCCCGAAGCCGAGTTCTACATCTTCGACTCGATCCGCTTCGACTCCGCCGAGCACGCCTCCTTCCACGAGATCGACTCGGTCGAGGGCTGGTGGAAC
The DNA here is from genome assembly GCF_014873755.1 of Amycolatopsis lexingtonensis. Classification (NCBI taxonomy): domain Bacteria; kingdom Bacillati; phylum Actinomycetota; class Actinomycetes; order Pseudonocardiales; family Pseudonocardiaceae; genus Amycolatopsis; species Amycolatopsis lexingtonensis. Next base: position 6,097,895 of record NZ_JADBEG010000001.1, read on the forward strand.
ACCGGCGCCGACGAGGTGGGCGGCAACCAGGGTTACAAGACGAAGTTCAAGGGCGGCTACTTCCCCGTCCCGCCGGTCGACCACTTCGCCGACCTGCGCGACGACATCGTCCGCAACCTGACGAACATCGGTTTCGAGATCGAGCGCGCGCACCACGAGGTGGGCACCGCCGGCCAGACCGAGATCAACTACAAGTTCAACACGCTGCTGCACGCGGCCGACGACCTGCAGCTGTTCAAGTACGTCGTGAAGAACACGGTGTTCGCGGCGGGCAAGACGGCGACGTTCATGCCGAAGCCCCTCGCCGGCGACAACGGCTCGGGCATGCACTGCCACCAGTCGCTCTGGAAGGACGGCCAGCCGCTGTTCCACGACGAGTCGGGCTACGCCGGCCTGTCGGACACCGCGCGCCACTACATCGGCGGCCTGCTCAAGCACGCCCCGAGCCTGCTGGCCTTCACGAACCCGACGGTGAACTCCTACCACCGCCTGGTCCCGGGCTTCGAGGCCCCGGTTTCGCTGGTCTACTCGCAGCGCAACCGTTCGGCGTGTGTCCGCATCCCGATCACGGGCAACAACCCGAAGGCCAAGCGCGCCGAGTTCCGCTGCCCGGACTCCTCGGGCAACCCGTACCTGGCCTTCTCGGCGATGATGATGGCCGGCCTCGACGGCATCAAGAACAAGATCGAGCCGCCGGAGCCGATCGACAAGGACCTCTACGAGCTCCCGCCCGAGGAGGCCAAGGACGTCAAGCTCGTCCCGGGCGACCTCGGCACGGTCCTCGACACGCTCGAGGCGGACCACGACTACCTGCTCGAGGGCGGCGTGTTCACACCGGACGTGATCGAGACGTGGATCTCGTACAAGCGCGAGAACGAGATCGACCCGCTGCGCCTGCGCCCGCACCCGTACGAGTTCAGCCTGTACTACGACGTGTGATCCGGTAACCCGGCCAAGGTCACGCCGGCGGTGAGGAGCGAAGAGCCCTCGCCGCCGGCGTTTCTCGTTTCAGCGCAGGTCCAGCCACATGATGCGCAGGCCCACGTCGCCGAGCGAAGGGTGGCGGAACGCGCCCGGGGCCACGCCCAGCGTCGTGAAGCCCAGGCTTTCGTACAGCGAGACCGCCGCGGTGTTCGTGTCCACCACCGCGTTGAACTGGATCGCCGCGAAGCCCGACTCCCGGGCCCACGCGATCAGGTCCGTCGTCAGGGCCCGGCCCACTCCCCGGCCGCGGGCCGACGCCGCGACCATCAGACTGCCTGAGGCCACGTGGCTGCCCGGGCCCGGGCGGTTGGCGTACATGTTCGCCGTCCCCAGCACCTCATCGCCGTCGGCGTAGACCACCGTCCGGGCTGGGGCGGGCAGGAGCCACATCCGCCGGGCTTCTTCCGAAGGGAGCGATGGGTCGTACGCGAACGTCTCCTGCGCCGTGACGACGTCGTGGACGATCGGCCAGATCCGCGGCCAATCAGCGGCAACCGCCGGGCGGATCATTCCGCCGTCGACAGCACGCGCAGGTCCGCGCCCGCGGCTTCGAAGCGGCCGCGCGGGTCCGGGACCAGCTTGCGGAGCTCCAGGTCCATCAACCCGAGCGTGCAGGTGATCTCCGCGGCCAGCGTGCCGTCGAGCTTGTAGATGTTCGAGTCCATCTTGAACGTCTTGCCGCTGCCGAACTTGACGTCGCACGTCACGTCGACCTCGTCGCCCGCGCGCAGTTCGCGGCGGAACACCACGTGCGTCTCCAGCAGCACCGACGCCACGCCGGGCAGCCCCTTGAGCGCGCCCGCTTTCTCCAGCAGCTCCAGGCGGGAGACCTCGCCGTACGAGTGGTAGACGGCGTGGTTGAGGTGGCCCAGGGTGTCCAGCTCGTAGTGCCGGACCTTGATCCGGGTCCGGAAGGGCTCGCGATCGGTCACCAGGCCACTGTAGGTCAGGCCTCGTAGAACAAGTGCTCCACCACCGTGTGCGCCCGGCGCGTGATGCGGCGGTACGTGTCGAGGAACTCGCCGGGGTCGTCCGCCGCCGGGTGGCCGAGGACGCTGGCCACCGCCGTCAGGTCGCGGCCCGAGCCCGGGACCTCGTCGACCGCCTTGCCGCGGACCAGCATCCCCGCGTTGCGGACCCGGGTCGCCAGCAGCCACGCCTCGCGCAGCGACTCCACCTCGGACTGCGTGGCGAGGCCCGCCTCCGGCAGCACGGCCAGTGCGTCGAGCGTCGAGGTCGTCCGCAAGCCGGGGACCGAACACGCGTGCTGGAGCTGGAGGAGCTGGACCGTCCACTCGACGTCGGCGAGGCCGCCCCGGCCCAGCTTCGTGTGGCGCGTCGGGTCCGCGCCGCGGGGCATCCGCTCCGTCTCCACGCGCGCCTTGATGCGGCGGATCTCGCGCGCCTGCGTCGCGTCCAGGCCGTTTTCGGGGTAGCGGATCGGGTCGATCAGCGCGATGAACCGCTCGCCGAGCTCGTCGTCGCCCGCGACGAACCGGGCACGCAGCAGCGCCTGCGCCTCCCACACCTCGCCCCACCGGGCGTAATACGCGCGGTACGACTCGAGCGTGCGCACCAGCGGGCCGCTCCGGCCCTCGGGCCGCAGGTCGGCGTCGACGACCAGTGCCGGGTCCGAGCTCGGCGCGCCCAGCATCTTGCGGACGGTCTCCGCCACCGACGACGCGAACTTCACCGCGTCGGCGTCCGAGACCCCTTCGGACGGTTCGCACACGAAGAGGACGTCGGCGTCGGAGCCGTAGCCGAGTTCGGCGCCGCCGAGGCGGCCCATCCCGATGACGGCGATGCGCGCCGGGGTCCGGCCCAGCTCGGCTTGGCGCTGGCGGAACGCCGCGGCCAGCGCGCCCTGCAGCACGGCCACCCAGACGCTGGACAGCGCTTCGCACACCGCCGGGACGTCGAGCAGCCCGAGCAGGTCCGCGCAGGCGACGCGCAGCAGTTCGTGCCGGCGCAGCGAGCGCGCCGCGGCCACGGCGGCGTTGACCCCGGGCTGACGGCGGACGGTGGCCCGCAGCGACGTCGCGACCTCGGCGGGCGCGCGGCCGAGCAGCCGGGCCGGGTCGCCGAGCAGGCGCAGCACCTCGGGGGCGCGGACCAGCAGGTCCGGCACCAGCCGCGAGGTGCCGAGCAGCAGCGCCAGGTTCTCGACGACCGTGCCCTCGTCCCGCAGCACCCGCAGGTACCACGGTGTGTCCTCGAGCGCCTCCGACACCTTCCGGTACGACAGCAGCCCGCCGTCGGGATCGGGTGTGTCGGCGAGGAGGTCGAGCAGCACCGGCAGCAGCGCCTGCTGGATCGCGGCGCGGCGCGAGACGCCCGAAGTGAGGGCCTTGATGTGCTGCAGCGCCCCGTCGGGCGCGGTGTAGCCGAGCGCGGCGAGCCGGCTCGCGGCCTGCTTGGTGGTCAGGCGCAGCGCCTCGGTCGGCACGTTCGCGACCGACTGCAGCAGCGGCCGGTAGAAGATCTTCTCGTGCAGGCGCCGGATGCTCTGGCCCTGCCGCCGGAACTCCGCGAGCAGCGCGTCGCCGGGACTCTTGCCGCCGGCCGGCTTGATGCCGCTGGCGCGGGCGAGGATCCGCAGCTCGTCGGTGTCCGACGCCGCCGGGAACAGGTGCGTCCGGCGCAGCCGCCGCAGCTGCAGGCGGTGTTCGAGCATCCGCAGGAATTCGTACGACGTGCCCAGCTCGGCCGCGTCCTGGCGGCCGACGTAACCGCCTTCGCCGAGCGCCGCGAGCGCGTCCATCGTGGACGGCGAGCGCAGGTCCGCGTCGACCCGGCCGTGCACGAGCTGCAGCAGCTGGACGGCGAACTCGACGTCGCGCAGGCCGCCGCGGCCCAGCTTCAGCTCCCGCTCGGCGTGCTCGGACGGCACGTGCCCCTCGACGCGACGGCGCATTTGCTGCACCTCGCCGACGAAGTTGTCGCGGTCGGCCGCGGACCACACGAGCGGCGCGACCATCTCGGCGTACTGGCGGCCGAGTTCGGCGTCGCCGGCCACCGGGCGCGCCTTGAGCAGCGCCTGGAACTCCCAGGTCTTGGCCCACTTCTGGTAGTAGCCGTGGTGGCTTTCGACGGTGCGGACCAGCGCGCCCGCCTTGCCTTCGGGGCGCAGCGCCGCGTCGACCTCGAAGCACGCCTTGCCGACGACGCGCATCATCGTGCTCGCCAGCCTGGTGGCCACGCCGAGATCGCCTTCGCCGACGAAGATGACGTCGACGTCGCTGACGTAGTTGAGCTCCCGGCCGCCGCACTTGCCCATGGCGACCACGGCGAGGGTGCCCTCGGCCGGCTTCCCGACTTCGGCCTCGGCGACCACCAGCCCGGCGGCCAGCGCGGCCTCCGCGAGTTCGGTCAGCTGGGCCGCGACCTCGGCGTAGCGCGGGTGCTCGAGCCCGGCCTCGACGAGGTGGCCCAGGTCGGCGGCGGCGATGCCGAGCAGCTGGCCGCGGTAGCCGACCTTGAGAGCCTGCTCGGCTTCGAGCCCGGTCAGCACCGAGCCGTCGTCACGCACCAGCGCCGTGCGCAGGGCTTCGCGGTAGCAGGCGGAATCGGTGCACTTGTCGCCGGTGAGCGCGTGCCATTGGTCCGGGTTCGCGGCGAGGAAGTCGGCGAGCGCGCTCGACGTGCCCAGCACGCCGAGGAGCCGGCCGCGGAACGTCCGGTGGGCGCGTAGCCGTTCTTCGAGGCGGGTCCACTCGGCGTCGTCGGCTTCGCGGATGCGGTCCAGGCCGCGCAGCGCGAGGTCCGGGTCGGCGGTGCGGGACAGCGCCACGAGCACGTCGGTGGCCGAGGCGACCGGGCCGGCGTCGTCCCACCAGCCGGCCGCGCGCAACTGGCCCTCGGCACGGGGATCCGTGAAGCCGTACCTCGCCGCCGAAGCGGTCGTTCGCGCGCGGTCTGCCATCACTGACCACCGTAACCGGGGAGGCCGGTTCAGGCGGCCAGGCGGCCCGGTTCGGTCCCGGCGGGCGTCGGCTCCGGCACCTGGAAGCTGTGTGCGCTGACGGGGTTGCGCCGCGAAAGGACGTAGATGCCGATGCCCACCCCGAGCCCGACGACGCCGACGGAAATGGTGCCCGCGTTGCCGAGCGAGGCGATCTTGCCGGAGATCGCGCCGACGATCGCGGCCGCGGGCAGCGTGAACAGCCACGCGACGACCATCCGGCCCGCCATCCGCCAGCGGACGGGCGCTTCTCGCCGTCCGACGCCGGAGCCGACGATGCCGCCCGAGCACACGTGCGTCGTCGACAGCGGGAAGCCCAGCCGTGACGAGATGAGGATGACCAGCGCCGAGCTCGTCTGGGCGGCGAAGCCCTGCGGGCCCTCGATGTCGGTCAGGCCCTTGCCGAGGGTGTGGGTGATGCGCCAGCCGCCGAGGTACGTGCCGGCCGCGAGGGCGCACGCGGCGCTGACGATCACCCAGACCGGCGGGGCGGCGCCCGACGGGAGGCTGCCGGCGCTGACGAGCGTGAGCGTGATGACGCCCATCGTCTTCTGCGCGTCGTTGGTGCCGTGCGCGAGCGAGACGAGTGACGCCGACACGATCTGGCCGACCTTGAAGCCGCGCGTGGCCGGACGGCCCCGGACCAGGAAGCGGTAGACGAGGTACGTCGCGACCATCGCGACGAGGCCCGCGATCACCGGGCTCGCCGCCGCGGGCACGAGGACCTTCTCGACGATCTTCCCGAAGTGGACCGAGCCGGCACCCGCCGAAATCCAGGTGGCGCCGATCAGCCCGCCGAACAGCGCGTGCGACGAACTCGACGGCAGGCCGACGAACCACGTCACGAGGTTCCAGACGATCGCGCCGATCAACCCGCCGAAGACGATCGACGGGCCGATCTTTGTATCGTCGACCAGGCCGCTGGAGATCGTCTTGGCGACCTCCACCGACAGGAACGCACCGACCAGGTTCAGCACCGCGGAGATCGCGACGGCCACCCGCGGCCGGAGCGCGCCGGTGGCGATCGACGTCGCCATCGAGTTCGCGGTGTCGTGGAACCCGTTCGTGAAATCGAATACCAGAGCCGTGACGACCACGATCACGACCAGCAACGAGGGCTCCACCCCGACCTCCGAACGCCCTTGTGGGGACTCTTCCCGCAAGGTACCTGACGGGTGACGCCTGGCGTTAACAGGCCGTAGCTGTTTGTGACATCTGCCGTTAAGCCAGCGGTAACGAGCGTTGACTCTCGGCGGCGGGCTCGAGGTCACCGGCGGCCAACCGGACGAACCGCTGCGCGAACGGACCCCAGGTTTCGGCGATGTCGGTGTGCACTGTGGTCAGCGCGTCGTGCTCGAGTGAGCCCGGACGAGCGAATTCCGCCTCCTGCGGGCTTTCGGCGGCCCAGCTCTCGACCACGGCGGGTGTCGTCTCGATGTGGAACTGGACGCCGTAGACACAACGGCCGAACCGGAAGGCCTGGTTCGGGTAGCGCGGCGCGGACGCGAGCAGTTCGGCGCCGGGCGGGAGCCGCGTGATCGCGTCGCTGTGGAACTGCAGGACGTCCTGCATCAGCGGCAGGTCGGCGAAGAGCGGATCGATCCACGCCGCGTCCTTCTTGGCGACGAGGTGCGGGCCGACCTCGGGCCCGTCCGCCCCGACCTCGACGCGGCCACCGGTCGCGACGGCCAGCAGCTGCGCGCCGAGGCAGATCCCGAGCGTGGGGAGCTGCTTCGCCGCCGCCTTCGAAAGCAGCCGTCGCACGTCGGCGAGCCACGGGTGCTTCGCGTCGTCCTCCGCGCCCATGCCGCCGCCCAGGCAGACGACACCCCGGTAGCCGTCGAGGTCCGCGGGCAGCTCGTCCCGCGGCGGCAGCCGGACGTCGAGTTCCGCGCCGGCTTCGGTCAGCCAGTCGCCGAGGGGACCGAGCGGATCCGACGTGTCCGGCTGGATGATCAGCAGTCGTGTCACGGTTTCCAGGGTAGGTCAGCAGGCGCAGCGGATCCCGGGGGCCGCGGTTGCTCCGGCCGCGGTTCCTTCCACGGGGTAGCCGGCCGCGATCCAGCTCGTGATGCCGCCGGAGAGCCGCTTCACCCGGAACCCGAGCTGCGCCAGCTTGAGCGCGCCCTTGGTGGCGGCGTTGCAGTTGGTGCTCTCGCAGTAGCAGATGTAGACGACGTCGCGGTCGAGGTGCTTCGTGGTCTCCGCCGTGAGGTCGCGGTAGGGCAGGTTGACGGCGCCCGGGATGCGCGCCTGGGCGAACGCCTCGGGCGCGCGCGTCTCGACGATCACGTAGCCGTCGGTGTGGCCGGCTTGCAGGTCGCGGACGAGGTCGTCGGGATCGACCTCGAAGGCGAGTTCGGCGCCGAAGTAGGCGGTGGCGAGTTCGGGTGCTGGGGCGGGGACGTCGAGTGCGCGGGTCATGAAGAGAATCCTGCTGGTCCGGAGCACGTGGGCACAGGGGAGAATCGTGGTGGAAGCCCCGGTGCGCCGGGGATTTCCGCGTTCTGGCCGTGCGAACCCGGGAGAATTGCGGTGGACCTCGACGACGTCGATTGGCACCTGCTGGAGCTGCTCCAGTCGGACGGCCGGCTGAGCTTTTCCGAGCTGGGGCGCCGAGTGTCGCTGTCGGGCTCGGCGGTGACGGAACGGGTGCGCCGGCTCGAGGAGCGCGGCGTGATCACCGGCTACACGGCGACCATCGACACGACGAAGCTGGGCCTGCCGATCGAGGCGCTGGTGCGCGCCCGCGTGCGGAGCCTGGACACCCCGCGGTTCCGGACGGCGGTGCTGCCGCTGCCGCAGGTCGTCGCGGCGGACCACATCACCGGCGACGAGTGCTGGATCCTGCGGGTGCTGTGCCGGAGCACGGGCGAGCTGGAGGAGCTCGTCGAGAAGGTGCAGCGGTACGGCGAAACGACGACGTCGCTCGTGCTGTCTTCGCCGCTGCGCCGGCGGCCCGTGACGCGGGCATGAAAAAGGGCCTGGCCGGGAGACTCTCGTCTCAACCGGGCCAGGCCCTTCCTTCATGTTAAGTTCGGCGGTGTCCTACTCTCCCACAACCCTTCGGTTGCAGTACCATCGGCGCTGTCAAGCTTAGCTTCCGGGTTCGGAATGGGACCGGGCGTTTCCCTGACGCTAAAACCACCGAAACACTCCGAAACAACACACACCGTCACCGGCGTGGTGTTTCAGAACCGTAGAGTGGATGCGCAACATCTTCGTAGACAAGTCCTCGGCCTATTAGTACCAGTCAACTCAACAACACATTACTGTGCTTCCATATCTGGCCTATCAACCCAATGGTCTCTTGGGGGCCTTAACCCACAAAGGGGTGGGATACCTCATCTTGGAACAGGCTTCCCGCTTAGATGCCTTCAGCGGTTATCCCTTCCGAACGTGGCCAACCAGCCATGCCCTTGGCAGAACAACTGGCACACCAGAGGTTCGTCCGTCCCGGTCCTCTCGTACTAGGGACAGCCTTCCTCAAGTATCCTACGCGCGCGGCGGATAGGGACCGAACTGTCTCACGACGTTCTAAACCCAGCTCGCGTGCCGCTTTAATGGGCGAACAGCCCAACCCTTGGGACCTACTCCGGCCCCAGGATGCGACGAGCCGACATCGAGGTGCCAAACCATGCCGTCGATATGGACTCTTGGGCAAGATCAGCCTGTTATCCCCGGGGTACCTTTTATCCGTTGAGCGACACCCCTTCCACCAGGAGGTGCCGGATCACTAGTCCCGACTTTCGTCCCTGCTCGACATGTCTGTCTTACAGTCAAGCTCCCTTGTGCACTTGCACTCAACACCTGATTGCCAACCAGGCTGAGGGAACCTTTGGGCGCCTCCGTTACTCTTTAGGAGGCAACCGCCCCAGTTAAACTACCCATCAGGCACTGTCCCTGAACCAGATCATGGCCCGAGGTTCAGATTCCCAATTCGACCAGAGTGGTATTTCAACAACGACTCCACAGTAACTAGCGTCACCGCTTCACAGTCTCCCACCTATCCTACACAAGCCGAACCGAAAACCAATACCAAACTATAGTAAAGGTCCCGGGGTCTTTCCGTCCTGCCGCGCGTAACGAGCATCTTTACTCGTAGTGCAATTTCGCCGGGCCTGTGGTTGAGACAGCCGGAAAGTCGTTACGCCATTCGTGCAGGTCGGAACTTACCCGACAAGGAATTTCGCTACCTTAGGATGGTTATAGTTACCACCGCCGTTTACTGGCGCTTAAATTCTCAGCTTCGCCCCGAAAGGCTAACCGGTCCTCTTAACGTTCCAGCACCGGGCAGGCGTCAGTCCATATACATCGTCTTGCGACTTCGCATGGACCTGTGTTTTTAGTAAACAGTCGCTTTCCGCTGGTCTCTGCGGCCACCCACCCCTAGCCTGCAAGAAGCTTCAGGATGTTTGGCCCCCCTTCTCCCGAAGTTACGGGGGCATTTTGCCGAGTTCCTTAACCACAGTTCACCCGATCGCCTTGGTATTCTCTACCTGACCACCTGTGTTGGTTTGGGGTACGGGCCGTGCATGCACTCACTAGAGGCTTTTCTCGGCAGCATAGGATCACTCTACTTCGCCTCAAACGGCTACGCATCACGTCTCAGCCTATATGGAACACGGATTTGCCTATGTTCCGGCCTACACGCTTACACC
>NZ_JADBEG010000001.1:10465000-10737921 GCF_014873755.1 Amycolatopsis lexingtonensis
GAGAACTGCGCCCGGCCGCCCTCGGCGTCTGGTGCGGCGAGTCGGATCCGTTCCTGGGCGCGGATCGCAAGCTGGTGAAGGCGGTTTCGCCCGCGGTGTCGCGGTTTTCCCCGGGTGGGCACAAGGACCAGTACTGGCGCGGGATCCTGCCGGACGTCCTGAAGTTCGTGGGGGAGCGGATCTAGCTCTTCGCGAACAGGAACCCTTGCGGCACTTCGGCTTCGGGGTCGAGCAACCACTCGGCCTCGACGGTGAACCCGGCCTTCCGCACCCGCTCGGCCAGCCACCACGGCTGCCGCAGGTGGACGCGCACCCGCATCGGGTGCCCGCCGTACCCCTCGGTCTTCAGCCGGCTGCCGGCACCGACGTGGTAGCCGATCACGAGCAGGCCACCGGGCCGCAGCACCCGCCGGAAGTGCGCCAGCGCCACGGGAACTTCGTCGTCCGGGACGTGGATGAGCGACCAGAACGAGAGCACCCCGGCCACCGACGCGTCGGGCAGGTCCAGGTCGGTCATCGAGCCGACGTCGAACCGCAGCCCGGGGTGGCTCCGCCGTGCGAGCTCGACCATGTTCGGCGAAAGGTCGATCCCGGCGGCGTCGACGCCCAGCGTGTGCAGGTGCGCGGTGACGTGCCCGGGCCCGCACCCCACGTCCACCAGTGGCCCGTCGACCCGCGCGGCCACCACGTCGAGCGCGGCCCGCACGTACGGCCGCGTGGCGACGGCGTCCCGCATGAATTCGGCGTAGCTCTCGGCGACGGTGTCGTAGGAGTCGCGGGTGTCCGCGAGCCAGGTCATCGCGCCCGCAGCCCGTCGAGGACCATGCCGAGCGCGCGCCGCCAGTCCGGGGTCGCGGTCGCCGCGGCGAACACGATCGCCAGGTCCTGCGCGCGGAAGTCCTTCCGCAATGCACCGGCCTCCTGGGCGCGCGAGATGATCCGGTTCATCCGGGACCCGTTGGCCTGCTTGGCTTTCTCCAGTCCCGACGCGGGGTCGAACGCCCGCGAGCACACTTCGGTGAAACCCCGGTCGCTGACCTGCATCAGCACCGACCGTTCGAGGAAGAGCACGAAACCGTCCCAGGGGTCGTCGCACGCGAGGGCTTCTTCGGTGACGGCCCGCGCTTCTTCCAGCGTCGGCAGGAACGCGGCCTCGACCAGGTCGGCCCGGGTCGGGAACCGGTTGTAGAGCGTCCCGATCGCGACTTCGGCGCGGCGCGCGATCTCGTCGAGCGGGGCGTCGACCCCCTTGGCGCCGAACACCTCCCGCGCGGCCGCCACCAGCGCTTCCCGGTTGCGCCGGGCGTCCGCGCGCAGGGGGCGTTGCTCGACGGTCACGCTCCGCAGTATAGCCGCGCGGGTTGCCTCCTGATCGGAACCTCACAGTGCCCACGGGCCGCGCCCGCCGGGAGCACAATGGGGTCAGCGGGGGCCATCCCCGCGTCGAGGCGGCCACCGAGGGAGGTCGGCACGTGCACTCCGATCTCTCCCCGGCCGGGCGCACCGGAGTCCTCCTGGTCGGCACCCGCGGGCAGCGGGGCCCCGGGGAGGTGCTGATCAGGATCAGGGGCGGCCTGGAAACCTTCCTTGCCTGGTCCGACACGGAGCTGCCGAAGGGCACGACCGTCCTGGTCGTGGAAACCCGGGGCCGGCGCACGGTCGACGTCGTGGCGTGGGACGCCTCGGCACCCACTTCCTAGTGTGCGAAGAAGGACAGCCATGTTCGGGTACCGCGTTCCCGCGCCCAACGAGGCGATGCTGATCTCCGGGGGCAAGCACAGCCAGGGCGACTCGCCGTTCCGGGTCGTCACCGGTCACGGCGCGTTCGTCATGCCGGTCTTCCGGAAGGTCCGGTTCCTCACGCTTTCCATGTGCGAGGCCGAAGTGACCGAAGTGTGCGTCACGAAACAGGCCATCGCCCTGACCGTGCGGGCGGTGATCGCGTTCAAGGTCGGCAACGACACCGAGAGCATCGTCAACGCCGGCCAGCGGTTCCTCTCCGACCAGGACCAGATGTCCGTGCTGACCGGGCGGATCTTCGCCGGCCACCTGCGCTCGATCATCGGGTCCATGACGGTCGAGGAGATCATCACCGAGCGGCAGAAGCTCGCCACCGAGGTGCTGGACGGCTCGGCGGTGGAGATGGCGAAGATCGGGCTCACCGTCGACGCGCTGCAGATCCAGTCGATCGACGACATGAAGCTCGGCTACATCGCGGCGATGGCCGCGCCGCACAACGCCGCCATCCAGCGGGACGCCCAGATCGCCCAGGCGGTGGCGAACCAGACGGCGGCGGAAGCCGAGCAGAAGTCCCAGCGGACGCAGGCGGAGTACGCCCGGCAGACGTCGATCGTGCAGGCGCAGTACCGCGCCGAGGTCGAGGCGGCGCAGGCCGAAGCCGCTCAGGCCGGGCCGCTCGCGCAGGCCAAGGCCCAGCAGGAGGTCATCGACGCGCGCACCGAGCTGGCGCAGCGCGAGGCCGAACTGCGGCAGCAGCAACTGGTCGCCGAGGTGATCAAGCCGGCCGACGCGGAGGCCGAGCGGATCCGCATCCTGGCGCTGGCCGACGCGGAGAAGATGCGCGTGCAGGCCGAGGCGGCCGCGTCGAACAACCGGGTCGCCCTCGACCGGATGCTCATCGACCAGCTGCCGCAGATCGTCAAAGAGGCGGGGCGCGGCCTGTCCGGCGCGAACGTCAACATCCTCAACGGCGCGGACGGCCTCGGTGAGATGGCCGCCGGGCTCGTCGGCCAGGGACTGTCCATCTTGGACTCGGTGAAGCGCGGCCTGAGCACCCCGCCGGCCCCCGCCGCGGCGCCGGAGGAGAACGGGCAGGTGACCAAGCCCGAGCTCACGCAGTAGCGCTTTGTCGACTCAAGACGTGGGCTTCACCGCGACGACCAGGTCACGCAGGATGGCCTGGTCGACCCGGTGCGCGAACTCCTCCCACGGCCCGCCTTCGCGGACGTCGAGCTCGGCCTTGCGCAGCACCGCGACGAGTTCTTCGCGCGGGAGCACGGTGGTGTTCCACGAGATCCCCAACGCCCCACCGGGACGCAGCACGCGCGTCCACACCGGCACCGCTGCCGCCAGGAGATCACGCGGGCTCCGCTGCAACCCCGCCTCGCGGTGGCTCCCGTGCTGGACGCCGTACGGCGCGTCGGTCACGATCACGTCGCACGAGTTCGCCCGCAGCACCTCGTCCGTGGTCAGCGTGTCGGCCTGGAAGTAGGTGAGCTTGCGGGTGTCGCCCGCTTTGTACGCTTCCTTGTCCAGCGCGTACTCGATGTCGAGGCGCCGCCCGAGGCGGACCTTGTTGCGCCGCAGCTGGCCCGAGTCGGCGGTGTGCTTGACGCGCTTGTTCCGCAGCCAGGTCTTGATGAACGCCTCGTAGGCTTCGAAGTCCTTGCCGTCGACGTCCAGGCCGGTGGCGTGCAGGCCGTACATCATCGCCTGGTTCAGCGTGGTGCCGCGGCCGCACAGCGGGTCGAGCAGGTACTTCGGCCGGTCGGAGAACGGGTCCGCGGTCGCCAGCAGCGTGACGTTCAGCAGCAGCTTCGTGAACGACTCGTTCGTCTTGCCCGGGTACTTCTGGATGGTCAGCAGGTCCGAGTCGGCCTTCGCCAGCGGCGTCACGGTGACCGGGCGCAGGACGCCGTCACCCAGCTCGAACAGCGCGTACAGCGACGAAAGGTTCGACAGCAGCGCGAGGTCGCGCTCGCCGAGGGGCACCGAGCTGGTGAAGCGCACGTACCCCACGCCGCCGAGCTCGACCTCCTCGATCCCGGACAGCTCGGCCGGCAGCACCGCGCCGAACACCGCCAGCTCGGCGCGCAGCAGCGCGGGGGAGGAGGCGGCGTAGACCCGGTTGGCGGACGGGTGGACCAGGATCACGTACTCAGGCATCCCGCAGAGCGTAGCGTGACGCACCGTGACCCCTACTTCGGCGCAGGACATCCGGGACGCGGCCGCGCTGCTCGCCTCGGCCACCGACGTGACGATCCTCGGCCACATCCGCCCGGACGCGGACGCGCTGGGCAGCGCGCTCGCCCTCGGCCGGGCCCTCCTCCAGCGTGGGGCGAAGGTGCGCGTCTCCTTCGGCGAACCCGACGAGGCGCCCGAGACGCTGCGGTGGCTCGACGAGGACGGGCTGCTCACCCACCCGGACGACCTTCCCGCCAGCGAGCCCCTGCTGATCTGCGTCGACACGCCGACGCCGAAGCGGCTGGGCCGGCTCGCCGGGCGCGTCGAGGCCGCCGGCGCCGTGCTGGTCGTCGACCACCACGCCACCAACACCTTCTACGGCACCTGCCACGTCGTCGACGAGACGGCCGAGGCCAGCGCGATCCTGGTGTTCCGGCTCCTGGACGCACTGGGCGCCGAACTGGACGAGCCGATCGCGCGCGGGATCTACGCCGGGATCGTCACCGACACCAGCGGGTTCCGGCGGGCGAGCCCCGAGACGCACCGGATGGCGGCGCGGCTCATCGAAGCCGGCGTCGACGCCGAAGCGGTCGTGCGGCGGATCACCGACGAGCGCCCCTTCGCCTGGCTGCCGATGCTGTCGTCGGTGCTGAGCGGAGCCCGGCTGGAACCGGAAGCCGCGCAGGGCAAGGGTTTCGTGCACGCCGTGGTCCGCGTCGACGCGGCCGAGACGGTGCGCGCCGAGGAGGTCGAGTCGGTCGTCGACGTCGTCCGCTCGGTGCGCGAGGCCGCCGTCGCCGCGGTGCTCAAACAGGACCTCGCGAACCCGGCGCAGTGGCAGATCTCGTTGCGCTCCATCGGGCTCGACGTCTCGGCCGTGGCCACCGAATTCGGCGGCGGCGGGCACCGGCAGGCCGCGGGCTGCACGATCCCGGGCACCGCCGAGGAGGTCCTGGCGGGACTGCGCGCGGCGCTGGAACGGGCACCGCTGCTGTAGCCGGCGTCGGCCGGCGGGTCCGGAAAGTTCCCGGCTTCCCGCCGGTCAGAACTGTCGGTGGGGCCGGTTAGAGTCCGGATCGTGGTGAACGTGGAGGAGACCGAGCGGGTTCCGGCGAAGCGCGTGCTCGGCCTGGCCGTGCCCGCGCTCGGGGTGCTGGCCGCCGAGCCGCTGTACGTGCTGGTCGACACCGCCGTGGTCGGGCACCTCGACGCGCTGTCGCTGGCCGGGCTCGCGCTCGGCGGGGTCGTGCTGGCGCAGGTGTCGAGCCAGCTGACGTTCCTGTCCTACGGCACGACGTCGCGCACCGCGCGTCTGCACGGCGCCGGCCGCCGGGCGGACGCGGTCCGCGAAGGCGTGCAGGCGACGTGGCTGGCGCTGTTCGTCGGGTTCTTCGTGCTCGGCGCCGGGCAGCTGCTGGCCTGGCCGATCGCCCGCGCGCTCTCGGGCAGCGACGAGATCGCGTCCGCGGCCGTGTCGTGGCTGCGGATCGCGCTGTTCGGGGCGCCGCTGATCCTCGTCACCATGGCGGGCAACGGCTGGATGCGCGGGGTCCAGGACGCCGCGAAACCGCTGCGGTACGTGCTGGCGGGCAACGGGATCTCGGCCGTGCTGTGCCCGGTGCTCGTCTACGGGGCCGGGCTCGGCCTGGAGGGCTCGGCGATCGCGAACGTCGTCGCGCAGGTGATCTCGGCGGCGCTGTTCTTCGCCGCGCTGGTGAAGGAGAAGGCCGGGCTGCGCCCGGACTTCAAGGTGATGCGCGCCCAGCTCGGCCTCGGCCGCGACCTGGTCCTGCGCAGCCTGGCGTTCCAGGCGTGCTTCGTCTCGGCGGCGGCCGTCGCGGCCCGGACGTCGACCGAGGCGGTGGGCGCGCACCAGGTGGTGCTGCAGCTGTGGACGTTCCTCGCGCTGGTGCTGGACTCGGTGGCGATCGCGGCGCAGTCGCTGGTCGGCGCGGCGCTGGGGGCGAATTCGGCCCGGCAGGCGCGCGGGGTGGCCAACCAGATCACCGGGTACGGGCTGCTGCTGGGATGCTTCCTGTGCGTGCTGTTCGCGGCGCTGTCGTGGGTGCTGCCGCACGCGTTCACGTCCGACCCGGGCGTGCTGGCGGAGATCCCGCACGCGTGGTGGTTCTTCGTGGCCCTGCAGCCGATCGCCGGGGTGGTGTTCGCCTTGGACGGCGTCCTGCTGGGCGCGGGCGACGCGGCCTTCCTCCGCAACGCGACGCTCGGCAGCGCGGCGTTGGGCTTCCTGCCGCTGATCTGGGCCTCGCTCGGCTTCGGCTGGGGCTTGACGGGGATCTGGACCGGGCTGTCGCTGTTCATGGTGATCCGGCTGGCGTTCGTGGTGGCGCGCTGGCGGTCCGGCCACTGGGCGGTGACGGGCGCGATCCGACCGGCCTGACCACGTGTGATGCCCCCGACCCTGTGGCGAAAACCACCCGGATAACGGCTATGTTTCGCCGTTGCTTAGGCGATACAAGTAGTAGGGACGGCAGCGTGGGCGTTCCACGCCCCGAACACCGCCGACTCCCTGGAGGTCCTTGTGCCGCCCGCCACCGGCCGCGCCACCGCCCGGTCCTGGCTCATCTGGCTCGCCGCCGTCACCGTCTACCTCCTCGCGGTCTTCCACCGCACCTCCTTCGGCGTCGCCGGGCTGCAGGCGGCCGAACGCTTCGGTGTCGGCGCCGCCGCGCTCGGCACCTTCACCGTCCTGCAGGTCGGCGTCTACGCCGCCATGCAGATCCCGACCGGCGTCCTGGTCGACCGCTACGGTCCCCGCCGCGTCCTCGTCGTCGCCGTGCTGATCCTCGGCACCGGGCAGCTCCTGCTCGGCATCGCGCACTCCTACGGCCTCGGCCTGCTCGCCCGCGGCGTGCTCGGGCTCGGCGACGCGCTCACCTTCGTCAGCGTGCTGCGCCTGGTCGCGGCCCACTTCCCGGGCCGCCAGTACGCGCTGCTGACGTCGTTCACCGCCGCCGTCGGCTACATCGGCAACCTCGCCGCGACCGTCCCGCTGGCGCTGCTGCTCGACGTTTCCGGCTGGACCCCCACCTTCCTCGCCGTCGGCGCCCTCACCGTGCTCTACACGCTGGTCGTGGCGCTGCGGGTCCGGGACGTCCCGGACGGCGAAGCGCAGCCCGTCCGCGAACAGGTCCGCCCGCGCCAGCTCGCCCATCAGGTCGCCGAAGCCTGGCGGACGCCGGGGACGCGCCTGGGCTTCTGGGTCCACTTCAGCACGATGTTCGCCCCCAACGCCCTGACGCTGCTGTGGGGCGTCCCGTGGCTGGTACAGGGCCAGGGGCAGTCGAAGGCCGCCGCGAGCGCGCTGCTCACCGTGTTCGTCTTCGGGTCGATGGCCGGCGGGCCGCTGCTCGGCGGCGTGATCGGCAGGCGCCCGTCGCTGCGGATGCCGCTGGTCGGCGGGTACATCGGCGGCGCCGCGCTGCTCTGGGCGGTGCTGCTGAGCTGGCCCGGCACCGTGCCGGTGGCCGTCCTGGTGCCCGCGTTCGCCTTCCTCGCCCTCGGCGGCCCGGCGTCGATGATCGGCTTCGCGCTCGCCCGCGACTACAACCCGCTGTCCCGCGTGGGCACGGCCACCGGCGTGGTCAACGTCGGCGGGTTCGTCGCGACGACGATCGCCGCGCTCGCCGTCGGCGTGCTCCTGCAGTGGACCGGCGGGAACTTCCGGCTGTCGCTGCTGGCGATCGTCGCGATCCTCGCGCTCGGCACGGTCCGGCTGCTCGTGTGGTGGCGCCGCACCCGCGCCCACCTGTTCCTGGCCGAGGCCCGCGGCGAGGAACTGCCGGTGCGGATCACCCGCCGCCGCTGGGACGCCGCACTACCGGAGACGCCGATCGTCGCCGCCTGAACGGCCTGATCGGCCCACGACAAGCGGCAGCTAGGGTTTCCCGCGTGTCGAGCCCCAAACCGCCCCGCCGCCCCGCCCCGCCGCCCGGTCTCCTGATCGTCGACAAGCCCGCCGGCATGACGTCCCACGACGTCGTCGCCCGCGCCCGCCGCATCATGGGCACCCGCAAGGTCGGGCACGCCGGCACGCTCGACCCGATGGCGACCGGCGTGCTGGTGCTCGGCATCGAGCGCGCCACCAAGCTGCTCGGCCACCTGGCGCTGGACCGCAAGACCTACCTGGCCACCCTGAGCCTCGGCAGCAGCACCACGACCGACGACGCCGAGGGCGAAGTCCTCACCGAGGGCGCGACGGACCACGTCACCGACGAAGACATCGCGAACGGCGTCGAGAAGCTGACCGGCGACATCCAGCAGGTCCCGAGCGCGGTCAGCGCCGTCAAGATCGACGGCAAGCGCGCCTACGCCCGCGTCCGCGCCGGCGAGGACGTCGTGATCCCCGCGCGCCCGGTCACCGTCTACCGCTTCGACGTCCTGGCCGTCCGGCACGAAGCGGACCACGTCGAGGTCGACGCCGTCGTCGAGTGCTCGTCCGGCACCTACGTCCGCGCGCTGGCCCGCGACCTCGGCGCGGATCTCGGCTGCGGCGGGCACCTGAAGGCGTTGCGGCGCACCACGGTCGGCCCCTTCACACTGGCCCGGGCGCGCACCCTCGACCAGCTCGAGGAGAAGCCAGAGCTGAGCCTGGACCTCGACGCCGCCGTCGCCGCCGCCTTCCCGAGGCGCGACCTCGACGCGGCCACGGCGAAGGCGGTCCGGCACGGGCAGCGCATCCCGGCGGCCGGGCTCGAAGGCACCTACGGGCTCTTCGGGCCCGACGGCCGGGTGCTCGCGCTGGCCGCCGACGAACAAGGCGTGTCCCGCGCGGTGGTGGTGTTGCTGCCCGCCTAGGGTGGGCCTTACAGAGACGGGAGTGCGACGTGCTGCGGTGGCGTGGGCTGGGGGACCTCCCCGGCGGCTGGGGCCGGTGCGTGGTCACCATCGGCGTGTTCGACGGGGTGCATCGCGGGCACCAGGAGCTGATCAGCCGGACCGTGGCCGCGGCGGCCGAACGGGGGCTGCCGAGCGTCATGCTGACGTTCGACCCGCACCCGTCGGAGGTGCTGCGCCCGGGCAGCCACCCGGCGCAGCTGACCACGTTGCGGCGCAAGGCGGAAATCGTCGAGAGCCTCGGCGTCGACGTCTTCTGCGTGCTGCCGTTCACCTTGGAGCTGTCCCGGCTGGCGCCGGAGGAGTTCGTGCACGAGGTGCTCGTCGACCGCCTGCACGCGGCCGCGGTGATCGTCGGCGACAACTTCACCTTCGGCGCCAAGGCCGCCGGTGACGTCGCGATGCTGCGCACCCTCGGCCGCCGGTTCGGGTTCGCCGCCTACGGCGCGGAACTGCAGGGCAAGGAACTGTCCGAAGAGGACCAATCGGCGATCACCTTCTCCAGCACGTACGTCCGGTCGTGCATCGACGCGGGTGACGTCGTGGCGGCGGCCGAGGCGCTCGGCCGCCCGCACCGCCTGGAGGGCATCGTCGTCCGCGGCGACGGCCGCGGCCACGAGCTCGGCTACCCGACGGCGAACCTGTCGACGCCGCGCTTCGCCGCCGTCCCGGCCGACGGCGTGTACAGCGCCTGGTTCACCCGCTCGGCGGACCCGTCGCGCCGGCTGCGCGCCGCGGTCTCGGTGGGCACGAACCCGACGTTTTCCGGGCGCGAGCGCACCGTCGAGGCGTTCGTCCTCGACGTCGACGAGGACTTCTACGGCCAGCACGTCGCGATCGACTTCGTGACACGGCTGCGCGACCAAGTGCGCTTCGCCGACTCGGCCGGGCTCGTCACGCAGATCGACGACGACGTGATCGAGACGAGAAAGGCACTGGAGCTGCCCCCGGACGCCCCGACCGGGGGCGAATAGGGGATTTCGCGTTCACGCACGTCGGGGCGATGGCAAGATGCTCACGGACGGTGCGCGCAGGGCATCCGGGCGAAGCGGGTTTAGGGGAGCGGAACTGGTGGAGGACCACAAGATCGTCCAGCGGAACATCGCGTTGCAGCGCGAGTGGTACGGGGAGCCGCTCGGCGACCGCGTCCGCCGGCTCGTCGTCGCGTTCGACGTTTCGCAGGCGTTCTTGGCCGAAGTCCTCGGGATCAGCGCCCCCATGCTCAGCCAGGTGATGAGCGGACGGCGGGCGAAGATCGGCAACCCGGTCGTGCTGGCCAGGATGATCATGCTCGAGCGCAAGATCCTCGTACCCGAGGTCGCCGCCGGCAACCGCGACGCGATGCTGGCCGCGATGGAGGACGTCCGCGACTCGCGCCCCACCGTCGGCCGCGACAACATCCCGGTGGTCAACGAAGACGCGAAGGTCCTCGCCTACCTGCGCGACCTGGCCGAGGACGAAGACCTGGGCGAGGCCGCCAAGCGCCTCGACGACGAGTTCCCGGCCATCGCCGACCTGCTCCGCCGGGCGGGCAACGGCTCCTGATGCCGGTCCTGTTCAGCGCGCTGCTCCCGCCGGACGACGTCGTCGAGCAGGTCGCCGCGGCCCTCGGCGACCCCGACGACGGCCTGCGCTGGGAGCCGCCGGAGCGCTGGCACGTCACGCTCGCCTACTACGGGCCGGACGACGTCGGGACGCGGGCGGCCTGGCTGGGGGAGCGCCTGGCCGGGCGGGCGCCCGTCGACGTCCGGCTGGAAAAGGCCGCGACGTTCCCCGGCGTGCTGTGGTTGACTGTCGCCGGAACGGAGCTGACGCCGCTCGCGCACGCCGCGGGCGCCGACGCCGAGGCGAGGCCGTACCGGGCCCACCTGACGCTCGCGCGGTTCCCCCGGGAAGAACCGGGGCTCGCCGCGCGTTGGACAGGGAAGCTCGCCGGCTTCACGAGCCGGCGCTGGCAGGCCACCGAGGTGGCGCTGATGACCAGCGAGCGCGAGCCGGGCGGCCCCCGCTACCGGGTGGCGCGCGTCTTCGAGCTGGACGGCGCCTGAAGACGCTGTTCAGCGGGCTGGTAACCTCACGAGCGGGTCCGGCTGCAGTCCGTGGCGGCCGTGACCGTCTTCCCGGCGTGCATTCACGCCCGGGGCCGCACGGCACTGATTATTTCGAGGAGCAACACAAGTGGCGCTGTCCACCGAAGAGAAGAAGTCGATCCTTGCCGAGTACGGCGTGCACGACTCGGACACCGGATCCCCCGAGGCCCAGGTCGCGCTGCTGACCAAGCGCATCGTCGGCCTCACCGAGCACCTCAAGGCTCACAAGCACGACCACCACTCGCGTCGCGGGCTCCTGCTGCTGGTCGGCCGTCGCCGCCGGCTGCTGAACTACGTGATGAAGGTGGACATCGAGCGTTACCGTGCGCTGATCCAGCGCCTCGGCCTGCGCCGATAGCTTCAACCCGAGGGGGAGTGGCCGCCGGCCGCTCCCCCTCGGTGCAGAAAGACAGGAACGGCGCGAGCGCGCACGAGGGTCCGTCCGCCGGTCCTCGGTAGTGGTTCCCGGGAAGAGTCCCGGGGGCTTCGATCGAAGACCGGCCTCATTCCTCGAGCGTCCTCAGGCGAAACGGGTCCCAGGGTGGGAGACTCGCGCCGTACAGAGGAACCAAAGAGGAGAACAATCTATGACCGACTCCACCGGAGTCACCGTGCACGAGACCGAAGCCGTCATCGACAACGGCAAGTTCGGCACTCGCACCGTCCGCTTCGAGACGGGCCGCCTGGCCAAGCAGGCCGCCGGCGCCGTCGTCGCGTACCTCGACGAAGAGACCATGCTGCTCTCGGCGACGACCGCGTCGAAGCACCCGAAGGAGCACTTCGACTTCTTCCCGCTGACCGTGGACGTCGAAGAGCGCATGTACGCCGCTGGCCGCATCCCCGGCGCGTTCTTCCGCCGCGAGGGCCGCCCGTCGACCGACGCGATCCTGACCTGCCGCCTGATCGACCGGCCGCTGCGCCCGTCGTTCGCCGACGGTCTCCGCAACGAGATCCAGGTCGTCATCACCGTCCAGAGCCTCAACCCGGACGACCCGTACGACGTGCTGGCCATCAACGCCGCTTCGGCGTCGACCCAGATCGCCGGCCTCCCGTTCTCCGGCCCGGTCGGCGGCGTGCGCGTCGCGCTGATCGAAGGCCAGTGGGTCGCGTTCCCGACCTGGTCGCAGCTGGAGAAGGCGACCTTCAACATGGTCGTCGCGGGCCGCATCGTCGGTGACGACGTCGCGATCATGATGGTCGAGGCCGAGGGCACCGAGCACACGCTCGAACTGATCGCCGACGGCGGCAAGGCGCCGGACGAGGTCGCGGTCGCCGAGGGCCTCGAGGCCGCGAAGCCGTTCATCAAGGTCCTCTGCGAGGCGCAGCAGCGCCTCGCCGACGCCGCCGCGAAGCCGACCGGCGAGTTCCCGGTCTACCCGGCCTACCAGCAGGACGTCTACGAGGCCGTCGCCGCGATCGCGACCGACGACCTGGCGAACGCCCTCCAGATCGCCGGCAAGCAGGACCGCGACGCCGCGACCGACCAGGTCAAGGCCGCCGTGCTGGAGAAGGTCGGCCTCGGCGAGGGCGAAGCCTTCGAGGGCCGCGACAAGGAGATCGGCGGGGCGTTCAAGGCCCTGACGAAGAAGATCATGCGCCAGCGCGTCCTGACGGAGAAGATCCGCATGGACGGCCGTGGCCTCACCGACATCCGGTCGCTCGCGGCCGAGGTCGCCGTGATCCCGCGGGCGCACGGCTCGGCGCTGTTCGAGCGCGGCGAAACCCAGATCCTGGGCGTCACCACGCTGAACATGCTTCGCCTGGAGCAGCAGATCGACTCGCTGTCCCCGGAGACGCACAAGCGCTACATGCACCACTACAACTTCCCGCCCTTCTCCACCGGTGAGACCGGCCGTGTCGGTTCGCCGAAGCGCCGCGAAATCGGCCACGGCATGCTCGCCGAGCGCGCCCTGGTGCCGGTGCTGCCGAAGCGGGACGAGTTCCCGTACGCGATCCGCCAGGTCTCCGAGGCGCTGGGCTCCAACGGCTCGACCTCGATGGGCTCGGTCTGCGCGTCCACGATGAGCCTGTACAACGCCGGCGTGCCGCTGAAGGCGCCGGTCGCGGGCATCGCGATGGGCCTGGTCTCCGACGAGGTCGACGGCGAGACCCGCTACGTGGCGCTCACCGACATCCTCGGTGCGGAGGACGCCCTGGGCGACATGGACTTCAAGGTCGCCGGCACCAAGGACATCATCACCGCGCTGCAGCTGGACACGAAGCTCGACGGCATCCCGTCGGAGGTCCTCGCGGCCGCGCTGAAGCAGGCGAAGGACGCGCGCATCACCATCCTGGAGGTCATCGCCGAGGCGATCGACAGCCCGGACGAGATGAGCCCGTACTCGCCGCGCGTCACCAGCGTGAAGATCCCGGTGGACAAGATCGGCGAGGTCATCGGCCCGAAGGGCAAGATGATCAACTCGATCACCGAGCAGACCGGTGCCGACATTTCCATCGAGGACGACGGCACGATCTACGTCGGCGCTTCGGACGGCCCGTCGGCGGAGGCGGCGATCGACCTGATCAACGCCATCGCCAACCCGCAGCTGCCCAAGGTCGGCGAGCGCTTCCTCGGCACCGTGGTGAAGACGGCCGCGTTCGGCGCGTTCGTCTCGCTGCTGCCGGGCAAGGACGGCCTGGTGCACATCTCCAAGCTGGGCAACGGCAAGCGGATCGCCAAGGTCGAGGACGTCGTCAACGTGGGCGACAAGCTCCGCGTCGAGATCGCCGACATCGACAACCGCGGCAAGATCAGCCTGATCGTGGTCAAGGAGGACGAGGCGCCCGCCGCCGACGCCGAGAAGGCCGACGCCAAGTAAGACACTCGTTTGGTCCGTGAAGGCCTCCTTACCGGCGTTTGTGACCGGTAAGGAGGCCTTCACGGCATGTGAGGTAAGGAACCCATGGCACGGCAGGTTTCCGGGCACGAACAGCCCGTCGGCACCACCCGCACGCTCGAGTCCACCCCGGACGGTGCGGTCGTCAAGCGCAGCGTGCTGCCCGGCGGCCTGCGGGTGATCACCGAGTACGTCCCGGCGTCCCGCTCGGCCACGGTCGGGCTGTGGGTCGGCATCGGCTCCCGCGACGAGCCGGTGGCCGTCGCCGGCGCCGCGCACTACCTCGAGCACCTGCTGTTCAAGGGCACGAAGAACCGCGACGCCACGCAGATCGCCGAGGAGATCGACGCGGTCGGCGGCGAGTTCAACGCCTTCACGGCGAAGGAGCACACCTGCTACTACGCGCAGGTGCTCGACGCCGACCTCCCGCTGGCCGTGGACCTGGTCACCGACGTCGTGTTCGAGGCGCTGTGCACCGACCGCGACATGGACATGGAGCGCAGTGTCGTCCTCGAAGAGATTTCGATGCGCGACGACGACCCCGAAGACCTGCTGCACGAGACGTTCGTCAGCGCGATCCTCGGCGACCACGCGCTCGGCCGCCCGGTGCTCGGCACCGAGAAGTCGATCATCGGGATGTCGCCGTCCGCGCTGCGGAACTTCTACAAGCGCCGGTACACGCTGCCGCGGATGGTGCTGGCCGTGGCCGGGAACGTCGACCACAACCAGGTGCTGCGCCTGGTGCGCAAGGCGCTGAAGGACCGGCTGAACGGGACCGCGACGCCGGTCCCGCCGCGCGAAGGCCGGGCCCGGATCAAGACCCCGCCGAAGCTGGCGCTGCACACCGACGACACCGAGCAGGCGCACGTCATGCTGGGCCTGCGGTCGCTGTCGCGCCACGACGACCGGCGCTTCGCCCTGTCGGTGCTCAACGCGGCGCTCGGCGGCGGCATGAGCTCGCGGCTGTTCCAGGAGATCCGGGAGCAGCGCGGGCTGGCCTACCAGGTGTACTCGTCGGTGGCGAGCTACGCCGACACCGGGCACATGGCCGTGTACGCGGGCTGCCAGCCGGAAAAGCTCGGCGACGTCGCCGGTGTCATCCGCGAACTGCTCGACAAGGTCGGCGTCGACGGCCTGACCGACGCCGAGGTGGCCCGCGCCAAGGGCCAGCTGCGCGGCGGGCTGGTGCTGGGGCTGGAGGACACGTCGTCGCGGATGTCGCGGATCGGCAAGACCGAGCTCAACTACGGCCGCTACCTGGGCGTCGACGCCACGATCGCGCGCATCGACGCGGTGACCACCGAGGACGTGTGTGCGCTCGCTCGCAGTTTGTTCGCGCGCCCGGGCGGGGTCTCGGCGGCGGCGGTCGTCGGGCCGTACGCTCACGCCGACGACCTTCCTGACGACCTGCACGAGGTGATCGCTTCATGACCATCAACGTCGGTGTGCTCGGTGCCCGGGGCCGCATGGGTGCGACGGTGGTGAAGGCGGTCGAAAGCGCGGGCGACATGAAGGTCGTCGCGGCGCTGGACGCCGGTGACGACTTCTCGGCGCTCGCCGACGCGCAGGTGGTCGTGGACTTCACCCACCCCGACACCGTCATGGGCAACCTGGAGTACCTGGTCGAGCACGACATCCACGCGGTCGTCGGCACCACGGGCTTCAGCGAGGAGCGGCTGGCTTCGCTGCGTTCCCTCCTGGAGCCGAAGCCCTCGCTCGGCGTGCTGATCGCGCCGAACTTCGCGCTCGGCGCGGTCCTGGCGATGCGGTTCGCGGCCCAGGCGGCCAAGTTCTACGCGTCGGCGGAGATCATCGAGCTGCACCACAACCGCAAGGCCGACGCGCCTTCGGGCACCGCCGCGCACACCGCCCGGATGATCGCCGCCGCGCGGGCCGAGGCGGGCGTGACGCCGGGCCCGGACGCGACGACGTCCGAACTGGACGGTGCCCGCGGCGCTTCGGTCGAGGAGGTCCGCGTCCACTCGGTCCGTCTGCCGGGGCTGGTCGCGCACGAGGAGATCCTGTTCGGCGGCGAGGGCGAGACCTTGACCATCCGCCACGACTCCCTCGACCGGACGTCGTTCATGCCGGGTGTGCTGCTCGGCGTCCGCACGGTGCTGACGCGCCCCGGCCTGACGGTCGGCCTGGAAAACGTCCTCGACCTGTGAGGGCCCGCAATGTGGCGCTGCTGCTGACGGCGGCGCTGGTCGTCTACCTGTTCCTGCTGGCGGATCGCGCGTTCGCGCTGTTCGCCTCGGGTACGGGCCTGGGCATCGCGCTCGGGATCGGCGTCCTGCTCCTGCCGGTCCTCGGCGTCTGGGTCGTCGTCGTGACCTGGCGCAACGGCCTGCAGATCCAGCGCCTTTCGCGCCGCCTGGACGCCGAGGGCGCGCTCCCGGACGTCTCCGACCTGCCGCGGCGGCCTTCGGGCCGGGTGGACCGCGACGCGGCCGACGCGTGGTTCGCCGAGCGCCGCGCCGAGGTCGAGGCGGACCAGGAGAACTGGCGGGCCTGGTACAAGCTCGCGTACGCCTACGACATCGCCGGTGACCGGCGCCGGGCGCGGGAGACGATGAAGACGGCCGTGGAGCTGGAAGCCGCCGAGCGCTCAGGTACCGAGTAGTTCCGGCGCGAAGATCTCTTCGATCCGCCAGAGCCGGGACGACAGACCCTGTTCGTGGTGGTACCTGAGATAGGTTTCCAGCGTCGCGCGGTTGGCGGAAATCCCGTAGGGCCACCAGTCTTCGCCGAATTCGGCGAGGGTTTCGTCGACCAGCGCGTTCGCCCAGAGGACCATGGTCTGCACCTGGTAGAGCCGCCGGTTCCGGCGGTAGCGCGCCGCGGCGGCGTCTTTCGCGGCTTCGAACTCGCCGTAGACGCGGCGGGCCAGGCCGGGGTCGTCCCGCAGGAGCTCCCGCCGGACGACGACGGTGTGCATGATCGGGAAGATCCCGGTGCGGCGGTGGTAGTCGCGTTCCCGCGCCGCGAAGTCCGGGAACAGGCGGGCGACGTGGGGGGAGCCGTCGAGCACGCACTGCGGGACGTTGGCGGAGAACAGCGCGTCGATCTCACCGGCGTCGAGCATGGTGCTCAGCGTTTTCCCTTCCCCCGCCGTGGCTATTTCGAGCGCGGGTGGGTGCGGGTGCGGGATGAAGCCGAAGGGCGCCGACGGGCGTTCGAGCCCGCCGATCACCCAGCGGTTCGCCTCGGGCTCGAAGCCGTATTCGTCCATCAGGATGCCTTTGGCCCAGACGCCCGAGTCCTGGCCGTAGGTCCCGAATTCGCCGATGGTCCGCCCGGTGAGCCCGTCCGGCCCGGTGATGCCCGCGTGGGTGTTGACGAAGACGCAGGAGTGCCGGAACACCCGGTTGGGGAAGATCGGCAGCGCCACGAAGGGCGTGTCTTCTTCGAGCAGGCGCAGGTAGAACGTGAGGCCGAGCTCGGCGACGTCGAATTCGTTCCCGCGGATGAGCCGCTCGAAGATCTCCGGCAGCGTATCGGCGGTTTCGACGGTGGTGGTTTCGAACAGCTGCGCGGTGGTGTCGTAGCGGAAGCACCCGATCCTGAGGTCCATGCCCTCGATCATCGGTTCGCGCGGCGGCGGGTGTCCAAGACCGGCTGCGTCCACTCGATACCCTGGGAGTATGGACCTGCGCGTGCTCCGGTACTTCGTCGCGGTGGCCGACGAGCGGCACATCGGCCGCGCGGCGGGGCGGCTGCACATGGCGCAGCCGCCGCTGAGCCGTGCGGTGCGCGGGCTGGAGGACGAGCTGGGCGCGACGCTGTTCGAGCGCACGCCGAAGGGCGTCACGCTCACCGCGGCGGGCACGGTGCTGTACGACGAGGCGGTCGCGCTGCTGGCGCGGGCGGGCCGAATCCCCGACCGCGTCACGGCAGCGGCGGGCACGGCGACCCTGACGGTCGGCACCCTGGCGGACACCGCCGAGCATGCCGGCGCCCGCCTGGTCCCGCTCTTCCGCGAACGCCACCCGCACGTCGACGTCCGGGTCCACGAGACGGATCTCGCCGACCCGACGGCGGGGCTGCGCACGGGCCTGGTCGACGTGGCACTGACCCGGACTCCCTTCGAGGCCAAGGGAATCAGCGTCCACGCGCTGCGCCCGGTCCGCACCGGCGTGGTCCTGCGCGCTGACGACCCCCTGTCCGCCCGGCCGTCGGTGACCACGGCGGACCTGGCCGGCCGCCGCTGGATCCGCCTCCCGGACGGCACCGACCCGACGTGGGCGGCGTACTGGACGAGCGGCGCGGCGGACGGTCCGGTGGTGCGGACGATCCAGGAGTGCCTGCAGGCGGTGCTGTGGAACGGGATTTCGGCGTTCGCCCCGCTCGGCCAGCCGTTGCCGGAGGGGCTGAGCGTCGTCCCGGTGGCGGACCGCCCGCCGAGTGAGCTGGTGGTGGCGTGGCCGAAGACCGGGGGAGGCCCGCTCGTCCGGGGGTTCGTGCGGGTGGCGGCTTCGCTGGGTCCGGCAGACTGGACCCAGTGACGCTGGTTTTTGAAGCTCGTCTTGGCCCCGTTGCTGGTGGTGGGTTCGTCCTTGGCCGGGCGCCGGTGGGGGCCGGGGGTGACCGGGCTGCTGGTGGCCATGCCGGTGGTGGCGGGACCGATTTTGCTGATCACGTACGTCGACCACGGGCCGCTTCGGCGTCGTTGCTGGGCCTGGTGTCGCTGGCGGCGTTCGCGGTGGTGTTCGCGCGGGTCGCGCGGGCTCGTGGGTGGCTGGGGACGGTGGTGGTCGGGTGGCTGGTGTGTCTTGCGCTGGATCTGGCGCTGTCGTTCGCCCCGGTGCCGGTGTGGCTCGCGCTGGGTGCGGCCCTCGTGGCGGCTTGGGCGGGCACACGGCTTGTGCGGGCCGCCCCGGTGAGGCTGTTCGCGTCGGCCGAGGCAGGGTCGCTGGGCTTGCCCGGCCAAGGCGAAACGGCGCCGTCAAGCCGGGGTACGTCCGGCTCGCTGAACCTGCCCTGGTGGGACCTCCCCGCCCGAGCGCTGGCGACAGCCGGACTCGTCCTGGCACTCACCGCGACCGCAGGCCGCCTCGGCCCGGACCTGACGGGCGTGCTGGCCCCGTTCCCGACGGGAACGAGCGTGGTGGCGGCCTTCGCCCTGGCGCAAGGCGGCCCGGCAGCGGCGGTAGCGACCATGCGAGGCGTACTACGCGGCCTCCGCGGCTTCGCAGCGTTCTGCTTCCTGGCAGCGGTACTGGCCGAACCGATCGGCGGCTGGGCGTTCGCCATCGCGGTCGCGGTCGCCGTCGCAGTGGCGGTGCAATGGGCCAGCCGCAGCACACAAAGCTAAAGCGACAAAGAACTCGAACCGACTCAAAACCTGAAGCGACTCAACTTACGCAACCACAAAACTTCCTCAGTGATGCAACCACCCAGCGAACACCGCAGGTGAAGCCGCTATCAAACTGAACCGAATCCACCTTCCGGCCAGCCCGGTGGTCAAGAACGTCGCCAACCGCATCCGCACCAACCCGGCCAGCACACTGGTCGCCATGAACGGCGGCAACCCCACGAGCGAACTGACCCCGTACGTCCCAGCCATCCAGTGCGGATGCCGATGGCACCGCTCCCGCAACCCCTCGACCCACCCCCGCAGCCGCTTCGTCCGCAACTGCCACCGCACCCGCCGCGGAGTCATCGGCCGCTCCCGGTGCAACCGGTCGTGCAGCGGCTTCGGCAGCTTGATCGTCCCCCGCGCGGCGAGGTAGTACAGCGTCTTCCCGGCGATCTGCCCGACCGCGACCGCCGCCCCGAGCCACAGCCAGTGCAGGCCCGGCTGGCTCGCGCACAGCCCGATCAAGAACACTTCGGCGTTGATCAGCGGCACGATGGCCGAACCGAACGCCACGCCCAGCGTCAGCAGGATCCAGCTCATCGTGTCACCTCCCGAAAATCGCTCGCGTTCTTCACGTTATCAGTTCGAAACCTGAAAACACGGGGGTTAGCCCCCGTCTTCGCCCGGTGGCCCGCACCAGAAGATCACCTGCCGGACGGCTCCCGGTCACCTCCCGCTGGAACGCTGACGGGGTGGCCGCCGAGCAACCCCGTACGCCCGCTGACCGCTTCGGCGCCCTCTGCCGGGCCATCGTCCGGATACTCCCGCTGGGTCTGTCGCGGATCGTCGCCCCGACGTTTCTCGGCTTCTGCCTCATCAACGGTCTGACGTTCGGCGTCGACCTCGGGTTGCTGACCGTTTTCCGAAGCTTGCTCGGCTGGCCCGTGTGGCTGGCGATCACGGTCGCGTACGGCTGCGCGTTCGGGCTCAGCTTCGTGCTGAACCGGACGTTCAACTTCCATTCCCACGCGGCCGTCGGAATCCAGCTCGTCTTGTACGTCGTCGCGATCGTCGTCAATTACGCCGCGTTTTTGCTGGGTGTCGGCGCCGGCCTGACGGCGCTGGGCGTCGAATACCACGTCTCGCGGCTGCTCGCGGGCGCCTGCGAAGGCGTGTTCATGTACGCCGTGATGCGCTGGGTGATCTTCCGCGACTCAGGTGAGCGACAGCTCGAGCGTGCCGGTGAGCCGGACCTCGCGGAGCAGGCGCTCGCCGGTGTCGAGGGTGCGGACCGTGCCGTCGGGGTTCCAGCCGGCCCGGCGGTAGAAGCCCAGGCTGGCGTGGTCGCCCTGGGCGACCCAGGCGATGCCGCGGCCGGCGCCGTCGGCCCGCAGGCCGGCGGCGGCCGTCGCGAGTAGCCGGCCGGCGTGGCCGCGCCGTCCCCACCGCGGCTCGACGAGCAGGGTGGCGATCAAGCCGGTGGAGCCCGCGTCTTCGGGCAGGCTGCCGTCGGCGCCGGCGATCTCGCCCTCGGGCGCGCGGCCGGCGACGCAGAACCCGACGGTGTACTCGCCTTCGGTGGCGACGTAGACCAGGCTCCCGGGGTACTCGATGGTCTCGGTCCAGGTACCGGCGAGGTCGGCGGCGTCCAGTTCGGCGAGCGCCTGCTTGCCCAGCAGGTCTTCGTAGGCGGCGTGCCAGGTTTCGCGCTGGATGCGGGCGATCTCCGCGGCGTCGGACAGGTCGGCGGGGCGGACGGCGGCGTCGCTCATGGGCCGAATCTATCGGGTCGCCGAAAACTGTCGGTGGTGGCTGGCACCATGACCTCACCATGCAAACGATCAGCGTCTCGACGGCCCGGAAGACCTTCCTGGCCGCACAGGGCTTCACCGACCCGCGTCCCTCCGGCGAGCCGTCCCGGCGGCACCTGAAACGCGTGCTTTCGCGCGTCCAGCTGCTGCAGCTGGACTCCGTGAACGTCGCGGTCCGGGCGCACTACATGCCGGTGTTTTCCCGCCTGGGCGCGTACGAGCCCGCGCTGCTGGACGCGGCGGCGTGGGCGCACTCGGCGCGCCAGCCGCGCCTCCTGGTGGAGACGTGGGCGCACGAGGCGAGCCTGCTGCCGATCGAGGACTGGCCGCTGATCCGCTCGGGCGCGAAGCGGGACGGCTGGTGGAAGCACTACGGCCCGTTGATCGAGAAGTCGCCGGGGCTGGTCGACGAGATCCTTTCGGTGGTCAAGGAACTCGGCCCGATCGGTGCGGGCGGCATCGAGCGCGAGGTCGAGGCGGACGCGCAACGCCGCGGCCCCGGCTCGTGGTGGGAGCGTTCGGAAGTCAAGCGCGTCTGCGAGTACCTGTTCG
Organism: Amycolatopsis lexingtonensis; assembly: GCF_014873755.1. Classification (NCBI taxonomy): domain Bacteria; kingdom Bacillati; phylum Actinomycetota; class Actinomycetes; order Pseudonocardiales; family Pseudonocardiaceae; genus Amycolatopsis; species Amycolatopsis lexingtonensis. The sequence continues at coordinate 10,486,371 of NZ_JADBEG010000001.1, forward strand.
GCATCGGCCAGCTGACTACAGGCACGCGCCGGTCGTTCGAGCGGCTGTACGACCTGACCGAACGGGTGGTGCCGCCGGACATCCTGGCGCGCACTGTCTCGGCGGAGGAGGGCGCGCGCGGGCTGATCGAGCGCTCGGCGCGCGCACTGGGCGTCGCGACGGAGACGGACCTGCGCGACTACTACCGCCTCGGCCCGGCGCCGGCCCGCCAGGCGGTGGCGGAGCTGGTCGAATCCGGTGTCCTGGAGCCGGTTTCGGTCCGCGGCTGGAAGCCGGTGGCGTACCGGCACGCCGAGGCCCGCACGCCGCGTTCGGTCACCGGGCGGGCGCTGCTGTGCCCGTTCGACCCGCTGATCTGGGAACGCGCCCGCACCGAGCGGCTCTTCGGGTTCCATTACCGGATCGAGATCTACGTCCCGGAGCCGAAGCGCGTCTACGGCTACTACGTGTTCCCGTTCCTGCTGGACGGCGAACTGGTCGCGCGGGTGGACCTGAAGTCCGATCGCGCGGTGGGCGTCCTACGGGTGCACGGCGCCTTCGCGGAAGAAGGCGCGGACGTGGCACGCGTGCTCCCGGAACTGGCGGGGGAGCTGGGGCACATGGCGGAATGGCTCGGCCTGTCCGGCGTGGCGGTGGGCACCCGCGGCGACCTGGCCAAACCCCTGGCGAAACTGGTGCGCTGACGATGCCCGGGGGGTGGTGAATGGAGCCGTTGACGGCGATCTCGGTGATCGCGGCGAAGTACGGCGTGTCGCAGCTGGTCGGTGCCCTTTCCGGGGACGACGACCTCGGCGGGCTGGCCGCGGAGCTGCTCGGCGCGGTGACGGCGAGCGAAGACCGGCTGAGCACCCAGCTGGCCGGGCTCGGCCGGCAGCTGGACGAGCTGCTGGACCAGCGGTACACGACCGCGCTCGCCGCCGGTCAGCGCACCCTGCGCGACCTCGTGTCGGCGCCGTCCGAGGCACGCCAAGCGGAATGGACGCGGGCGCGGGACCTCTTCCGCGAAGCCTCGGCGACGGCCCGGTCACCGCTGCAGGAGGCGGTGGCCGAGCGGTATGTCGCCCTGTGCTTCGTGGCTCTCGGCTGGCCGGACGCGGCCCGCACGGCGTGGGGAGAGGTGAACCGCGCCGCGTTCGAGGCGCTGATGGACGCCTTGCCGCTCGTCGGCCCCGCGGCGTACGACCGTGCCCGCGAGCAGGCCGGGCTCTCGAGCCGGGGCCGCCGCTCGGCGCGTCGCGAACGCGAGGTCGACGAGAAGAGCCGCGAGATCATCGCCGCGGCGGGCGAGGCGGTGCCGCTCGCCCTCAGCCTGCTCGCCGAACCGGCAGCGCTCTCGGACGACGCGGGGCCCCACGTCGAGCTGATCCGGCCCGAGGGGTTCGGCACGGAGCAGCGGTTGACGCGTCCCGCGCAGGTCTGGATCACCCCCGGCGGGCCCGACCAGGGCCAGTTCCGCGTGCGGCCCGAGGACCGGCTTTCGCCCCTCGGGCTGCGACAGGTCTTCGGCCCGCTTTCGGTGGAGTGGACGCTCGAGGGACATTCCGACGACTTGCCCCGCGCGGGTGCGATGGCCAAAGACCTCGACGAGGTGCGGGCCGTCGTGAAGCAGGTCGCTCCCGCGGCCGTGGCCGAGCTGGGCGAGAAGCTGCTGGGCACCCTGTGGCTCCACATGTCGTCGATCGCGAAGCCGGACAACGACTTCGCCGTGGTGGTTCGTGCGGATCCGGGACTGCGCCGGCCACTGGACCTGTTCCTGGCCAACCGCGTGGAAGTGCCCTACCTGCCGACCCTCTTCTGGGGCTGGCCACGGACGCGCGTCTTGGAGCCGGGGGAGGCGGAGATCCGGCTGCGCGAGGCCGCCTACGGGGGCGACTTCAAGGGCTTCGACGGCAGCCTCTTCCTGAACGGTGTCCTGGCGTTCCACAACACCGACCGCACGATCGTCCGCGAACCGCGGTGGGAGGAGATCCGCTGGGACAACCGGCACCGGCTAGGGCAATGAGTGCACCGCGCCGATCCCGGTCAGGATGAGGTCGACACCTGCCAGGAACTGCTCGCGGTCGTCGTGGTCGCGCACTTCGGCGGCGACCTCTCGCATGAACGGGTATTCCTCGGCGTCGAGTCCCGCCCAAGCGGTCGACACAGCGTCGAGGAACTCGCTGCGATCCTTGCCGTTCGTCACGACGCGCGCGTTCGCGGCGTTCTGGCCGGCGGCGCCGAGGACGTAGTGCACCAGCGCCGAGGTCGCCGTGAACCAGCTGCCCTTCGGCACGCCCAGGTCGCGGACGTGCCGTCCGATGCTCTCGAAGATCTTCGGCGTTATCAGGCCCGAGGGGCCGCGCGACAGCTGCGCCGAAAGCTGCGGCGCGAGCCACGGGTGGCCCTCGATCGCGTCGAAGAGGCCGAGCGCGACGGCGCGGACCTCGTCCCGGGGTGATCCCGCGGCACGCTCGGCGGCCAGGGCGCCCGCGACCACCGCGTAGGTCGCGGCGTCGAGCAGTTCGCCCTTGTTCGCCACGTGCCAGTAGATCGCCCCGGGTCCGGTGGCGAGGCGCTCGGTCAGCGCCCGGAACGTCAAACCGCTCTCGCCGTCGGCGTCGAGGAGCTCGACCGCCGTCTCGATGATGCGCGCCCGCGAGAGGGCTACCGCGCGCCGTTGTGCCATGCCTCATCTTGACACGTCTGGAATGACGTTCCAAGATTGGAACAACATTCCAAAGAGAGGAGTCGCCATGTCCGACCCCGTAGTGATCGTCGGCGCCGGGCTCGGCGGGCTCACGCTCGCGCGCGTCCTGCACGTCCACGGCGTCCCGGCCACGGTCTACGAAGCGGAGAGCTCGCCTTCGGCGCGTACGCAGGGCGGGATGCTCGACATCCACGAGCGCAACGGCCAGGCGGCGCTCGAGGCCGCGGGCCTGACCGACGGCTTCCGCGCCCTGATCCTCGAAGGCCGTGAAGCGACGCGCGTGCTGGACCGGACGGGCAAGGTCCTGCTCGACGAGCCGGACGACGGCACCGGCACCCGCCCCGAGGTCCAGCGCGGCGAGCTGCGCCGGCTCCTCCTGGACTCGCTGCCCGCGGACACGGTCCGCTGGGGCCGCAAGGTCACCGGCGCCCGCGCCCTCGGCGACGGCCGCCACGAGCTGACGTTCGCCGACGGCACGACAACGGTCACCGGCCTGCTGGTCGGCGCGGACGGCGCGTGGTCCCGCGTCCGCCCGCTGGTGTCGGCCGCGGTCCCGGAGTACGTCGGCACGTCGTTCATCGAGACGTTCCTGTTTGACGCCGACGCCCGCCACCCGGCGACCGCGAAGGCGGCCGGCGGAGGAGCGCTGCTGGTGCCGGAGCCGGGCAAGGGCATCCAAGCGCACCGCGAAGCCGGCGACACGCTCCACACGTACGTGATGCTGTCCAAGCCGCAGGACTGGTTCCCCGACTTCACCGACGAGGCGGCGGCCAGGGCGCAGGTCGCGGCCGAGTTCGAGGGCTGGGCCCCGGAACTGACGGCCTTGATCACCGACGGCGAGACCCCACCGGTGCTGCGCCCGATCCACACCCTGCCGCCCGGCCACCGCTGGCCCCGCACCCCGGGAGTGACCCTCCTGGGCGACGCGGCCCACCTGTCGGTCCCGAACGGCGAAGGAGCCAACCTCGCCATGCAGGACGGCGCCGAACTGGGCCGCGCGATCGCCGCCCACCCGGACGATGTGGAGGCCGCGCTGGCGGAGTACGAGGAGGCGCTGTTCCCGCGCAGTGCGGAGGAGGCGGCGGAGGCCACTCGGGACTTCGAGTTGTGCTTCGGCGCGGAGACGCCGCACAGCCTCATCGCCTTGCTGACCGGGCAGGGTTGAGGTTCTGCGGCTGTCCACAGTGGACTCGATGGCGGTGGTGGCGTCGGGACGTTTTTCCTGGGTGCGCAGGACTGCCGGGGCGGGGATCGCGCATCGTTCGCCGCCGCCGCCGCTGGCGCGGCAACCCCAAGCGCAGCCGAGGCCGCTCCGCAACCGCCGCAACCGCAGTCGTTGCCAGCGGCCGCCGCACCATCGCAGCCGCAGCCGCGGCAAAGCTGCAGCCGCCGCGACCCCCGCGCACAAAGACGGGCCGCTCCCGGCACCCCCACCGGGAACGGCCCGTCTCCCCCTTACTCAGCCGGCCGCGCGCGTCACCACGGCGTTGCCGGAGCCCGTCCGGGCTCGCACCCGCAACTTCACTTCCCCCTCGGGCGCCGCCTCCAGCACGTCCAGCTCACTCGAAACCCGGCCCCCGCTGGAAGTCAGGTCGATCTCTGCCGCGGTCCCGCCGCGGATGCCGATCCGCACCTCGCCCGACCCCGTGATCAAGTCCAGCGATCCCGAAGCCGCGTCCGCCACCGACAGGTCGCCGCTGCCGGTGCGGGCCATCACCTCGCCCGACACCGCGCCCAGCCAGACGTTGCCCGTTCCCGTCGCGAGCGTCGCCGAGCCCGCCAGTGACGATGCCTCGACGCTGCCGCTGCCGCTGCGGAGCTGGAGCCCCGCCAAGGTCGGGCCGAGGGTGATGCCGCCGCTGCCGGTGCGGATCGTGGCCGAGCCGTCCGCGCGGTCGAGCTTGACCTCGCCCGAGCCCGTCAGCAGGTCGACGCGGCCGGCCGAACCGGTCACCGTCACGTCCGCCGCGCCCGCGCGCACCTCCACGTGCGAGCCGGCCGGGGCGTGGACCTTCACCGCCAGTGCGACGTTCCGCAGCTGCCACGCCTTCGGCGCCTGGACGACCAGGCGGTTGCCGAGCTTCTCGATCCGGCTCTGCCGCACCGCTTCGGCGGGGGAGGCCGCCGGGTCGACGCCCAGCTGGTCGCCGAAGCGCTCGCCGACCCACGACAGCAGGTTGTTCACCCCCGCCACCCACGGCTGCTGCTCGCCCTGGTCGTGCCGCAGCTCCACCCGCGCGCCGGAATCCCCGTCGAGGACGATCTCGACGCGGCCGATCGTCACGCTGACGTCGAGCTCCAGCGGGACCTCGGTCTCGAAGTCGTCGATCCGCACCAGCTCGTCGGCCGGCGTCGTCTGCTCTTCACTCATTTTCGGCCCCCTCAGCCTTGGACCCAGCCGTGCAGGCGCGACCCGGAGCGGTCGTCCTTGCCGTGGTGCTGCTTGTGGGCGCCGCCGAGCGCGCCCTGCACCGCCTGGGACACGAACGTGTTCAGTGAGACGCCCTGCGCCGCCGCCGCGCGCTCGGCCTGGCCCTTGATCTGCTCGACCAGGCGCAGCGTGATGCGGGTGATGTCGCCGCCGTCGATCGGTGGTGGTGGCGGCGTGGTGTCACGTGGTGTCGCGCGTGACGCCGGCTCTTCGGCGGCGCCGGAGACGACCACGCGGACGTCGCGCCCGTCGAGCCGCACGTCCACGACCTGGCCCGGCAGAGCGGCCGTGACCTCGGCGGCGAGGTCGGCGAGGGCGTTCATCAGCGTCAGTCGGACGGCGGGTTCGAGCGCGGAGGACAGCAGCGCGGCCGCTCGCCGGGTCTGCTCGTCCCCGGCGGCAGCCGTGTTCGCGAGGTCCTCGCGAAGGTTGGCGATGTACGGCGTCAGGTCCATGACACCACTATGACGTCATCGGTGGTGTCAGTCAAGGAAGCGGATAGGCTGCCGGGGGAGTCGTGGAGAAGGAGTGCTGACGTGACCGAAACCGTGTCACCCCGGGTGCAGCTGATCGCGAAAACGGAGTTCTTCCCACCCGAGGACGTCCCGTGGTCGACCGACGCCGACGGCGGCGAGGCGCTGGCCGAGTTCGCCGGCCGGGCCTGCTACCAGTCGTGGAAGAAGCCGAACCCCGCCACCGCGACCAACGCCGGCTACCTCGAGCACATCATCGACGTCGGGCACCTTTCGGTGCTGGAGCACGGCACGGTCACCTTCTATATCACCGGCATCTCGCGGTCGCTGACGCACGAGCTGATCCGCCACCGCCACTTCTCCTACTCCCAGCTCTCGCAGCGCTACGTCCCGGAGCGCACCGCCGCCGTCGTCGAACCGGACGTGATCGCGAACGACCCGGTCCTGCACGAGAAGTTCCTCGCCGCGACGCAGGCGAGCGTCGACGCCTACAACGAGCTCCTCGCCGGCCTGGAGGAGAAGTTCGCCGACGTCCCGAGCGCGACGCTGCGCCGCAAGCAGGCCCGCCAGGCCGCGCGGGCCGTGCTGCCGAACGCGACCGAGACGCGGATCGTCGTCACCGGCAACTACCGGGCCTGGCGCCACTTCGTCGCGATGCGCGCGACCGAGCACGCCGACGTCGAGATCCGGGAACTCGCCGTCGAATGCCTGCGCCAGCTGCAGAAAGCCGCCGCGAACGTGTTCGCGGACTTCACGATCTCGACGCTGCCCGACGGCACCGAGATCGCCACTAGCCCGAAGGTGTTCGAAGGCTGATGAAACGACTCGCGATCGACGTCCGGCCCGGTGAGTACGCCGTCGTCCGGCTGCCCGCGGACGCCCCGGTGCCCGCCGAGCTCTTCGAGCCGGGCGAGGCCTTCGTCTCGGTCACGCGCACCCCCGAGGAGCTGTCGGTGATCTGCCCGGCCGGCCGCGAGCCGGGCGGCAGCACGGCGGCGGAGGACGGCTGGCGGCTCCTGTCGGTCCGCGGCCCGCTGGAGTTCACCCTGACCGGCATCATCGCCGCGCTGGCTTCGGAGCTGGCCGCGGCCGGCGTCGCGCTGTTCTCGATGTCGACGTTCGACACCGACCACATCCTGGTCCGCGGCGCCGACCTCGAGCACGCGGTGAAGGCGCTGCGCGAGTCCGGCCACGAGGTCGCGCTGCCCTGACGCCCGTTCGGAGGGGCGGTCACCGGGTACTCCGGGCGGGACGGTGGGAACCGTCACCCTTGTGATCGAAAGTTCGGCACGCCTAAACTTCGATTTGGGGTCCCCGACATCCGGTTGAGAGGCAGGCGCCATGGCAGTGACCGAGGCCGTGCGGCCGAGACTGACGTCCCGCCTGCGCACGGGATCGGCCCTGCTCGGGCCGGCGTTCGTCGCCGCGATCGCCTACGTCGACCCCGGGAACGTCGCCTCCAACATCAGCGCCGGCGCGCGCTACGGCTACCTGCTGGTCTGGGTGATCGTCGCGGCGAACCTGATGGCCGTGCTGGTGCAGTACCTGTCGGCGAAGCTGGGGCTGGTCAGCGGGATGTCGCTGCCGGAGGCCCTGCGCGCCCGGCTGCCCCGGTCGGCGCGGCTGGCGTACTGGGCGCAGGCCGAGGTCGTCGCCATCGCCACCGACCTGGCCGAAGTGGTGGGCGGCGCGATCGCCCTCAACCTGCTGTTCGACCTGCCGCTCGTCGTCGGCGGCCTGATCACCGGCGCGGTTTCGCTGACCCTGCTGGCGGTCCAGGACCGCGGCGGCCAGCGGACGTTCGAACGGGTCGTCACCGGCCTGCTGCTGGTCATCGCCGTCGGCTTCCTGGCGAGCCTGTTCGTCGAACCACCGTCGGCCGCGGAAACCCTCGGTGGCCTGGTCCCGAAGTTCGACGGCGCGGGCAGCGTCCTGATCGCGGCGGCGATGCTCGGCGCCACGGTCATGCCGCACGCGGTCTACCTGCACTCCGGCCTGGTCCGCGACCGCCACGGCCGCCCGGACGGCGTCCGGCGCCGCCGGCTGCTGCGCGCGACCCGCGCCGACGTCGGCCTGGCGATGCTCCTGGCCGGCGCGGTGAACCTCGGCATGCTCCTGCTGGCCGCGACGAACCTGCAGGGCCAGGTGGGTGTGGACAGCATCGAGGGCGCGCACACCGCGGTCGCCGGCGCGCTCGGCCCCGGCGTCGCGCTGCTGTTCGCGATCGGCCTGCTGGCCTCCGGCCTGGCCTCGACGTCGGTCGGCGCGTACGCGGGCGCGATGATCATGCAAGGCTTGCTGCACAAGCGGATCCCGCTGGTCCTGCGCCGCCTGGTCACGCTGACCCCGGCGATCGTGGTGCTGGCGCTGGGCGCCGATCCGAGCGCCGCGCTGGTCGTGTCCCAGGTGGTGCTGTCGTTCGGGATCCCGTTCGCCCTGGTGCCGCTGATCCGCCTGACGGCCGACCGCACGCTCATGGGCGAGGACGCGAACCACCGCTTGACGACGGTGGCCGCGTGCGCGATCGCGGCGATCATCATCGCGCTGAACCTGGTCCTGATCTACCTCACCTTCGCGGGCTGATCGTGGCCGGCGAATACGGCTTGAACGCCGAATGCGGAGAACGCGAGAACCACGCCAGGGACCTCGCCCGGCACTTCGACGCCTGGCCCACGAGGGTCTTCTCCGACGGCGCCGGCTGGTGGTGCGGGGTGGCCCCCGAAGCGGTGCCCGCCGACCCGGTGGCCATGACCGCGGCCGGGCGCCGGCTCTACTGGCTGCTGCGGACCGCGCCGCAGGTCTACCGCTACGCCCTCGTCGGCGTCGGCACCGGCGGGTTCCGCACCTACACCCAGCTGATGGCCGAGCGCGACATCACGGTGTTCCCCGGGCTCGTGGTCAGCGAGGACATCTGGGCCGCCACCGGACGGCGCGCCGAGTTCAGCGGCTTCGCGCCCGGCTACCGCTGGCTGCCCTATCCGGGCGAGCCGCGTGAATTGCCCGGAACCCCGCACGCTCCGAAGCGGTCGGACTAGCATCTGCGCGACCGCCGCCAAAAGGAGCACCGTGACCGACGAACAGACCCGGCCGTACCCACCCCAGGCGCCCGTCACGCCTGGTCAGCGGGTCGTCGCCGGCCGCTACCTCCTCCTCGGCGAGCTCGGCCGCGGCGGCATGGGTGTCGTGTGGCGGGCCCAGGACCAGGTCATCGGGCGGCCGGTCGCCGTCAAGGAGCTGCGGCTGCCCGACGCCGAGTCCGCCGCCGTGTTCTCCGAGCGCGCGCTGCGCGAGGTGCGCACCGGCGGGCGGCTCAACGACCCGGCGGTCGTCACGGTCTACGACGTCGTCACCGACGGCGGCACCACCTTCATCGTGATGGAGCTCGTCGAAGCGCCGAGCCTGGCCGACCTGGTGCGGCAGCGGGGCCCGATGCCCGCCGCGCAGGCCGCGCAGGTGGGGGAGCGGGTGCTCGCCGCGTTGCAGGCCGCGCACGCCGCCGGCATCGTGCACCGCGACGTGAAGCCGGCCAACATCCTGGTCGCGCCGGACGGCCGCGTGAAGCTGACCGACTTCGGCATCGCCCACGCCATCGACGACCCGCGGCTGACCACCAGCGGCATGATCGTCGGCTCGCCCGCGTTCATGGCGCCCGAGCGCGTCGAAGGCCGCGAAGCGCTGCCCGCGTCCGACCTGTGGTCCCTCGGCGCGACGCTGTTCTTCGCCGTCGAAGGCTCGATCCCGTTCGAGCGCGCGACCACCGCCGCGACGCTGCACGCGATCATGACCGAGATCCCGTACCTGACCCGCGGCCGGGGCCCGATCGCGGCGGCCATCCTCGGCCTGCTCGTCGCCAACCCCGACGCGCGGCTCTCCGCCGCCCAGGCGCAGAACCTCCTGACCACGGCGCAGGGCGTGCGCCCGACCCCGCCGAACGGCACCGCGATGCTGGGTGCCCCGGCGACCCGGACGGCCCCGCAGCCGCCGAAGAAGAACCTCCGCGCGCTGTGGCTCTCGCTCGCCGCGGTGGCCGTCATCGGCGCGCTGATCGGCGGGTTCTTCGCGGGCAAGGCCTACCAGACGCCCGCGGCCGACCAGCAGAAGCAGCCGACGATGACCTTCGGCCTCGGCGGGCAGCTCCGCACGGCCATCGGCGGCTACTACCGGTGCTTCAACACCCCGGTGCAGGACGGCTCGATCATCAGCGACGACGACAACAAGACCGACTGCGACAAGAGCCACACGCTGGAGGTCTACGAGATCGGCGGCCTGCTGTCGGTCGAGAACTGGAACTCCGACGACGCCCAGGTGGCCGCCTACCCGGGGCAGGCCGCGGTGACCGCGAGCGCCGAGGCGGCGTGCGCGACCGCGTTCCGGTCGTCGATCGTGCCCGAGACCAAGCGGCAGGACCTCACCTACCGCGCGCTCGTGCCGACCCAGGCGCAGTGGCAGAGCGCGCCGTCGAAGAGCGGCGAGGAACCCACCCGCGAGTTCTACTGCCTGCTCACCCGGTCCGACGGCGGGCCGATCACCGCGCCGATCGTGACCAAGGTCAAGTAGAAGTTCCGCGACGAGCGGCCACCCCCGGGAAATCCTCCGCACTTCGCCCGGGAGGCCAGGTCGGCGCGGTTTTCGCCGGGGGGACGGGGTACCGTCTGGGCATGTCCAACCCACCTACCGCAGCGCCCGGACGGCCGTTCGGGCGCGTGCTCACCGCGATGGCCACGCCCTTCGACGCCGACGGGGCGCTGGACCTGAAGCGGGCGCAGGAGCTGGCCGAGCACCTCGTGGAGCTGGGGAACGACGGCCTCGTCGTCAACGGCACGACCGGCGAGAGCCCGACCACGACCGACGACGAGAAGCAGCAGCTGATCCGCGCCGTGATCGAGGCCGTCGGCGACCGCGCGACCGTCGTGGCCGGCGCGGGCACCAACAACACGGCGCACAGCATCGAGCAGGCGAAGCAGGCCGAGGCGGCCGGCGCGCACGGCCTCCTCGTCGTCACGCCGTACTACTCGCGGCCGAGCCAGGCCGGGCTGTACGCGCACTTCACCACGGTCGCCGACAGCACTGGGCTGCCGGTGATGCTCTACGACATCCCGCCGCGCTCGGTCGTCCCGATCGAGGTCGACACGCTGCTGCGGCTGGCCGAGCACCCGCGGATCGTCGCGGTCAAGGACGCCAAGGGCGACCTCATCGCCGGCTCCGAGGTCATCGCGAACACCCACCTCGCCTACTACTCCGGCGACGACGGCCTGAACCTGCCGTGGATCTCCGTCGGCGGCACCGGCGTGGTGAGTGTGATCGGTCACGTCGTCGCGGGCCGGATCCGCGCCATGATCGACGCCTACGAGAACGGCGACACCTCCACCGCGCGCACGAACCACCGCGGGATGCTGCCGGTGCTGCGCGCGATGTCGCGGGTCGGCGGGGTCGCGTTCAGCAAGGCGGCGCTGCGGCTGCGCGGCTTCGACATCGGCCACCCGCGGCTCCCGATCGCCCCCGCCACCGAGGAGCAGGTGGCCGCGATCGCCGCCGATCTGGCCCAGGGCGGCGTGCCGCTGGGCGACACGGCGGCCCAGGACTGGCATGGTGAGCGGGTGGCACAAGCAGACTCGAGGGCCGCCTACGTGGCGCCGACCTCGCACACCAGCGTTGGGACCCTGCCTCGGTGAGCTCACTTCCCCAAGGTCCAGGCCCCACCAACGCCCCGCCCGCACTCCCCGAGGGAGCCCTGCGCGTCGTCGCGCTGGGCGGCATCGGCGAGGTCGGGCGCAACATGACCGTCTTCGAATTCGGCGGGCGGCTGCTCATCGTCGACTGCGGGGTGCTCTTCCCCGAGGACGACCAGCCCGGCGTCGACTTGATCCTGCCCGACTTCCGCGCGATCGAGGACCGCCTCGACGACATCGACGGCCTGGTGCTCACCCACGGGCACGAGGACCACATCGGTGCCGTCCCGTTCCTCCTGCGCCTGCGGCCGGACCTGCCGATCTACGGCTCGAAGTTCACGAACGCCCTGCTCGCGGCGAAGGCCAAGGAGCACCGGCAGCGGCCGAACCTGATCCAGGTCCGCGAGGGCGAGCGCCGCGACGTCGGCGTGTTCAACCTCGAGTTCTTCGCGGTGAACCACTCCATCCCGGACGCGCTGGCCGTGGCCATCCGCACCCCGGCGGGCGTGGTGCTGCACACCGGCGACATCAAGCTCGACCAGCTCCCGCTGGACGGGCGCCTCACCGACCTGGCCGGGTTCTCCCGGCTCGGCGACGAGGGCGTCGACCTGTTCTGCGTCGACTCGACCAACGCCGAGGTGCCCGGGTTCGTCATGCCCGAGCGCGACATCGGCCCGGTGCTCGACGACGTCATCCGCCGCGTGGACCAGCGCGTGATCGTGGCCTGCTTCGCCAGCCACGTGCACCGCGTCCAGCAGGTCCTGGACGCCGCGCACCGGCACGGCCGGCGGATCGCGTTCGTCGGCCGCTCGATGGTCCGGAACATGGGGATCGCCGCCGACCTCGGCCTGCTCAACGTCCCCGAGGGCCTGCTGGTCGACCTCGACCAGGCGAGCACCCTGCCGGAGAGCAAGGTCCTGTTCGTCTCGACGGGTTCGCAGGGCGAGCCGCTCTCGGCGCTGTCGCGGATGGCGCGCGGGGAGCACCGCCAGATCTCGATCCGCGCGGGCGACACGGTCGTGCTGGCCAGCTCGATGATCCCGGGCAACGAGACCGCGGTGTTCGGCGTGGTCAACGGCCTGACGCGGCTCGGCGCGAACGTCGTGCACCAGGGCAACGCGAAGGTGCACGTCTCCGGCCACGCGTCGGCGGGCGAGCTGCTCTACCTGTACAACGCGGTGCGCCCGAGCAACGTGATGCCGGTCCACGGCGAGTGGAAGCACCTGCGCGCGAACGGCGAGCTGGCCATCCGCACCGGCGTGGCCGCGGAGAACGTGGTCATCGCCGAGGACGGCGTGGTCGTCGACCTGGTCGACGGCAAGGCGACCCGCACCGGCCGCGTCGAGGTGGGCCACGTGTACGTGGACGGCCTGTCGGTCGGCGACGTCGGCGAGTCGACCCTGTCGGATCGGCTGGTCCTCGGCGAGGGCGGGTTCATCGCGATCAACGTCGCGGTCGACTCGAACACGGGCCGCGCGGTCAGCAGCCCGACGGTCGCCGGCCGCGGGTTCTCCGACGACCCGAAGGCGCTCGACGCCGTCGTGCCGCTGGTGGAGATGGAGCTGGCGCGCACCGAGGCCGAAGGCATCACCGACACCCACCGGATCGCGCAGGCGGTCCGGCGCGTGGTGGGCCGCTGGGTGGCGGACACCTACCGCCGCCGCCCGATGATCGTCCCGACGGTCATCCCGGTCTGAGTTCGTTCACACGGGACGCCTTCGCCTCCAGCCGGAGTGCGGAGGCGTTCCGCGTTTCGGCACGCCGGTTCCGCTTGGGTAACGGTGGTGAAGATTGCTTCCTGCTCCACCTACCCTTGAAGACTCGCCTGGACGGGGGTCGGTGTGTTTTCGAGGATCTGGGACTCGATTCGGCGAGGCCGCCATGTCGAGCTGTACCTCGTCCTTGTCGTCAGCACCGTGGCCGTGGTTCTCGCGATTCTGGACGTCGGATCCCAGCGGCTTGTTTCGACGCTCACGGTCACGGCACTGGGGTTGACCGGGTTCGCCCTCATCGAGCAGCGGATCGCTGTTGAAGCCAGCTTGGACAGGCTGGCTGATATCGGCGCGAGAGCGAAGTTCCAGGCCGAGCCCCTTCTGGATCTTCCGTCGGCGTTGAAGAACTCGAGCCTGGTGATGCTTGCCGGAGTGGACCTTTCGCGGACATTCGGCCGCTATGAGGCGGAACTGAAAGACTACGTGCAGGCGGGCAAGCGACTTCGAGTCATGCTGTACGACCCCGAGGGAACGGCTCTCGACCACGCAGTCGTGCGATCGAGGCGGCACTTTTCACGTGACCGCGAAGTCGCGTTGATCGAGAACTCCTGTTATGACTTCTTGACGCTGCGTGCTCTGTCGTCAGCCGATGGCGTTGACGTGAGGCTCTCGCAGTTTCCATTTCCGTACGGTGTCATCGCTGCCGATTACCACTCCGAAAATGGATCCATCTGCCTCAAGCACTACACGTTCAAGGGTGAGTCGTACGACAAACCGTGGATCTGCCTCGCTTTCGCAGACGGACGCTGGTACGCACAGTTCGCCGGTGAGATCGACTCCTACTGGGATGAGGCGCGGCCGGCTGTTGCTTAGCGTCCCAGCTTGATGACCAGCAGCGCGAGGGCCACGACGACGCTCTGGCGGAGGAGCGCGCGGCGAGCCCGGCGCTGTTCGGCACGTGTCGGCTTCATGAGCACCAGTGTTTCGGCTGCCACGGGCGGGGACATCCCGCTGCGGGACGGGCCGGGTCCGACTCAGGGATGAGGCTGCCCCTAGGGGCTGTTACGCCGTCTGGACCACGAGATGCCGCTTTGCCGCGGGATAACCTTGATCCCCACTCGCCTCGCGCAGAGAGGCCGCGCCGATGGGACGTCACTCGCCGGATGGCCGACGCCGGTTGCTCGTTCCCGTGCTCGCGACCGGGCTCGTGCTCGTCCTCGGCGCCGCCGCCTGGGTGACCGTCACGGCCGTGCGCTCGCGGTCGTCGTGCGAGCAGCCCGTGAACGTCCTCGTGACGGCGTCCGCGGACATCGCGCCCGCGTTGACGATCGTCGCGCGGGGGCTCGACCTCCCGTGCGGGGGCGTCCAGGTCCAGACCAGGGAGGCGACGCAGGCCGCCGAGCGGCTCGCGATGTCCGACGGCAGTCCGCGCCCGCAGGTGTGGGTGCCCGATTCCACGCTCGCCCTGCGCCGCGCGCACCAGCTCGGTGCCGCCGACGTGCCCGAAAGCGGGGCGTCGGTCGCCAGCTCGCCCGTGGTGCTCGGCGTCGCCGCGGACGTCGCCAAGGGCCTCGGCTGGCCCGAGCGCACGCCCACGTGGGCGGACGTCCTGGCCGCGCCCGGCGTCGTCCCGGGGATGCCCGACCCGGCGCGCGACCCGGTCGGCGCGCTGGCGCTGCTCGGCCTGCGCGACAGCGTCAAGGCGGCGCCCGAGGCTTCGGCCGCGTACGTCGCGCTGCTGAGGCGGCTCTCGGTCAACACGCTCGGCGCCGAGTCGGACCTGATCGCGCGGCTGCCGGGCTCGAGCGACGGCAGCGGCACGGCCGCGGTCACAGCGTTCCCCACCTCCGAGAACTCCTTGCTGCGCCACAACATCGAGGACACGTCGTCGCCGCTCGTCGCCGTCTACTCGACCGCGGTGCCCACTTTGGACTACCCGTTCGCCGAGCTGAGCGGCGTCACCCCGCAGCAGCGCCCGATCGTCGACGCGCTGCGGGAGGCCCTGCTCGGCGGCCCCGGCTCCGACGCGATCGCGAAGACTGGCCTGCGTGCCGCCGGCGGCCAGGCACTGCGCGACCACACCGACGACCCGCGCGTGTCGCCGACGGGCATCCAAGTCGTGAACCTGCCGCAGGCCGGCGTCGTCGACGAACTGCTCAACCAGTGGGCGGGCGTCAACCTGAGCGCGCGCGTGCAGGTGCTGATCGACGTGTCGGGCTCGATGAACGCGCAAGTGCCGGGCACGGCGCTGAACCGGATGCAGCTGACGGTCGAGGCGACGCAGAAGGCGTTGCACCTGTTCAAACCGGCGACGCAGCTGCGCATGCTGGCGTTCTCCACCAAGCTCGACGGCGACAAGGACTACCGCGAGATCCTGCCGATGGCCCCGGTCGCCCAGCACCTGGCCAGTGGCGCGCTGGACCGGCTCGGGCAGCTCAAGGCGACCGCCGACGGTGGAACCGGGCTCTACGACAGCGTGCTGGACACCTACCGCACCGCCCGCCGCGAGTGGGAGCCCGGCCGGCTCAACCTGGTGATCGTGATGACGGACGGCCGCAACGAGGACCCGCACAGCATCAGCCGCCCGGACCTGCTGGCCGAGCTGGCGAAACTCCAGGACCCGCGGCGCCCCATCCCGCTGATCGGCGTGGGCGTCGGCCCGGACGCGGACAAACCGGAACTCGACCAGATCACCGCGGCGACCGGCGGCCAGGCGTTCCTGGCCCCGGACCCGGCGAAGATCACGGACGTGTTTTTCGGGGCGCTGAGCCGGATCGCCGGCGGATGAGGGCGTAGACGCCCAGGATCACCGCCAGGCTGATGAGGCTCAGGTACAGCTGCGAGCGCGCGTCCGCGTCCACGAACAGCATCGACGCCACCACCGCCAGCGTCAGTGCCAACGTCACCCAGCTCAGCCACGGGTAGCCCCACATCCGCAGCTTCAGCTTCTCCGGTGACGACGCCTCGAGGGCCCGCCGCATCCGCAGCTGCGAGCCGCAGATGATCGCGTACACGAACAGCGCCACCGCGCCCGCCGAATTGATGATGAAGTAGAAGATCTTGTCCGGGGACACGTAGCTCATCACCACGGCCACGTAACCGACCGAAGTGGACACCAGGATCGCCTTCCACGGCACCCCGCGCGCGTTCGTGTCCGAGATCCACGACGGGGCCCAGCCGTGGCGCCGCAGCGCGAACAGCATCCGGGAGGCCGTGTACAGCCCCGAATTCAGCACCGACAGGGCCGCCGTCAGGACGACCGCGCTCACGATCGTCGACGCCGCCGGGACACCGAAGCGGCCGAACGCCGCCGCGAACGGGCTTGTCTCGCTGGGGATTTCGCGCCACGGCGTGATCATCACCAGCAGGGTCACCGAACCCACGTAGAACACGATCACGCGCCAGACGATCGTCGACGTCGCCTTGCGGACCGCCGTCTCCGGCTGGTCGGACTCCGCGGCCGCGATCGTCACGATTTCCGCGCCGAAGTACGAAAAAATCACGATCACGACGCCGTGGACGACCGAAAAACCGCCGTGGGGCACGAAACCGTCCAGGCCGATGTTGCCGACCGACAAGTGGGCGCCCGGCCAGAGCCCGAGCACGAACAGCAGGCCCAGCACCAGGAACACCACGATGGTCGCGACCTTGATCGACGCCAGCCAGAACTCCGTCTCGCCGAACGACCGCGCCGACGCCAGGTTCGTCGCCGTCAGCAGCAGCATCAGCGCCAGCGAGAACACCCACTGCGGCACGCCGGGGATCCAGCCCTGCAGGATCTTCGCGCCGGCGACCGCCTCGAACGCGACCACGCCGACCCAGAAGTACCAGTACAGCCAGCCGATCGTGAAGCCCGCCCAGCCGCCGAGCGAGTCGCGCGCGTACTCCATGAACGAGCCCAGCGACGGTGCCGCCGTCGCCATTTCGCCGAGCATCCGCATCACGAGCACGACGAGCAGGCCGCCCAGCGCGTACGAGAGCACGGCCGCCGGGCCGACGGTGTGGATCACCGCACCGCTGCCGATGAACAGGCTGGCTCCGATGATGCCGCCGAGGGCGATCATCCGGACGTGCCGCTGGCGCAGATCGGGCCGCAGCCCGGGCTTCGTCGTCACGGTGCGGGATTCTCGCACCCGGATGTTACGCCGTGAAGAATTTGCGCAAGCTCAGCTCGTGAGGACCTCGGACTTCCGCTGCACCAGGTACGCCCCGCCGAGCAGGATCGCCGAGCCGAGCAGCTGGAGCCAGGTGAGCTCCTCGCCGAGCAGCGCCCACGCCGTGACCGTGACGATCACCGGCTCGACCAAGCCCAGCACGCTCGCCACCGACGCCGGCAGGTGCCGCAGCGACGAGATGCCGAAGACGTAGGCCAGCACGGTCGCCACCAGCACCAGCAGGGTGAGCAGCAGCCACACCGGCGGGTGCCACGCGCCGAACCCGACGTCGGTGCCGAGCAGCCCGACCGGCCACGTCCACGGCGGCGCGGCGAAGCTGATCGCGACCGCGCCGATCGCCATGCCCCAGGTGACCAGGCCGAGCGGGTCGATGTCGGCCACCGCGCGCTCGCCGAGCAGGAAGTACCCGGCCGAGCACAGCGCGGCGCCGAAGCCGGCGAGCAGGCCGACGCCGTCGAGCGTCACGCCCTGCCAGACCTGCGCGACGAGCGACAGCCCGACCATCGCCAGCGCGATGCCGCCCCACACCGACCGCGGCAGCCGGTGCCGCCGGACGAACCGGACCCACAGCGCGATGAGCACGGGGGAGACGAACTCCAGCAGGATCGCGATACCGACCGGGATCCGGCCCGCGGCGACGAAGTAGAGCAGCTGCACGCCGGCGACGCCGAGCAGGCCGTAGCCGGCCAGCACCGGGAGCTCGGCCCGGCGCACCCGCAGCTTGCGCGGCGCCACCAGTGCCACGCCCGCCAGCAGCACCAGCCCCGCCAGCGCGATGCGCATCGCGGCCACCTGCTCCGGGCTGATCCCGGCGGCCATCGCGGACTTGCCCAGCGTGCCCGACGTGCTGAAGAACAGCGCGGCGAGCAGGACGAGGGTGGTACCGCGGCCGCGGTGGGCGACCCGGGGCGGGGCGAGGACGGGCAGCTCGGTGGTCACCGACGCGACTCTAAGCGCGGCCGCGTGACTGCCAAAAGGGTTTTTCCGGTTACTCGGCCCGCTTGAGGCCGGTCGCGACGTGCGTCGTGATGGTGGCCAGCCGCCGCCCCTGGACGCGCAGCGCGCCGAGGGCGAGTTCGTCGGGCGCCGCCGACTTGCGGGACACGAACGAGCCGCCGTACGGGTTGCCGGACTCCATCAGGTGCGGGTCGGTGTAGCCGAGCGGGACGACGATCGCGCCCCAGTGGTAGAAGACGTTGTTGATCGCCAGCAGCGTCGATTCCAGGCCGCCGTGCGCGGTGGACGCCGTCGTGAACGACGTCGCGACCTTGTCCGCGAGCTTCCCCTTCGCCCACAGCCCGCCCGTGCTGTCCAGGAAGGACTTGAGCTGCGCGGCCGGGCCGCCGAACCGGGTCGGGCTGCCCACCGCGAGGCCGTCGGCCCATTCGAGGTCCGCCAGCTCGGCCAGCGCGTGGTGCGGGCCGGCGTCGATCCACGCCTGCCAGCGCGGGTTCTGCGCGACGGCCTGCTCGGGCGCGGTCTCCCGCACGGTCCGCACCCGCACGTCGGCGCCGGTTTCGCGGGCCCCGGCGGCGAGGGACTCGGCGAGGGCCGCCGTGTTGCCGGTCGAGCTGTAGTAGACGACGAGGATCCGTGTGCTCACGTCCGCCGACTCTAGGCGGGCCGGGCCGGGTGTCTCAGGATCCGGACTTCGGCTTCCACGGGCTGACGGTGTCGGTCGGCCGCGTCGGGTCGTGGAAGCGCGGGCGGTCCAGCTCGCCGCGGCGCAGCGGGACCAGGCCGTCGGTGATGGCCTGCATGATCTTCGCGTGCGCGCGCACCCCGGCGCCCGGCCGCTCGGGCTCGACGTCGGACAGGTCGACGGGGTCCCCGAAGTGCACCTGGAACCGCGGCCGGCGCAGCGGCGCGCTGAGCCCGGAGCGGGCGAGCGGGACGAGGTCGGCCGGGCCGTTGACGGTCTCGGTGCCCCAGTAGACGGCCTCGTGCGCGCCCCACTGGCTGATCGGGATCACCGGCACGCCCGAGGCGAGCGCCAGGCGCGCCGCGCCGGTCTTGCCGCGCTCCGGCCACAGGCCAGGGTCGTGGCTGATCCGGCCCTCCGGGTAGACGATGATCGGCTCGCGCGTGGTCTTCATCGCCTCGACGGCCTCGGCGAACTGCCCGACCGCGGTTCCGGCGTGCTTGCGGTCGACCCGCAGGTGCCCGCTGACCCGCAGCGCGGGCCCGATCACGGGCGCGTCCAGGATGCCGCCCGCGAGCATGAACCGCGGGTTGATGCCGATCCGCTTGCACGCCGCCATCAGCACGAACGCGTCGAACACGCCGATGTGGTTCGCGGTCATGAGCAGCGGCTTGCCCCGCAGCTGCGCGGGGATCCGGCCGGTGACGGTGAGCCGCCCGACCAGGTTCACCAGACCGCGGTCGATGTTCAGCATGGTCCGCCAGATGGCGGGGGCACGGCGGGGCGGTTCGGCGGTGCGCAGCGCGAGCATGGGGCAGAGCATGGCAGACGCCGGTTTCACCCGAATGCGCACGGGCGGTGTGCACCCGGATGGCCGCTGTGAGGCAGAAGTTCACCCTGAGCCGAGAGTGGCGCACGGGACGATCGGCCACGGGCGGTTACCGTTGACGCATGGCTGGGTCGGCGACGAGGAAGAGAAGCACGGGAAGCGGCGCGAAGGGAGCGGCGGCGCGGAAGCCGCGTACACCCGCGAAGCCACGTCCACGTTCGTCGCCCGCCCGCAAGCCTGCCCCGCGCCGCAAGACGCCCGGGATCTTCGGCAAGGGCGTCCGCGGCACCTGGAACCTGCTGGCCAAGGGCACCGGCACGCTGGCCCGCACGGTCGGCCGCACCCGTGAGCTCGAGCCCGAGCACCGCCGTGACGGCCTCGCGCTGGGCCTGATCGCGCTGGCCATCATCGCCGCCGTCGGGGTCTGGTGGCGGGCCGCCGGGCCGATCGGCGCCGGCGTCGAGATCGCCACCCGGACCGTGCTCGGTGCCGGGGCGGTGACGCTTCCGCTGGTGCTGGTCGTGGTCGCCGTCGCGCTGATGCGGTCCGAGCCGCACCCCGAGACCCGGCCGCGGATGGTCATCGGCACGATCATGGTCGTCCTGTCGGTGCTCGGGATGCTGCACATCTTCACCGCGCTCCCGGCCACCAACGACGGCCGGATGTACGCCGGCGGCATCATCGGCGCCTTCTCCGGCGGCCTGCTGACCATGGGCGTCACCACCTGGGTCGCCGTGCCGCTGCTGATCCTCGCGCTCGTCTTCGGCATCCTCGTCTTCACCGGCACGCCGGTCCGCGAGATCCCGCAGCGGCTGCGCAACTGGGGCCTCGACGAGGAGGAGATCGCCGAGGCCGAGGCGCTGCGCTCCGGGTTCGCCACCGACGAGGACGCCGTCACCGAGGCCGACCCGAAGTCCGCGCGGCTGCGCAAGCCGTCCCGCCGCCGTCAGGCCAGCGACGCCGAACCCGAGCAGCTCGACATCGACGCGATGCTGGCCGAGCCGCCGACGCCGATCAAGCCGCCCAAGGCCGTGCCCAAGCCGGTCGAGGTGCCCGAGAAGAAGCCGAAGAAGCCCGCGGAGCCGCCGCTCGCCGTCACGCGGACCGTCGAAGGCGACTACCAGCTCCCGCCGCCCGACCTGCTGAAGCTCGGCGACGCGCCGAAGTCCCGCAGCAAGGCCAACGACGCCATGATCGAGGCGATCACCGGCGTGCTGGAGCAGTTCAACGTCGACGCGCAGGTCACCGGCTTCACCCGCGGGCCCACGGTCACCCGCTACGAGGTCGAGCTCGGCCCGGGCGTGAAGGTCGAGAAGATCACCGCGCTGACCAAGAACATCGCCTACGCGGTGGCCACCGACAACGTCCGGCTGCTGGCCCCGATCCCCGGCAAGTCGGCGGTCGGCATCGAGGTGCCGAACTCCGACCGCGAGATGGTCCGCCTGGGTGACGTCCTGCGCGCGCCGTCCACGGTCAAGGACAACCACCCGATGGTGATCGGCCTCGGCAAGGACATCGAGGGCCACTTCGTCACCGCGAACCTGACGAAGATGCCCCACCTGCTGGTCGCCGGTTCCACCGGTTCCGGTAAGTCGAGCTTCGTCAACTCGATGCTGGTGTCGCTGCTCGCGCGCTCGACGCCGGACGAGTGCCGGATGATCCTGATCGACCCGAAGATGGTCGAGCTGACGCCGTACGAGGGCATCCCGCACCTGATCACGCCCATCATCACCCAGCCGAAGAAGGCCGCCGCCGCGCTGGCCTGGCTGGTGGAGGAGATGGAGCAGCGCTACCAGGACATGCAGGTCAACAAGGTCCGGCACATCGACGACTACAACAAGAAGGTGAAGTCCGGCGAGATCACCGCGCCGCCGGGGTCCGAGCGCGAGTACCGGCCCTACCCGTACATCATGGCGATCGTCGACGAGCTCGCCGACCTGATGATGACCGCCCCGCGCGACGTCGAGGACGCGATCGTCCGGATCACCCAGAAGGCGCGTGCCGCGGGGATCCACCTGGTCCTGGCGACGCAGCGGCCGTCGGTCGACGTCGTCACCGGCCTGATCAAGACGAACGTGCCTTCGCGGCTGGCGTTCGCGACGTCGTCGCTGACCGACTCGCGGGTCATCCTCGACCAGCCGGGCGCGGAGAAGCTGATCGGCATGGGCGACGCGCTCTACCTGCCGATGGGCGCCGGGAAACCGGTCCGCATCCAGGGCGCGTTCGTCGGCGACGAGGAGATCGCCGCGGTCGTCAACTACGCCAAGGAGCAGGCGCAGCCGGACTACCAGGACGGCGTCACGGCGCAGAAGGCCGGCGAGAAGAAGGAGATCGACCCGGACATCGGGGACGACCTGGACGTCCTGCTGCAGGCGGCCGAGCTGATCGTGACGTCGCAGTTCGGCTCGACGTCGATGCTGCAGCGCAAGCTGCGGGTCGGCTTCGCCAAGGCCGGCCGGCTGATGGACCTGCTGGAAAGCCGCGGCGTGGTCGGCCCGTCGGAGGGCTCGAAGGCCCGCGACGTGCTGATCAAGCCGGAGGAGCTGGAAGGCGTCCTGTACATGATCCGCGGCGGCGGCCCGGTGGACGCGGACGCCGGCGGCGACGAGGAATAGCCGGCCCCTGGTTGGTGCTTCAGGCTGTTCTGTGCGGTTTACTGGTGCGAAACGGCACGAAGCGCTGCGGAGGAGGTGTTCAGGTGCTGCGGAGTTTCCGGCTGGGCAACCACCGCTCGTTCCGCGATGAGCAGGAGCTGCTGCTGATGCCCGCCCGGCCGGGCGACACCCGCCCGGCCGTCCCGGTCGCGGCGATCTACGGAGCGAATGCCTCCGGTAAGTCGAACTTGCTGAACGGTTTCTGGTTCATGCAGACGGCTGTGCTCGAAACTGTCGGCGGCATCGGTGCGGGAGACGGCTTCCGGCTCGACGACGGCGACGAGGAAAAGTCTTCGTCCTACGTGGTCGAGCTCGTCGTGGACGGGAACCGCTACACCTACGGGTTCGTCGTTCGAGGCGACATCGTCGAACAAGAGTGGTTGTACTCGTACCCGGAGAAGCGCCGGAGGGTGCTCCTCGAGCGAACCGGAGAACACCTCAAGTTCGGCAGCACCGTCCCGGACCTCAAGACCAAGCTGACCGTCTTGGACGGGCTCATCCGGCCGGATGCGCTTGTACTCGGTATCTGCAAGCGCCTCTCGCTGGAGCCGTTGATGCCGGTGTACGAGTGGTTCGAAGCTGGGATGCGCATCCACTACCGATATTCGGAGGACGGCGTGCGTCCGCTCGTCGAGCGGGTCGCCGCCCACCTTCGACGGGGTCCTGAACACCGACGGCGGCTGCTGAGTCTGTTGGTGGCTGCCGATGTCGGCATTACCGATATCTCGGTCGAGGACATCGGCGAGCCCGACCGTCAGCCGCATGGCCTCATGACGCTGCAGCGGGCGCGGCGGCCTGGCCCGGGGCAATCGCGGCTGAAGTTCAGACACGGCACTTCGGACGTTCCCTTCGACTTGGTCGACGAGTCCGCCGGCACCTTGAACTGGCTTGATCTCCTGCCGTCGGTGCTCGACGTGCTTGACTCCGGTCAGCTGTTCGTGGTCGACGAGATCGACGGCAGCCTCCACCCGAGGTTGACCGCGAAACTGATCGAGCTGTTCCAGTCAGCGGAAACGAATCCGCACCGCGCACAGTTGGTCTTCACGACGCACGACACGAGCCTGCTGGGGACCATGCTGGGCGGAGACCTGCTGGACCGTGATCAGGTGTGGTTCGTGGAGAAGGGAACGGACGGCGCCAGCGAGCTGTACCCGCTCACCGACTTCAAACCGCGCAAGGATCAGAACACCGAGCGACGGTATCTCGCCGGTAGCTACGGCGCTGTTCCGATCCTCGGTGATTTCCCGGAAGCGATCGCCGAACGGTGACCAGACGGGAAAACAGCGATCGGCGGCGTCCCGCGTCCCGGGAGCCGAGGCTCTCCCTGTTGGTGGTCTGCGGCGCCAAGGCAACGGAGCCGGCGTACCTCGAAGGGCTGAAACGTGCTCGCCGAAATCCTGCTGTCACAGTGAAGGTTCAGGTCAAAGCGGCAGATCCCGAAGCGGTCGTCAGGTACGCCGCGGGTCTGGACGATCAGACGAGCGGTGCATATGACGAGGTGTGGTGTGTCGTCGACGTCGACGAATTCGACCTTGAGCGGGCTGTCGTGCTCGCTCGCCGTCTTCGGGTGAACCTCGCGGTCTCGAACCCTTGCTTCGAATACTGGCTGCTGCTTCATTTCGAAGCTTGCGCAGCGCCTATGACGTGCTACAGCGAGGTGGAAAAGCGGTTGCTCCGGCACGTGCCCGGCTACCGTAAGTCCGCTTTGCGATTCGCTCACTACGAACACGGCGTCGATGCCGCGGTGCGGCGTTCGCGCCACCCCGATGCCGGGCACGCTCGCAATCCGTCAACACAGGTAGGCCTGCTTGTCGAGAGGATGAGCTGAGCCCGTGCAACCCGCCGCCGGGTCCGTTCCGTCCTGAGCACGTGGACCTACAGCGATTCGTAGCCGGACTGTTCGCCTTCGCCGTCGTCACGGTGGGCGCCGGGAGCTCGGTCGCCACCGGGCAGCCCGCCGCCCCCGGGCCCGCCGCGCCACCGTCCCCGACGGTGAGCGCCCCGGCGGGCCACGACGTCACCCTGCGGCTCGGGCAGGAGGCCGCCGTGCAGGGCAAGGACCTGACTGTGCGCTACACCCGGGTCGTCTCGGACTCGCGGTGCCGCCCGAACATGACCTGCATCTGGCAGGGGGAGGCCACGCTGGCGTTCCTGCTGAAGGAGCCCGGCCGCGGCGAGAGCACCACGGCCGAGCTGCACAGCGGCCCGCGCACCGGCCCGCAGGCGACGTCGTTCGCCGCCAGCCGGGTCGAGCTGGTGTCGGTCAGCGAGGACGGCGGGGAGGCCACGGTCCGGATCAGCTGAGCGGCGTGCCCCAGTGGTCCTGGTAGGCCACTTCGGACAGCGGGTTCCGCGGCGCGGGCTTGAAGTCCGGCACGGTCGTGTAAGCCACCGGCAGCAGGCCGGCCTGCGTGTGGCCGTCCGGGATGCCGAGGATCTCGGCCGCCTCGGCCTCGCGGGAGAGGTGGTACGTCGTGAGCGTCGAGCCCAGGCCGCGCGAGCGCAGGGCCAGCTGGAAGTTCCACACCGCCGGGAAGATGCCGCCGTAGAACGCCGCGTCGGCCGCGTTGTCGCCGGTGGGGCGCCCGCGCAGGACCGGGATCACGAACACCGGGACGCGCTCGATCACGTCGATCAGGTGCCGCCCGGACGCGAGCGCCCGCGGGTCGGCGTCGGCCTTGTCTGCCAGGTAGGCCTCGCCGACCTCGCGGAACAGCACCCCGAGCCGGTTCTTGACCTCCTGGTCGCGCACCACGAGCCAGCGCCAGGCCTGGACGTTCCCGGGCGTCGGCGCCTGCAACGCGAGGTTCAGGCACTCCTCGAGGACGCCGGGTTCGACCGGCCGCTCGAGGTCGAGCTTGCGGCGCACCGCGCGGGTTGTGCTGAGCAGGTGATCGATCTCCATGCCCCCATCCTGGCCCAGGCGCGCCCGAGCGCACCCGGGCCGGGGGAGTGGCTCAGCCGCCGAACTTGCGGACGGCCTGGTAGTACGTCCAGGCGGCGCCCTTGCAGGCCAGGTTGGACCCGCACACGCTCTTGAGATCGCTGTAGAGGTTGTCGTCGATCTTCAGCCGGTTCGCCTCGGTGAAGCGGCCCTGCTTCTTGTAGTTGCGGTAGCCGAAGTCGTGCCGGTGGCAGCCGGGCAGGAACTGCCAGCCGAACGGCGTGTCCGGCGACCACGAGCAGCCGTCCGACGACCAGTCGAGCTGGCCGGAGTAGGGCGCCTGGTTCCGGATCGACTCGAACCCGGACAGGGACGTGGAGAAGAGGTACTGGTCGGTGACCGCCGGGATGTCGACGGCCGCCGCGGTGCCGGCGCCCGCGAGGACGCCTCCGCCGACAGTCACGGCCACCGCCACGGTGGCCCCCAGGTTCCGCAGTGTCGTGCGCATCGTTGCTTCCTTGCCGATCGAGTGACTTGGTGCCCGATCAGCTTCGGGCAGCACAGTGGTGCAGGTCACCGCCCGAAAGGAGGTTGTCGGGAAAATTTCCCCCTGACTTCGGCCCCTAGGTGGGAATTGGCCAGATGACTTAGGGGTTGCGCGCCCAGCCGGTCCCGATGTCATGAGCGGGTCGTTCATCGCGGAGGAACGTCAGGGCTCCGGCAAAGTCGCGTTGGTGCAGCCCGCAGCGTTGCACCAGCGTCTTGAATGACTCATTCAGGACCTCCGAAGACCTGAATGAGTCATTCAAGACGTGGGGCGAGCGGGTCACCGACGGCGACGCCCGCTCGGCGCGACGAGGACCAGCTCGGGCGCCTCAGAGCTGCAGCAGCATCCGCGAATTGCCCAGCGTGTTCGGCTTCACGTACGGCAGGTCCAGGAACTCGGCCACACCCGTGTCGTGCGACCGCCGCATCTCCTCGTACACCTCGTGCGAAACCGGCGTCCCGTCGATCTCCACGAACCCGTGGCCGGCGAAGAACTTCGTCTCGAAGGTCAGCACGAACAGCCGGCGGAGACCGAGCTCACGGGCCTCCTCGACCAGGCGGGCCACCAGCACCCGCCCGACGCCCTGGCCGCGCACCGCCTTGTCGACCACCACCGTGCGCAGCTCGGCGATGTCCTCCCAGAGCACGTGCAGCGCGGCCGCGCCGACCAGTTCGTCACCCAGCTCGGCGACCCAGAACTCCTGGACCGCCTCGTACAGCGTGACCAGGTCCTTCTCCAGCAGGACGCGCCCGGCGTCCGAGTCGACGAGGGTCTTGATCTTGCGGACGTCGGCGATCCGCGCGCGGCGGACGGTCGGGCGGGGGGTGTCGGACGGCACGATCGTCAAGCCTGCCACATCGTCCGGTGCGGGCGGCGACACGACCGGGCTACGCCGTCGTCGGGCCGCGCGGGACCGGCGGCTACCCTGAACGTCGTGCCTTCCCCTGCCACGGACCCAGCCGCCACCCGACGCGTCTCCCTGCTGACCCTGGGCTGCGCCCGCAACGAGGTCGACTCGGAGGAGCTCGCGGGCCGGCTCGCGGCCGGCGGCTGGGAGCTGGCGGCCGATCCCGAAGAGTCCGACGTCGTGGTGGTCAACACCTGCGGCTTCGTCGAATCGGCCAAAAAGGACTCGGTCGACACGCTGCTGGCGGCGTCGGACACCGGCAAGAAGGTCGTCGCCGTCGGCTGCATGGCCGAGCGCTACGGCCACGAGCTCGCCGACAGCCTCCCCGAAGCCGACGCCGTGCTGGGCTTCGACCACTACGCCGACCTCTCGGCCCGGCTCGACGACGTCGTCGCCGGCCGCAAGATCGCCTCGCACACCCCCGGCGACCGCCGCAAGCTGCTGCCGATCAGCCCGGTCCAGCGGCCTGCCGCCGCCGAGACCGTCGAGGTCCCGGGGCACGCGCAGCACGGCTGGGGTCCCCGGGTGCTGCGCACGCGCCTCGACGACTCGCCGGTAGCCGCGCTGAAGATCGCCTCCGGCTGCGACCGGCGCTGCTCGTTCTGCGCGATCCCGTCGTTCCGCGGCTCCTTCGTCTCGCGGCAGCCCGACGAGATCGTCGCCGAGGCGATGTGGCTGGCCGAACACGGCGTCAAGGAGCTGTTCCTGGTCAGCGAGAACTCGACGTCCTACGGCAAGGACTTCGGCCGTGACGGCGCCACCGCCCTGGAGCGGCTGCTGCCGCGCCTGGCGGAGATCGACGGCATCGAGCGCGTCCGCGTCTCCTACCTGCAGCCGGCCGAGACGCGCCCGCAGCTGGTCAAGGCCATCGCCACCACGCCGGGCGTCGCCGAGTACTTCGACCTGTCGTTCCAGCACTCCAGCGAGCAGGTGCTGCGCCGGATGCGCCGGTTCGGCTCGACCGACTCGTTCCTGGCGCTGACCGAGCAGATCCGCGAGTACGCGCCCGAGGCGGGCATCCGCACCAACGTCATCGTCGGCTTCCCCGGCGAGACCGAGCACGACCTGAGCGAGCTGGAACGCTTCCTGACCGGCGCGCGCCTCGACGCGGTCGGCGTCTTCGGCTACTCCGACGAAGACGGCACCGAGGCCGAGGGCTTCGACGGCAAGCTGGACGCCGACGAGGTCGCGAAGCGCGTCACGCGGATCTCGGCGCTGGTCGAGGAGCTGACCGCGCAGCGCGCCGAGGACCGGATCGGCACCTTCGTCGACGTCCTCGTCGAGCTGGACGACGACGGCGAGCTCACCGGCCGCGCCGCGCACCAGGCCCCCGAGGTCGACGGCGAGTGCGTCATCCTCGACGCGCCGGAGAAGACGGAGGTCGGTGACTTCCTGCGCTGCGAGGTCGTCGACTCCGCGGGCGTGGACCTGATCGTCCGCGCGGTGCCGGACGCCGACCGGTGAGTGCGCTCCCCAGCGACGCCGCCGACGAGGGCCTGACTCACGAAGCCCCCGCCCAGGTCCCCGAGCCGACCCCGGTCCCCACGCTCAACGTCGCGAACCTGCTGACGCTCTCGCGGCTGGTCCTGGTGCCGCTGTTCGTGGTCGCGCTGTTCGTCGGCGACGGCCACGACACGACCTGGCGCGCGCTCGCGACCGGCCTGTTCGCCATCGCCTCGGCCACCGACCAGCTGGACGGCTGGGTGGCCCGCAAGTACGGCCTGATCACCGACTTCGGCAAGATCGCCGACCCGATCGCGGACAAGGCGCTGACCGGCGCCGCGCTGGTCGGGCTGAGCGTCCTGGGCGAGCTCGGCTGGTGGGTCACGATCGTCATCGCGGTCCGTGAGATCGGCGTCACGCTGCTGCGCTTCTGGGTGATCCGCCACGGCGTGATCCCGGCGAGCCGGGGCGGCAAGGCGAAGACGATGGCCCAGATCGCGGCCATCGTGGCGTATCTGCTGCCGCTGCCGGCCGGCGCGGACCCGGTCCGGTGGTCGCTGATGGGCCTGGCCCTGGTGCTGACCGTGGTCACCGGCGTCGACTACCTGGTCCGGGCCGTGCGGCTGCGCGCGGCCGGGCGCCGGGTCACCGGGAGCTGACGGCGTGGAGGCGCGGGAGCTGGTCGCGGCCCTGACCGCGCGCGGCGAGACCGTGGCCGCGGCCGAGTCGCTGACCGCGGGGCTGGTCTGCGCGACCCTCGCGACGGTGCCGGGAGCGAGCGCCGTCCTGCGCGGTGGTCTCGTGGTCTACGCCACCGAGCTGAAGACCGCCCTGGCCGGGGTGGCCGCGGACCTGCTGGCCGAGCACGGCGCCGTCCACCCGGAGGTCGCCGCCCAGCTGGCCGAAGGCGCCCGCGACCGGTGCGGATCGACCTGGGGCCTCGGGCTCACCGGCGTGGCGGGTCCATCGGCACAGGACGGGGTCGAGCCCGGCACCGTGCACGTCGGGCTGGCCGGGCCGGGAACACGCACAGTCCGTACGCTGGGCTTGAGCGGGGATCGCGACTTGATCAGGACCCGATCGGTCCAAGCCGCGTTTGCCCTGCTCGGGGAACATCTGACGTGAATCGGGCGTTCGCCCTTGGCGTACTGGCACACCAACTCCTGCGCCCAGGGCACCGCTCTGGGTAACGTAGGGGGTACTTGTACGGAAGGGAGGCGCGTGATGACCGTGCTGTTGCGTGAGGCGATCGGTGATCGGCTCCGTCATGCCCGCACCAACCAGCGTCGTACGCTGCGCGACATCTCCCGCGCCGCCAGGGTCAGCCTCGGCTACCTCTCGGAGGTGGAACGGGGCCAGAAGGAGGCGTCGAGCGAACTGCTCGCGTCCATCTGCCAGGCCCTGGACCTTCCGCTCGGCGAACTGCTGCACAACGTGGCGGCGGACGTTTCGGCCCTCGACAACGTCGAGGTCGCACCGGTCGACGAGCGGATCGTGGAAGGCGCGCCCCGGGAAAAGCGGGGTGCCGAGGCCTCGGCGGCCGGGATCGAAGGCGGCCGCCTGATGTCCGAGCTGATCGGGAACGACCTCGCCGACCTGCGGGTTTCCCCGGCACCGAGGATGAACACGACATTGCGGACGACGATCGGCCAGCCCAAGCTGGCCTCGACGATCGCCGCCTGAGCTCGGGGGTGGGCCCGGTGTGCTCGCGGAACGCGCTCGCCGAGGCCCGCTCGCTGTGCCCTCTGGGGCCGAGCCCCAGACCCCGCCGGGGGCAAGCCCCCGAACCCCCGAAAAATTGTCGACGGCCCCGGGCAACCCGCCCGGGGCCGTTCGCGTTGCCTACTCGGGGTGATCAGGGCGATCCCTGAATTCGGCCGGGTCGCCTGGAACGGACGTGGCCGACCTGACACGATGGAACCCAACGCCGGGGTCGGTGCGTTGCAGAAGCAGGGGAGCGACGCCCCACCCCGAGTACTCAAGGCCCGTGGGACGCAAGAAGGCAGGCGGAGGAGATGGCCAACCCGTTCGTGAAGTTCTGGAAGTACATGATGGCGGCGTTCTCGTCGAAGATCGACGAACACGCCGACCCGAAGGTACAGATCCAGCAGGCCATCGAGGAGGCGCAGCGCAACCACCAGGCGCTGACGCAGCAGGCCGCCTCCGTGATCGGCAACCAGCGGCAGCTGGAGATGAAGCTCAACCGGCAGCTCGGCGACGTCGAAAAGCTGCAGGCGTCCACCCGGCAGGCGCTGGTCCTCGCGGACGAGGCCCGCAGCAAGGGTGACGAGCAGAAGGCCGTCGAGTTCGAGAACGCCGCGGAGAGCTTCGCGACGCAGCTCGTCACGGCCGAGCAGAACATCGAGGACCTGAAGACGCTGCACGACCAGTCGCTGCAGGCGGCGGCCCAGGCCAAGAAGGCCGTGGAGCGCAACTCGCAGATGCTGCAGCAGAAGCTGGCCGAGCGCACGAAGCTGCTCTCGCAGCTGGAGCAGGCGAAGATGCAGGAGCAGGTCTCCGCTTCGCTGAACCAGATGAGCCAGCTGGCCGCGCCGGGCAACACGCCGTCGCTGGAAGAGGTCCGCGACAAGATCGAGAAGCGCTACACCACGGCGCTGGGCTCGGCGGAGCTGGCGCAGAACTCGGTCCAGGGGCGCATGATGGAGGTCCAGGCCTCCACCACGCAGCTGGCCGGCCAGTCGCGGCTGCAGCAGATCCGCGCGTCGATGCACGGTGACTCGGTCGCGCAGGTGACCGACGGCGGCGCGGCGGCCCAGAAGCCGGCGAGCAGCTCGGCCGACATCCAGCGCGAGATCCAGGCGCGCGTCCAGGCCGAACAGGGCAAGAACCCGGCCTGACGCGGCCGGCAGGGCTAAGGGGCGAGCATGGGGCAGCAGGGCAGGCGGCGCGACTTCGGCGAACTGAGCGCCAAGCTGGAGAAGCACATCGAGAAGCTGCCCGACTACGCCGTGCGCGCCCAGGAGAAGCTCCAGAAGGTGCAGAAGTACTTCCCGCCGGCCGAGCAGGCCGGCGGGAAGTCCCCGCGCCCCAACCCGCTGCAACGGCCACCCGTGCGGCGGCCGGACATGACGGCCTCGCTCTCGTCGATGGCCAGCCAGGTCCCGGCGTTCGCCGAGGCCAGGGCCAAGTGGGACCGCTGGAACCACCCGGCCGCGAAGCTCGAACGCCGCAAGCGCCGGACGGCGAAAGCCCTGACGCTGTGGATCCTCCTCACGATCCTGTGCGGCGTCGTCACCGTGGCGGCCGCCGTGGGCTGGATCAGCCCCACCGGTGCCGCGATGATGCCGCAGGCGATCACGGCGTTCGCCGGGGTCGTCATCTTCGGTACGTTCAGCGTCCGGTCCGGCCTCAAGCTGCGTGAGCTGAAGCGCACGCCGATCCCGGCGGCGCCGGCCGGACCGCCGCCGCTGCCACCCGCCCGCTCGGCGGCTCGCGAACCCATGGAACGGCTCGCCGAGTGCGAGGCGTCGCTGGGCGAGCTGCTGCGCCAGCTTTCGGTGCCGTCCCCGGTGGGCACGGTCCCGGTGGCCGAGGTGTCGGTCGCGGACGCCCGGCAGACAGCGAGCGACGCGGCCGCGGCACTGCGCGGCCTGGCCGCCCGCATCCAGGCGATCGAGCGCGGCCGCGACTCCGCGCCGGCGCGCGAGAAGGCCGCGCTGGACGCCGCGGTCGGCAAGCTCCGCGAACAGCTCGACGACGGCATCGAGGGCTACCGCGGCCTGGTCGCCGCGGCGGGCCACACGGTCGCCGCGTCCAGCGACGGCTTGGTGACGTCGAAGCAGGACCTCACCGACGCGACGGACCGCCTGGCGGGGCTGGCGATGGCGCTGCGCGAGCTGTCCTGACCGTCCGATTCCGTCGTGCCGCGGGTCGAGTCCCGCGATTTCCGCTCCCTCACGCGAAATCCGGCTTCGTTGCGCCATCCGGGTACCCGGCTCGGCCATCCGAGGGCCGCGATCCCGCCATCCGGCCCCGTTGTCACCCCGCGTGCGTGATCGTGCGTTTCACCCCGGCGTCGCCCCCTGTTCACCTCTTGGTGCCGAAACAAGCGCGTAATCGGAAACTGATCGCGACGGAAACGTCCGCGATCTAACGTTTCTGTCATGCATGCAGAGGTGTCACTCGCCGGGAGGCCCGCCGTGGACTGAGGTTCGCCGGCGCCGACCGTACACAGTGGACTTTCTCGACCCGCCGAGGAAAGGACGCCCCGTGAACACGCTCCCGCCGGACCCGGACCCCGTCCCGGTCACCCCGCCCACCGCATCGCACCGCGTCATCGCCGCCTTCGAGCGCATCTCCGAAGCCGGCCGCCCCGAGATCTGGACCACCCTCCGGGCCGTCGAAGACGTCCTCGTCGACGCCAAGGCCGTCGACGAGCGGGTCAAAGCCGGGGAAACCCTGCCGCTGGCGGGCACCGTCCTCGCCGTGCCGGACCTGATCGACGTCGCCGGGCAGCCGTCCGGGCACGGCGTCCCGGAAACCAGCGCAGCGGTCGTCGCCCGGCTCACCGCAGCGGGTTCCATCGTGCTCGGCAAGACCGGGGCCGCCATGGTTTCCGGCGCCTGGGACCGCACCAAGGCCGGCGGGAACGGCGCGGCCGTCGCCGTCGCGCTGGGCATCGTCGACCTGGCACTGAGCACCGGGGGAGCCGTCCCCGCGGCGCTGAACGCCGTCGCCGCCGTGAAGCCGACGCGCGGCCTGCTGCCCGCCGCCGACGGTATCTCCGTGTACTCCAACGGCCTGGTCGCCGCCCACCGCGCCCTCACCCTGATGACCGGTGGCGAGCGGTCCTGGCCCGCCGACGTCCGCCTCGGGGCCGGCGAGCACCCGCGGCTCGGCTACCCGGCCGACCTGCCCCTCGGCGAAGCGGCGGGCCTGGCGCTCGAGACCGTCGTCGCCCGGCTGACGGCGGCGGGGGCCGTGCTCACCCCGGTCTCCGCGCGGGAGCCCGGGTTCGACGGGTTCGACGCCCTCGTCGTGCCCACCGTGCCGGAGCACCCCGGGATCGCCGAAGCGCTGGCCGACCCGGCCGGCGTGGGCCACCGCCTGGCCGCCTGCACGGCGTTCGCGAACCTCCTCGACGTGGCCTCGGTGTCCGTCCCGGTGCTGCCGGGCGACCGCCGCCCCTTCGGCGTCACCTTCCTGACGCGGGCGTTCGAGGACCAGATCGCCCTCGACCTGGCGACCGTCTGCACGGACGAGCCGATGACGCCGTACCCCGAGCCGGGCGAGGACATCGTCGTGTTCGGCGCGCACCTGCGCGGGCAGCCGCTCAACGCGGAGCTGACCGCGCTGGGCGCCCGGTTCGGCGGACCGGTCCGGACCATCGAGGGCTACCGGATGGTGCTCCTGCCCACCGAGCCGCCGCAGCCCGGCGTGCTGGCGGGCGGCGCCGTGCTCGACGGCGAACGCTGGCGGCTGTCCCCGGCCGCCTTCGAACGGTTCGCCGCCGCCCTCAAGGAACCCTTCGTGCTCGACCGCGTCGAGCTGGACGACGGCACCGCCCCGCTCGCCGTCCGCTGCCTGGCCGCCGACGGGCCCCGGCTGGACCGCTACGAGTCCTGGCGCGGGTACGTCCGGTTCGCCTCTACCGCCGGTTTGCGAGCCCCCGGCTGACGCGGCGCACCAGGCCCGGCCCGTGCAGCGCGAACCCCGTGTAGAGCTGCACGAGCGACGCACCGGCGTCCACCAGCCGGATCGCGTCGTCCGGGCCCAGGACGCCGCCGACGCCGATGATCGGCAGGTTCCCGCCGGTGTGCTCGTGCACGAACCGCACGACCTCGGCCGCGCGGGCGGTCAGTGGCCGGCCGGACAGCCCTCCCGCCTGTCCGGCCAGGCCGCTCTCCGCGGCCGCGATGCCGTCGCGGGACAGCGTCGTGTTCGTCGCGATGATCCCGGCGACGCCGTGCTCGACCGCGACCTCCAGGAGTTCGCCCAGCGCGTCGTCGGTCAGGTCGGGCGCGACCTTCACCAGCAGCGGCGTCGGCGTGCCCGCACCGGCCAGCTCCGCGGACGTCGACCGCAGCTCGCCGAGCAGCTCGGCGAGCGCGGCGCGGTCCTGCAGCTGCCGCAGCCCCGGCGTGTTCGGGGAGCTGACGTTGATCGCGAAGTAGTCCGCGTACGGGTACAGCGCCCGCAGCGAGAACCGGTAGTCCTCGACGGCGTCTTCGAGCGGCGTGACCTTCGACTTGCCGATGCTGATCCCCAGCGGGACACCGGGTTTGCCGTCGCGGGCCAGCTTGGCCGCGAGTGCTTCGGCGCCGTCGTTGTTGAAGCCCATGCGGTTGATCACCGCGTCGCTCGCGGGGAGGCTGAACAGCCGCGGCTTCGGGTTGCCCGGCTGCGCCAGCCGCGTCACCGTGCCGACCTCGACGAACCCGAAACCCAGCGCGGCCCACGCGGGCAGCGCGCGGCCGTTCTTGTCCATCCCGGCGGCCAGGCCGACGCGGTTGGGGAAGCGCAGGCCCAGCACCGTCACCGGGTCGTCGACGCGCAGGGCGCCGCCGAGCGCGGGCGCGACCTTGCCGAGCCGCGCGAGGACGCCGATCGTGCGCTCGTGCACCAGCTCGGGGTCGTGGTAGGACAGCCGGTACAGCGCCGGGCGCACGATCTTGTCGAAGAACACGCCCCCATGCTGCCAAACCGCCGGCGGCCCGCGACCGGAGCGCCACTTTCACGTGAAAGCGGCCACTACGCGCCGGCGGCCCGGAGGTCCTTCCACTCGTCTTCGAGCATCGCGTAGATCAGCTCGTCGGTCCACTCGCCCTTGACGATCTCGTTTTCCTTCAGGTGCGCTTCCCGGCGCATCCCGAGGCGTTCCATCAGCGCGGCGGAGGCGGTGTTGCGGCCGTCGCACCGGCCGATCACGCGGTGCAGCCCCAGGTCTTCGAAGCCCAGCCGGAGCAGTTCCGTGGTGGCTTCCGCGGCCAGGCCCTTGCCGTGGTGGTCCGGGTGGAAGACGAACCCGATCTCGCCCTGGCGGTGCTCGCTGCTGAGCCACTCGAGGTTCAGGTCGCCGATCAGCTGCCCGGTCGCGGCCAGTTCGACCGCCACGGCCAGGAATTGCCCTTCTTTCGTCAGCGTCGAGCTGTGGACGCGCTTCGCCAGCGCGGCGGCCGATTCGGCGCGGCTGCGCGGGCCCCAGTAGAGGTAACGGGCGACGTCGGCGCGGGACTGGAAGGAGTTCAGCGCGTCGAGGTCGCCGGGCGTGAACGGGCGCAGGAGCAGCCGATCCGTGGTGATCGGGTAGTCGGGCCTGAGCATGCGTCCAGGCTAGCGACCTTCAGCCGTCCGGGGGACAGAACGGCGAAACGCTGATCGCCGGACGGTCGTCCTGCGACGCCGGGTGGCATGACCTGCACAGATGAGCAATGTAAGGAACCCCCGGGGTGTCTCTCAAGCGCCGTCAAACGCTTGAGCCCGAGCCGGACTGGTGCTCGGGAACCCCGGGGGCACGGTGACTGCCTGGTATTCGCTATCAGGCATCACGTGGAGCAGGCGATGAGCCAGAAGGTGGCTCAGCTGTAGCGCTGCTCAAAGTCCTCCACGTGCCATCCGCTAGCGGACAGCCACCTCACGAGTCCTGTTGGAATACAACTTTGGACCACCTCCTCTCTCGTGTACTGCCACGCTAGGCGAAGTTCCCGGGGTCCGGCAATGTCATTTTCGCGATCTCACTCCGCAGACCGGCTTTGCGCCGCTCGTCGAGGAAGGACGCGGCCACGGCGTTCTCCGCGAGCCGGGCCAGTTCGGCCGCGGTGAGCCCGAGCGCTTCGGCGACGGCGACGTACTCGCCGGTCAGCGTGGCGCCGAACATCGGTGGGTCGTCGGTGTTGAGCGTGACGACGACGCCGTGGTCGAGCATGCGCCGCACCGGGTGCGCGGCGACACTGCCGACCTGCCCGGTCCGCACGTTCGACGTCGGGCACACCTCGAGCGGGATCCGGTGCGCCGCAAGGTGTTCCAGCAGCGCCGGGTCGGCCACGCAGCTGGTGCCGTGGCCGATCCGCTCGGCGCCGAGGTCGTGCAGCGCGGACCAGATCGTGGCCGGGCCGGTGGTTTCGCCCGCGTGCGGGACGCTGTGCAGCCCGGCTTCCCGCGCCCGCGTGAAGAACGGCTCGAACTGTGCGCGGCCCACCCCGAGTTCGGGGCCGCCGAGCCCGAAGGACACCAAGCCTTCGGGGCGTTCGCGCAGCGCGAACACGAGCGTCTCCCGTCCGGCGCGCACGCCCTTTTCGCCCGGAATGTCGAAGCACCAGGCCAGTTCCACGCCCAGTTCGGCGGCGCGGGCCCGGCCGGTCTCCAGCCCGGCCAGGAGTTCGTCGCCGGGCACGCCGTCGAGCACGTGGTTGTACGGCGTCACGGTGACCTCGGCGTAGCGGCAGTTCTGCGCGGCGAGGTCGGCGGCCAGCCCGGTCACCAGCGTGCGGACGTCGTGGCGGTCGCGCACCAGCGACGTGACCGCGAGGTAGACGGTGAGGAAGTGGGCGAAGTCGCGGAAGGTGAAGAACTCCGCGAGCTCGCGCTCGTCGGTGGGGACGCCGGCGGCCGGGCGCCGCCGGGCCAGTTCGAGGACGGTCGGCAGGCTCGCCGAGCCGACCAGGTGGACGTGCAGTTCGACCTTGGGCAGCGCGTGCGCGAAGGCGCGCAACGCCGGCCCGGTCAGGATTTCGGGCATGACGAAGCTCCCTGAGCGGGTGGGGTGGGTGACGGAGTGCCGGGCGCGGCTCAGGGAGCGAGGTCGCCGCGTTCGGTGTCGGTCCCGTAGAGCGGGAGCTTGAACGTCGTCACGGGCCCGAGTCTACTGCGGCGGGTACGGCCCGGCCTGGTCCTTCGGGCAGAACCAGGTCGGGCGCCGCTGGACGTCGTGGCCCTGCTGGCGGACCAGGAGCCGTCCGCCGCAGCGGAAGCAGCCCTGGCGGGTGCGCTCGTAGACCCAGTTCTTCCGGTTGCGGTCGAGGTGGCCGGTGGTGCTCTGGTCGAAGCGGCCGGAGCGGGCGTTGGCCAGCAACAGCTTGCGCGCCAGCGCGACCGTCGTCGTGGCGTCCACTTCGGACACCGGAACCCACGGCGTGACGCCGAGCAGGAAGGCGATCTCGCACTTGTAGAGGTTCCCGACGCCGGCCATGATCCGCTGGTCGAGCAGCGCGAGCCCGAGTTCGCGGTCCGGATCGGCGGTCAGGTTCGCGACCGCGCGCTCCGCGTGCCCGGCCGACCACTGTGGATCGAGCAGGTCCGGGCCGAGGTGGGCGACGAGGTCGTGTTCCTTCGGCGTGGCAACGAGTTTGAGGTCGTGCACGCGGAAGCCGATCACCTGGACGTCGGCGGCGGTGAGCAGCACGCGGGCGTGGTGCCCGGGGCGCCGCCACTTCCCGCCGGCCGGGTAGACGTCCCACATGCCGTCCATCATCAGGTGCGAGTGGAGCGTCAGATCACCGGAGAAGCGCGTGAAGAGGTGCTTGCCGACCGTGCCGACGCCGAGCACCTCGCGTCCGGCGAGGTCCACAGTGGCCAGCTGGGGCACGCGGAACTCCCCGCGCAGCAACGTCTTCCCGGCCAGGGCCCGGTCGAAGCGCTTCCCGACGAGGTAGACGGTGTCACCTTCGGGCACGGCTCACCCCGCCGATTCGGACACCTCGGCCGGTGCCTCGGGCGTCTCCGGTGCCGGGCCTTCGGGCCAGTCCGGCCCCTCGGGCTCCTCGCCGGCGACGCGGTGCCGGCCCGCCCGGTTCGAGCGCAGGATCTTCGCCAACACCATGTTGAACGTCAGCGCGATCTCCTGGGCACCGGGGGAGTGCCATTCGTGGATCGGGCTGCACGCGCCCTGGGCCTGCTGCACCGCGAGGCGGTCGGTGATCGCCGTCGGCATCACCAGCGAACCGAAGTTCTCGCGCAGCTCGGCGATCCGGTACTGGTGCTCGTAGGACCGCACGCGCAGCTTGTTCACCAGCACGCCGATCGGGCGCAGCCGGGGGTTGAGGTCCTTGCTGATCTTCTCGATCGCCTCCAGCGCCCGGTGCGCGCCGGCGACGGCGTACATCGTGGGCTCGGTCACGATGAGCGCGCTGTCCGCGGCGACCAGCGCCGATTTCGTCAGCCGGCCCAGCGACGGCGGGCAGTCCAGGATCACCAGCTCGTAGGGCAGCTCGCCCAGCGGCTCGCGGTGCAGCTCGTCGAGCGCGCGGGAGAAGTTCGCGAGCCGCTCGCTGTCGGCCTCGGGGTCGTTGAGCAGCTCCAGGTCTTCGGAGCCGACGAGGACGTCGACGTCCTCGCTCCAGACGCTGGGCGCGATCGCGCGTTCGAGCATCTCCCGGGTCGGGGTCTCGAGCACGTCCGCGAGGGTCGCGTCGGTGAACGGCGGGTCGAGCGAGGTGGTGGCGTTGCCCTGCGGGTCGAGGTCGACCACCAGCGTCCGCGTGCCCCTACGCAAGGCGGCGGACGCGATACCGAGAGCGACCGTCGTCTTGCCGACGCCTCCCTTGAGGCTGAGTACGGCGACCGTGTGCACGACGACCAGCCTACGGGTGCGGGCGAGGCGCGCCGTCGGGCAAGGGCCGTTCACTCGAAGGGAGGAGCCGGGGAGGCGGGCGGGGGCGGGCACTACCCTGTGCGGCATGAAGACGGAGACCGTGGCCGCCCGGGGTTCGGGCGCCGTCCGCCGGGTGCTCGAGGCCGAGCTGAAGGCCGCCCGCGCCCGGGGCGTCGAGCACCCCCGCGTCGTCGACGTGGGCGGCGGCAGCGGCGGCTGGGCGGTGCCGTTCGCGGCGGCGGGCTGCCGGGTGACGGTCGTCGAGCCGAGCCCGAACGCGCTGGCCACGCTGCAGCGGCGCGCCGAGGAAGAGGGCGTCTCCGACCTGATCACGGTGATCGCGGACGACTCCGACGCGCTGGGCAGGCACGTCGAGGCCGGCTCGGCCGACCTGGTGCTGGCGCACGGCCTGCTGGAGATCGTCGACGACCCGGCGGCGGTGCTGGCGGCGCTGGCCACGGCGGTCGCGCCGGGCGGCGCGGTGTCGGTGCTGGTGGCCAACCGCCACGCGGCGGTCCTGCACCGGGCGCTGGCCGGCCGCGTCGGCGAGGCCCGGCAGCTGCTCGAGAGCGCGGACGGGGTCGTCGCGGGTGACACGGTGCTGCGCCGGTTCTCCGCGGACGGCCTGCGCGCCGGGCTCGAGGCGGCCGGCCTGGACGTGACGCTGCTGCAGGGCGACCGGGTGATCTCGGACCTGGTGCCCGGCGACGTTCGCGAGGAGGAACTGGCGGACTTCGAGCGCGCGGCGGCGGCCACCCCGGCGCTGCGCGAGATCGCGGGCCGCCTGCACGCCGTGGCGCGGCCCCCGGCCTGACCGGCGGGTTCCCGGAATTGTCGGTGGTGGCCGGTAGCGTCGGCCGGCGTGGGGCGAAATGCTGAACTGCCGGGCGGGATGGCCCGGTTCCGCGTCCGGCCGGGAGAGCCGGTGCCGGACGACGCCGGCTGCGGGCTGCTGCACGTCGACATGGACGCGTTCTTCGTGTCGGTCGAGCTGCGCACCCGCCCCGAGCTGGCGGACAAACCGGTCGTGGTCTCGGGCGGCGGCCCCCGCGCGGTCGTGGCGGCGGCGAACTACCCGGCGCGCAAGTTCGGCGTCCGGTCGGCGATGCCGTTCTCGACCGCCAAGCGGCTCTGCCCGCACCTGATCAACATCCCGCCGACCTCGGGCCTCTACGGCGAGGTCTCGCGCGGGGTGATGGGGATCTTCCGCGAGCTGACACCGCTGGTCGAGCCGCTGAGCCTGGACGAGGCGTTCCTGGACGTCAGCGGGGCGCTGCGCCGCCTGGGCGCTACGCCGGCTTCGCTGGGCGCGCAGATCCGCGCGCGGGTCGCGGCCGAGCACGGGATCACCTGCTCGGTCGGGGTGGCGAAGGTCAAGTTCGTGGCGA
This sequence comes from Amycolatopsis lexingtonensis, assembly GCF_014873755.1. Classification (NCBI taxonomy): domain Bacteria; kingdom Bacillati; phylum Actinomycetota; class Actinomycetes; order Pseudonocardiales; family Pseudonocardiaceae; genus Amycolatopsis; species Amycolatopsis lexingtonensis. The sequence goes on from NZ_JADBEG010000001.1 coordinate 10,526,360, forward strand.
AGCTCGCTTCGGGCATGGCGAAGCCGGACGGCATGGTCGTCGTCCCCGCGGCGGAGACCCTGGACTTCCTGCACCCGCTGCCGGTCTCGGCCTTGTGGGGCGTCGGCGCCCGGACCGAAGAACACCTGAGGCGTCTCGGCCTCGACACGATCGCGGACGTGGCGGCGTTTCCCCCGGAGCGCTTGAAGAAGTCCTTGGGAACGGCGGTCGGCGAGCACCTGTACCGGCTGGCGCACGGCGTCGACGAGCGCTCGGTGGTGGTCGACTCCCCGGAAAAGTCGATCGGCGCCGAGCACACCTTCGACGTCGACCGCCACGACCGCGCCGAGCTGGGCCTGGAGCTGCTGCGCTTGGCGTCCCGGGTGGGGGCGACGCTGCGGGCGCGGGGCGTCCGCGGGCGGACGGTCTCGATCAAGGTGCGGTTCGCGGATTTCCGGACGATCACGCGCGCCCGCACGCTGATGTCGGCGACGGATGTGGCGCGGGAGATCCACGCGGTGGCGGTGGCGCTGCTGGCGGAGCACGCGCCGACGGGCGCGGTCCGGCTGATCGGGGTCCGGGTGGAGGGGCTGGACACGGGGGAGGTGGGGGAGCAGCTGGTGTTCGACTCACCGGCCCCACGCTGGCGCGACGCGGAGGTGGCGGCGGACGTGGCGAGGTCGAAGTTCGGGTCGGCGGCCGTGCGGCCGGCGTCGCTGCTGGCGCCGCGGGATCGGTGAGGGTGCTGGTGGAGGAGTCACGCGGGTGACCGAGTGCGGTTGGCTGTCCGCTGGTCGGCCGGCGGTCTTGGCATCGCGAAGCACGAGGGCCCCGGGCAGCCTGTTCGCTGACGTCCTGCGGCGGTTGCGCCCGCCCACTTGTCGGCCGTTGATCCGCACCCGGCGTGCGCAGTGCGGCGACTCCCGTCACCCGGTGGCGACCGCATCCCACCCGCCGCGAGACGGCCCACCGGACCCCCTCTACCGGGTGTGTACGGAAGGTGATCTTCCGCTCGTCCATCGTCCCCCACATCGCCGCGCAGGCCGTCAACCGGTCACAATGGGCCACGGTGACCGTCCGCAACGCCCGCCGGGCGGGATTTAGCCCAATTCGATCCCTTCTGGATGCGGGATCGGGTAGTCGTGCGGGCGCGGGCCTCGTATCCTGGACAGTGCCACCCCGCCTGGGGTTGGCTGTTGGGTCCAGGACGTTGCGCGGCCCGGCGCCCGCGACAGCTGTGCCGGAGGAGGAAAGATGCCACTCTCCGAGCATGAGCAGCGGCTGCTCGATCAAATCGAGCGCGAGCTCTATGCCGAGGACCCCAAGTTCGCATCCACGGTGCGTGGCACCCGGTTGCGTCGCCCCGCTCGCCGACGGCGTATTCAGGGCATCGCCCTGTTCGTAGTGGGCGTGGCCCTGCTGGTGCTGGGCGTGGTGGTGCCGCAGTTCCGGGTGGCCGACATCCCGCTGATCAGCGTGCTCGGGTTCCTCGTGATGTTCTTCGGGGTCATGTTGGCCGTCACATCGATTCGGCACGCCGCCGACGGAGACGGCAAGGGCGGTGGATCGGGCTCCCGGGGTGGCAAGCAACCAGGGCGTCGCAGTTCCTTCACCCAGCGGATGGAAGAGCGCTTCCGCCAGCGCTTCGAAGAGCAGTAGCGCCGCAAGACCACGAGATCCGCGTCCCGCCACCAGGCAGGACGCGGATCTTCTTGTGTGCTCTCCGACCTTGCTCGGCGGGTCACCCGCAGCTGTGACAGCGGGTGACCCCCGATCGGGTGAGCTGGCAACCGCGCCGGGGCCCGGCAAAGTCGCGTGGCCAGGCCACCCCGCCGCCGGTGACCCGCTCGCCCCACGTCTTGAATGACTCATTCAGGTCTTCGGAGGTCCTGAATGAGTCATTCAAGACGCCGGCGCAGCGGTGCGGGGACCGTACCGACCCGACTTTGCCGGGACCCTGACACTTCAGGTAGCCGGGTCCCTCAGTCCCGGTTGCGGAACAGGGACTTCGGGAAGAGCCGTCCCTTCCAGGACAGCGGCGCGTTGCGGTGCAGGCTCCGCCGCAGGTGGTCGAACGCCGCCGGCAGCCGCGGGTCGCCTTCGCCCTCGCCGCCGTACCAGGACCGCTCCACCACGCCGATGACCGTGCGGAGGCCTTCGCGCCCCTCGTCGTCCAAGTGGTGCTTCGCGGCCAGCTTCTGGCCGGCCACGCGGACCGTGTCGCTCGGGGGGATAGGGAGCCCGCGGTCGGCGCATTCGGCGCGCAGCTCGGACCAGGCCGCGTCCGCCGCGCCCGGGCGGTGGCCGACGATCTCCTGCAGCCGCCGCCGCCGGCCGACGTCGCGCGCCGCCGAGGGGCCGAGCAGGCCCGCCAGCAGTAGCACGACCACCAGGCTGAACCACCAGGCCACCAGCCACGACAGCACACCGAGCACCGCCACCCACAGCGCGGTGGTGATGAGCGGCATCCAGTTCTTCAGCACCGCGCGGAACCCGGTCAGCGCCGGCACGGTCTCCGGCTCGGCTTCCGGTCGTCTCCGGTAGAGCAGGCCCGCGAGGATCACCTGCATCGTCGTCAGCACCGCCAGCGTGAGCAGCACCGCCACCAGCACCCAGGCCCAGCCCGGCGTGCCCGAGTCGGTCTGCTCCGGGCCCTGCGTCGGCAGGTTCTGCCCGGTGTCGCGCGGGACGCCGGTCGGCGCCGCGCTCGACTGGACCGTGCTCGGCGCCACCTGGGTGTCGTCGGGCTGGTTGCCGCCCTGCGGGCCGGCCTGCAGGTACGGCGGTGTGATGCCGCGGCCGTCGGACAGCGGGGTCGGGTCGAACGTCACCCAGCCCTTGTCGCCGAAGTACGCCTCCACCCACGCGTGCGCGTCCTGCGTGCTGATCGACAGGTAGTCGTTGACCTGGACGCCGGGGGTGAAGCCGATCGCCACCCGCGACGGGATGCCCGCCACCCGCAGCATCACGGCCATCGCCGACGCGAACTGCTCGCAGAAGCCGCGCTTGCCGTTGAGGATGAAGTCCGCCAGCGCGTCCGCGTCGTTGGCCGGCGCGGTCTTCGTGTCGTAGACGAAGCCGTTCTGCGCCGTGAAGTACCGCCAGATCGCCGACGCGCGGTCGAAGTCGTTCGACGCCCCGGCGATCAGCTGCTCGGTCTTCGCCCGGACGCGGTCGTCGACCCGGTCGAGTTCGGTGTAGCGCGGGGGCAGGTCGTCGACGCGCGGGGTCACGCGCAGCTCGGCCGCCGTCGGTTCCTTCAGCGACGCGTATTCGGTGTACGACGGCGGAGTCTCGCTGCGCGTGGTGAACACCGTGCCGCTGACCTGGTCGTAGAGGTAGCCGTTGCCCGAGCCGTCGATCACCCGCGGCGCGCCGTACACCGGCAGCCAGTTGTCCCGCCAGCTCGCCGGCTCGACGTCGATCTTCCGCGCGGCGCCGCTGCCGTCGTCGCCCGGCGCGGGCGGCAGCTGCGGCCCGACCGGGACGCCCTGCTGCGAACGGCCTTCGTCGTGCAGGCCCCAGCCCTTGTTGGGGTAGAAGGTGTCGAGCGTCATCGCCCGCAGCAGCCGCCGGTCGGTGCCGAGGCCGCGGACCTTGAACAGCTCGCGGTTGGACCCCTGGTCGAGCATCCCGCGCAGCTCGGTGAACGGCTGGATGCCGAACCCGCCCGAGCCCGCGCCGGCACCGTTCCCGCTGGCCCCGAACGGGATGCGCCCGACCGTGCCGACCCACGTGATCGCGCCGCCGAACAGGCCGAGCACGATCGCCGCGCTGACGACCGCGACCGGCGCGGAGAGCACGCCCTGCTTGCCACTGCGGCCCGGCGCTTCCCGGGTCCGCCAGCGCCGGTGCCGGTGGTTGCCGTCGACCGCCAGCAGGCCGGCGAACGCCGCCCCGCCGAGCAGGAACGTCCACCAGGGCAGCATTTCCTCGCTCAACGCGGCCGGCACCGCGTAGACGCAGAGCAGCACGAGCCCGGTCGCGGCCGGCGCCGCGGCGGCCACCGTCAGCGTGTCGACCAGGACGGCGACCAGGCCGATCAGGATCGTCACCAGGCACAGGATCGGCTGGCTGCCCTCGACCGGCGGCAGCCCGGTCCGGATCTGTTCGGCGGCCGCCGAAAGCGTCGTGCCGATCTCTTCGAACGCGTCCGGGCCGGGGATCACCTGCAGGATCCCGTTCGTGGTGAACGCGCCGGTGATCAGGAACAGCAGCACCAGCAGCTGGCCGAGGCCGACCAGGACGGTCGGCACCTGCAGCGAGCGCAGCGCCAGCCCGGTCGCGCCGATCAGCAGGACCGCGACGAACAGGTAGCCGAACCACGCCAGGCCGGCCACGACGCTCGTCACCGACGTCGCCGCGCAGAGCGTCGCGATGCCGGCCGCGGCCGGGGCGAGCAGGCTGCTCCGCCAGGCCGACAGCGGGTGCTGGGACGGCGGGCGGTGCGCCGGGCGCGGGGGTGCGGAAGTGCTCATCGCTGACCGCCGATCAGGGTGTGGCCGCGGGCGCCGCTGCGGCTGAGCTCGGCCCACACCTGCGGCATCGGCGAGCCCGGCCCGGCGACCACGACGCCCCAGCCCGACGCGCGCAGCAGCGCGGCCGAGTCCTCGGTGGCGGCCGCGCGCTGCTCGGGCGCGGTCACGCCGGCCGACCACGTGGGGGTGTCGAGCAGGACGGCGAGGCTGCGGATGCCGCGCGGGCGGTACTGGGTCAGCTGGTGGACGGCTTCGGTGCTGACCGTGCCGAGCACGGCGATCAGCTCCTGGCCTTCGCCGGGGTCGCCGGCCAGCGTGATGTCCCGCTGGTGGGCGGGCTGCAGCGCGGCCAGCGCGTCGAGCAGGACGTTGTCGTAGTGGTCGCCGCCTTCGCCCGGGGTGTCGGCGAGGGTGATCCCGTGCTCGCTGACCAGCCGGACGCGGTGCCCGGACCGGCGCAGGTGCAGCGCGGCCGACGCGGTGAACGACACCGCCCACTCCAGGCTGGCGGCCGGGCCGCTGCCGTGGTGCGCGGCGGCGCGGTGGTCGAGCAGCACGGTGGTGCCGCCGCGCCACGGCCGTTCTTCGACGCGCACCATGATCTCGTCGCGGCGCGCGGTCGAGCGCCAGTGCACCTTCCGCAGGTCGTCGCCCTGCCGGTACTGGCGGACGATCACGTCGGCCTCGCCCTGCCCGGCGTGCAGCCGGACGGTGCCGTCGTCGCCGACGCCGATCCCGGCGCCGCTGGGCAGGCCCCACAGCGGAACCACTCGCGGCACGACGACCAGCCGCGAGTGCCCGATCAGCTCGCGCTCGAACTCGCACAGCCCGAAGGGGTCGGTGATGGTCGCGCGCAGCGGCCCGACCTGCTGGATCCCGCGCAGCACCGGCTGCAGCGGGTAGCGCAGCGAAACCCGGCGGTCGTGCGGGAGCCGCTCGACGACGAACCGCGGCCGCGAACCCAGCGCGTACGGCACGCCGTCCTCGAGGAGGATCTCGCCGGCCGGCAGCCGTCCGCTGCGCCACAGCTCCAGCTGCACCTCGCCGTTGCCGCCGACCGCGACCCGCTGCGGGTGCAGCGCGCGGGTGGCGCCGATGCGCAGCCGCGTCGCCGAGATGAACGCGGCGACCAGCAGCGGCAGCGCCACCACGAACACCGCCACGCGCAGCAGGTCGCGCTCGTTGAGCACGAACGAGCACACCGCGGCCGCGATCCCCGCGGCCAGGAGGCAGCGGCCGCGGGTGGTCAGGCCGGACAGGGCACGCAGCATGCCGTTCTCTTCCCCTTCGCGCCGGACAATTTTTCGGGGGTTCGGGTGGCGGAGCCCCCGACCTGGGGCGGAGCCCCAGATGTCACAGCTAGGGCCGGGAGCCCTGCGGCACCGGCACCCGGTGCAGCACCGCGCGCACGACGTCGGTCGCCGACCGCCGCGCCGCGTGGGCCTCGGTGGTCAGCACCAGGCGGTGCGCCAGGACGGGGACCGCGACCGTGTGCAGGTCGTCCGGCACGACGTAGTCGCGGCCCGACAGCGCCGCCTGCGCCCGCGCCGCGCGGACGAGGTGCAGCGTCGCCCGCGGGGACGCACCGAGCCGGATCTCCGGGACCTGCCGGGTGGCCGCGACGACGTCGACGGCGTACCGGCGGACCTCCGGCGCCATGTGCACGTGGCGGACCGTCTCGATCAGGCGGTGCACGGTCTCGCCGTCGGACACCGGCTGCAGCTCTTCGAGGGGGTTGTGGCCGGCGTGCTCGTCGACCATCGCGAGCTCGGCCTGCTGGTCGGGGTAGCCGATGGAGACGCGCGCGGTGAACCGGTCGCGCTGGGCCTCGGGGAGGGCGTAGGTGCCTTCCATCTCGATCGGGTTCTGGGTGGCGATCACCATGAACGGCTGCTCGAGGTGGTAGGTCGAGGTGTCGACGGTGACCTGGTGCTCTTCCATGCACTCCAGCAGCGCCGACTGCGTCTTCGGCGAGGCGCGGTTGATCTCGTCGCCCACCACGATGTTCGCGAACACCGGGCCGGGGCGGAAGTCGAACTCGCCGGACTGGCGGTTGTAGATGGAGACGCCGGTGACGTCGCTGGGCAGCAGGTCCGGGGTGAACTGGATGCGGCTGACCGTGCAGTCGATCGACCGGGCGAGCGCCTTGGCCAGCGACGTCTTCCCGACGCCGGGCACGTCTTCGACCAGGAGGTGGCCCTCGGCTAGCAGGGTGACCAGCGCGATCCGGATGACGTCGGGCTTGCCGACCAGCACGCGTTCCACGTTCGCGGCGATCCGCCGGGCGGTTTCGTGGAGCTCGTCCAGTGACACTCTGCCGGGGCGGCCGGCGGGGCGGCCGTTGCCCGTGGACTCCGCCGGATAAGGCGGCCGTCCGGATGCCTGCTCGCCCGATCCGGGCGCCGCAGACTGGATTCTCGACGTCACTCGACCTCCTGGTGGCGCGTGGCCGCGCGCACTGTGCGCACCGCCGGGCCGAAGCCCCCATCGCTGCTGTCCGCGCGCAGCGACCAGCCTTCCACCCAGTGTGTCAAACCCGGGCGAACCAGGGGCCGGAACCCCGCGAACCCGGGGAAAGCACGCCCGGTACTGCGGTTGATGACACTGCGCAAGCAGGGACGATACCCCGATCGGGTGTGTTGTCACCCGATTCTGGGTGCTCCCGCTGACGCCCCGCTCTGTCGTATGCTGCGTTTCGAGGTCGCCCGGCTACCGAGAGGCGTATCCGCTTATGAGCGAGGTGCGAGCGCAACCGCCGTTCGACTTGCGTGGCTTCGCGGTCGCGCCCGAGCTGGCCGCGGACGCCTACGCGAAGCTCGGCCAGCTGCAGGATGTCGTCGGCGAGATGGTCCGCGAAGCCAAGGTGCTCGGGCGGACGGTCCCGCTCGGCGGCGGGTACGCGGGTGAGCTCGGCAAGTTCATGGCCGAATACGGCATCGGCGGCCAGGGCTCGGCCGTGCAGCAGCTGACGGCGTTCGGCAAGGAGCTCGACACGCTCAAGCACCGGATCTCGCAGGCGCTGGCGAAGTACCAGCACGCCGACGAGCAGGCAGCGGACGGGGTGGACTGCACGGGTGGCTGACCGGATCCGACCGCTGGGGGCCGTGGCCCTCCTCGTCCTGGCCGCCGGGTGCGGGCAGCCACCGGCCGCCGAGCCGGGCGCCGGGCACGCCACGGCGCACGCCACCGCCCCGGCCGCGCCGCCGCCCGTCGCGTGGACCGGCCTGGCCGCGATGGACCCCTGCACGCTGCTCACTCCCCAGGACCGCTCGGCCGCCGGGGTGAGCGTGCCCGGCAAGCCCAAGGAGATCGCGGGCGCCCGCGCGTGCGACTGGACCGTGCCCGGCACCTTCGGCGTCACCGTGACCCTCAGCGAGACCGACGGCCTGGCCGACCTCGAAGTCGCGAAGAAGACGGCGACCAAGACGACGGTCGGCAGCCACCCCGCGCTGAAGGTGATGGACAAGAAGGCCGCCGACGGCACCTGCGCCGTGCTGCTCGGGGTCGGCGACGCGGCCAGCGTCCAGATCGACGTCAGCAACACCGGCTTTTCGGACACCCCGCTCGCGTGCCGCCGCGCGGGCACGGTGGCCGGGCTGGTCGAACCGAAACTGCCCTGACCACGAGAGGTGCGCCGTGCCCGACGCCGAACCGCCCGTCCCCACCGCGCGGTACGAGTCCTACAGCCACGAGGCCATGGCCGCGGAGGTCGAGGCGGGCAACGACCCGGTCGCCGCGGGCGAGGTGGGCGCGCGCTGGGACGGGCTGGCGAAACGGCTGCAGGAATCGACGGCCGAGCTGGCCGGGCTGATCACGTCTTCGCAGGAGCAATGGCAGGGAGGCGGGGGCGACGCAGCGCGGGCCGCGCTCGGCCGGGCCGCGGGGTGGCTTTCGCACTCCGCCGCCGTCTCGGCGTCGGTCGGCCGGGCGGTCGGCGCGCAGGCGGACGCGGCGGCGCGGGCCCGCGCCGACATGCCGCCGCCGGTGGACTACGACCCGGCGTCGATGATCCGGGACGCGGCGTCGTCCGGGAACCTGCTCGCCATGGCGGGGCTGTCCGACGAGCTGGCGGCCCGCCGCGCCGAGGCGGAGGCTGCCCGCCAGAAGGCGATCGACGTCCTCCGCACCCGCGACGCGGCCCTGCGCGGCCACGTCCCGGCCGAGACGTTCCCCGCCGCGCCGCCGCTGGGGCAGGCTTGATCCGCGTCTCGGCCTCGGCGTTCGACATCCTCTGGACCGACCTCGGCCACGACCGCCCGCCGGAGCCGCTGAGCGTGCGCAGCGTGGGGAGCACGGAGGAGGAACGCGCCGAGGTCCGCAAGGCGGTGTACGACAACCTGGCCGAACGCGGGCTGTACGACGGCTCCGCGCTGGAGCCCGCCCTGGCGGAGCGCCTCTCGCTGCTCGCCTCGGCGGAGGTGTTCGTCGCGTGCGAGGCGATGGTGGACATGACGGCTTCCGCCCCGTTCCGCGCGGTGACGGGGGTGCGTGGCCGCCGCGGCGTGCTGGCGACCCAGCCGGAGCAGACGATCGCACTGGCGGCCATCCGCGACGCCGAGCTCTGCACGGCGATCATCGACGTCCTGCCGGAGCTGACGGCGGGGCCGGGGTATGGGGTCAGCCTGCCGGCGTCGGCGCTGGCTGGCTCGGTGGAGGACCCAGTGTTCTCGTCCCGTGGAGCTGCTTCGGCGGCTTCGTCGGCTCAGCTGCGGGAGGTGCTGGCGATCCAGGCGCGCCCGGTGTACTCGGCGGGGTCGTTCAGCGTGAGCCGCCGGGCGCCGTCGGGGCGGGTTTCGCGGGTGGGCGGGTTGTCGTGGTTCGACACGGATGTGGGGGCGTACTGCGCGACGAAGACCGCGGGGCGGGGTGGGCAGGACTGGGTGAACGTGACCCCGGTGGACAGCGCCCGCCTGGCGACCCGCGTGGCGTCCCTCCTCACTCCGGAGGACTGACCCGCGTCTTGAATGAGTCATTCAGGACCTCCGAAGACCTGAATGAGTCATTCAAGACGCCAGCCGGACCGGGGGACGGGGCCGGATCGCCGCGGCACGATAGGCGGCGACCAACTCGGCGATGACCGCGTCGGGGTCGGCGCGGAGTTTGCTCGGCACCGTCTGCACTACTGAGACACCGGCTGCGGCGTAGCGGTTGTTGCGAGCGAGTGTCGCGGCGTACCCGGGCTGTTCGAAGTGGAACTCGTACGAGTCGATCTCCCAGGCCAGGGCCACGTCGTCCCACCACGCGTCCGGGGTGGCGACGTACCGGCCCCGCTCATCGCGGAGTTCGAAGTTCCACACCGGCTCGGGCAAGCCGGCGCGGCGCGGCAGGGCCAAGGCGTCGGCTTCGGCGGCCGACCGTGCGCCGCGAGTGATTTCCCGCAGCGCCGAGCGTGGCAGAGCGCTACCCCTGGTGCTGCCGTTCTCCAGCTCGGTCGAGAGATCGACCGGGTCGATCTTCAGCTGCTGCACGGCCTCGGCCAGCAAGGCCCGGACCGCCCCGCGGTCGGTCAACCGGCGGCATTCGTCGAGCACCGACCGGACCACGGGGACCAGAGGCAGGCCGTCGACCGGGATCGCGGCGGGCATCCGTGTCGTCCGTTCGACAAGGACGTACCCGCTGCTGGTGGTCTTCAGATGGGCAGGCAGGAGGAGGTGGACCGGTTCGCCCGGCCGAGCCGGGCGCCGCAGCCCTTGGCGCCGGCAGGACTCCAAGCCTGTGATCAGCGCCTGCTCGCCGCAATAGAGGAGCGCGCCTTCGAGCAGCTGCCGGCGTGTCGGCTCGCCGGTGCGCAGCAGGACCACGCCGGGGAGGAGCCTCTGCCACGGCCGCCCGGGAAGGCACCGCCGATAACTCGTCCGCTGGGGTACGCCGAGGGACTCCAGGTGCGCCACGGTGATGACGCCCAGTTTGCTCGCCGCGAAGAGTGCCTCCGCGTCTCGTGCCCAGGTTTGTCTGCTCACCCGGAGATCGTCGCGCTGACCCGGGTCGACCGACAGTGCATTCCGCAATCTGTGGACTACTGGCCGTCACTGGAGGTACCTGTGGACAACTCGCTTGCCCGGCCAAAGGTCTTGAATGACTCATTCAGGTCTTCGGAGGTCCTGAATGACTCATTCAAGACCTTTGGGCAGCGGGCGGTGCTTTGCGGGCTGGCCCCACCGGACCCCACCAGCCTCCCCACGAGGACCCACCCGGGGTCCCCACCGGACCCCACTCGGGGCCCCCACGGCGCCCCACCCGAGGCCCCCAGGGTTCCTTCGCGGCCGTTATGCGGACGCATGGGGAACAGCTGAGGTTGCTCCGGCCCCCGCCGAGGGGGATCTTGGCCACCGCCCCCCACTACGGCCCCCACCTGCCCCCACCTCGTTGACCTGCGCAAACGGACCACACGACGGAGTGAGCCGCCGGTTTCTCGCGTTGACTGTGGTGAAAAGTGGGGTACGGTGGTGGCCAGTGGGGCGGAAGGGAAGCCCTGGAGCCGTAGACGGTGGTTCGCCACCGGGTGCGGTAGGGAGGTGGAGGCCGTGTTCCTCGGCACCCACACCCCGAAGCTGGACGACAAGGGGCGGCTCGCGCTGCCCGCGAAGTTCCGCGACGCCTTGGCCGGCGGGCTGATGCTCACCAAGGGGCAGGACCACTGCCTCTTCGTCTTCCCCCGCGCCGAGTTCGAGCAGATGGCGCGCAAGGTCGCCGAAGCCCCGTTCACGAACGAGGCGGTTCGGGCCTACCAGCGCTACCTGTTCGCCGGGACGGACGAGCAACGGCCGGACGGCCAGGGGCGCATCACGATCGCGTCCGAGCTCCGCCGCTACGCGGGGCTCAGCAAGGAGTGCGTGGTGATCGGGGCGATCACCAGGCTGGAGATCTGGGACGCCCAAGCGTGGCAGGGCTACCTGGAGGAACACGAAGACAGCTACGCGAAGGCTCGAGAGGAAGTACTGCCGGGCGTCTTCTAGGCGTGCGGTCGCGGTGCACCTTCGTCGTCGGGGGACGAAGAGGTTCGCCGCCCGCGCGTCGAGGGGGAAGCCCACCCGGATGCCGTGAGGCCTCTGTCCGCTCAACAGCCCTGGTGCACCTTCCCCGGTACCAGGTCCGCAGCGGGCGGACAGGGACCTGACGGCATCCGCCATATTTCCCCCGGGCCGCCCAGGCGAGAAAGGGGGAGGGAACACCATGACGGCACCCGAGCACGTCCCGGTACTGCTGGGCCGGATCGTCGAGCTGTTCACCCCCGTGTTCGCCGACCGCGACGCCGTCCTCGTGGACGCGACCGTCGGCCTCGGCGGGCACTCCGACGCCCTCCTCGAAGCGTTCCCGCGACTCCACCTGGTCGCGCTGGACCGCGATCCGGCCGCGCTCGAGAAGTCCGCGGAGCGCCTCGCCCGGCACGGTGACCGCGTCGACTTCGTGCACACCGTCTACGACGGGCTTCCCGAGGCGCTCGAAGGGCTGAAACTCAGCAAGGCCGACGGCATCCTGTTCGATCTCGGCGTCTCCTCGATGCAGCTGGACCGGGCCGAGCGCGGGTTCGCCTACTCGAAGGACTCCCCGCTGGACATGCGGATGGACCCGACCACCGGGTTCACCGCCGCCGACGTGCTGAACACCTACGCGCCCGGCGAGCTGATCCGGATCCTGCGGGACTACGGCGAGGAGCGCTTCGCGCAGCGGATCGTCAAGAGCGTCGTCAAGGCCCGCGAACAGGAACCGTTCACCACCAGCGGGCGCCTGGTCGAACTGCTCTACGACGCCGTCCCGGCCGCCACCCGCCGCACCGGCGGGCACCCGGCCAAGCGCACCTTCCAGGCGTTGCGGATCGAGGTCAACGGCGAGCTCGAGGTGCTCCGCCGCGCCATGCCGGCCGCGCTGGGCGCGCTGCCGGTCGGCGGGCGGATCGTCGTCGAGTCCTACCAGTCGCTGGAGGACCGGCTCGTCAAGCAGGCATTGGCCGAGCTCGCGAAGTCCCGCACCCCGGAAGGACTTCCGGTGGAGCTGCCGGGACACGGGCCGGAGCTGAAGCTCCTGACCCGGGGCGCCGAGAAGGCCGGCGAAGAGGAGATCGAACGGAACCCGCGCGCCGCCTCGGTGCGGTTGCGGGCCGCAGAGAGGATCGGAGAGCCGCGATGACCGCTCCCACGAAGTCCCGCCGCCGGGCCGCGCCGGCGACGCGGGGCCGCAGCGAGGCCGCCCGCACCTCGACCACCGTCGAGCCGGACCCGCAGACCACCCAGCCGGGCAAGGCCGCGCCCCGGCGTGGTTCGCGCGGCCGCACGTCCGCGGCCGAGCGTGCCTACGCGCGCCGCGCCCAGCGGGCCGACCTGCTCAAGGAGCGCGAGCCGCGCCCGGAGCCCAAGGCCGCGCCGGGGACGCCGGCGCCGAAGCTCAAGCTGAGGCTGCGGCTGCCGAAGTCGCGGGCCTCGTTCGTGCTGATGATGATGGCGCTGCTGGCCGTCGGCGTGGCCACCACGCTGTGGCTGTCCACGCAGGCGATCGCCGACTCCTACCGGCTCGAGCAGCTGCGCAGCACCAATGCGAGCCTGGCCGAGACGAAGGAACAGCTCCAGCGCGACGTCGCCAAGGCCGAGTCGCCCGCTTCGCTGGCCCCCGCGGCCCAGCAGCTGGGCATGGTGCCCGGTGGCGACCCGGCGCGGATCGTCGTCGGCCCGGACGGCAAGACCTCGCTCGTCGGCGAGCCCAAGAAGGCCAAGGCGGACACCCCGGCGGTGCCGGTCGCGCCGCCGGCCGCGCCCGCCGCGGGCACGCAGTCGCAGCAGGGCGCGCCGATCGAGGGTGACCAGCCCGCCGTGCCCGCGGAGGAGCAGCAGCAGCCGGCGGCCGGCCAGTGATGGCTTCGAGCCGGGGGCAGGTCCGCGCGCGCTCCGCGGGGAGCGCGCGCCGGACCTACGCCGCCGGGACGCGCAGCGCCGCCGCGCGCCGGGGCAACGGCGGCAACCGCACCCGGTTCTCCGCCGTGCGCCTGCTGCTGGTCGCCGTGCTCCTCGTCGCGGGCGGGAAACTGGTGCAGGTGCAGTGGTTCGAGGCCGGCGCGCTGTCCGCCGCGGCCGAGCGGCAGCGCACCCAGACCATCGACATCCCCGCCCAGCGCGGGTCCATTGTGGACCGCAACGGCGCCAAGCTGGCGTTCAGCGTCGAGGTGCGCACGCTTTCGGTGAACCTCAAGGCGCTGCACAAGAACATGGACGACTTCGCCGCGAAGAACCCCGGCACCGAGCGGACTTTCGACTCCGAGACCGCGGCCGCGGCGAAGTACATCGCGGGCAAGCTGCCGAACGTGATCGGCGAGCAGCAGCTGCTCGACCTGTTCCACAAGCAGGCGTCCTTCACCTACCTGGTGAACAACGTCGAGCCGTCGATCGCCGCCGACATCGTCAAGCACTTCGCCTGGATCAGCGTGGAAAAGCGGGCGCTGCGCGAGTACCCGGGCGGCAGCCTGGCCTCGAACATCGTCGGCGCCGCGAACTGGCGCTCCGACGACCCGGACGTCTCCAAGCACAACCTGCACGGCCTGGTCGGGCTGGAGCTGCTGCGCGACAACGATCTGGCGGGCACGCCGGGCCGGATGATGGTCAACACCAAGAACGGCAGCGACAACGTCGTCATCCCGGGCACCGAGCACGACCTGCAGGCCGCGGTCCCCGGCTCGGACCTCGAGCTGACGGTCGACTCCGACCTGCAGTACGAGGTGCAGCGCCAGCTGTCGGACTACGTCCAGCAGTCGCACGCCAAGGGCGGGCAGGTGGTCGTGCTGGACGCCAAGACCAGCGAGGTCTACGCGCTGGCCAACGACAAGACGTTCGACCCCAACGACCAGTCGACCTGGACCAACGAGGACCTGGCCAACCCCGCGGTCACCACGCCGTTCGAGCCGGGCTCGGTGAACAAGGTCGTCACCGCCACCGGGGCGATCGACGGCGGCATCGCGACGCCGGAGTCGACGATCCAGGTGCCCGGCGCGCTGCAGGTGGCCGACAAGACGGTGCACGACGCCTGGACCCACGGCACGCAGACGTTCACCACCGCCGGCATCTTCGCCAAGTCGTCGAACATCGGGACGCTGCTGCTCGCCCAGAAGATCGGCGAGGAGCACTACTCGGAGCTGCTCAAGCGGTTCGGTCTCGGCCAGCGCACCGGCGTCGGCCTCCCCGGCGAGAGCCCGGGCGTCGTGCCGGCGCGCAGCCAGTGGTCGGCGACGACGTTCGGCAACCTGCCGATCGGGCAGGGCCTGTCGATGACCGTGCTGCAGATGGCCGGGATGTACCAGGCGATCGCGAACGACGGCCTGCGCGTCGAACCGCGGATCGTCAAGGCCAAGGTCAACCCGGACGGCACGACGGTGCCCGAGCCGGCGCCGAAGAGCGTCCAGGTGGTCAACCCGCAGACGGCGAAGACGGTGCGCGACATGATGCGCGCGGTCGCCCAGAACGGCAAGGGCCTGCAGAAGGGCACCGCGCCGACGGCGGCGGTCGAGGGCTACCAGATCTCCGGCAAGACGGGCACCGGCCAGCAGGTCGACCCGCGGACGAAGGCCTACAGCGACCACCTGTACAACATCACCTTCGCCGGCATCCTGCCCGCCGACCACCCGCGGTTCGTGGTGGGCATCCGGCTGGACGCGCCGGACACGACGCTGCCGGTGGGCCACTCCGCCGCGCCGCTGTTCCACAGCATCGCTTCGTACCTGACGCAGCGGTACCAGATCCCGCTGTCGGACGGCCCTTCGCCGGAAGTCCCGCTCATCGTCCAGTAAGCACGATCCGTGAAGGGCCCCTTACCGGCTTTTAGTTCCGTGAAGGCCTCCTTACCGGCATCAGATGCCGGTAAGGAGGCCTTCACGGTTTTTCCGCGGGCATTGTCCACTTCGGCTGGTCGCGGGTGGGAAAGTGTTGTGTGCCAAGGGGGAGCAGTGGGTCGTCTAGCACATGTGCTGATTCGGCGCGCAATCGCCGTACCGCGTGCGGGGGCCCGGAGCGGCCGCCGGTAGCCTCTTGGCCGTGTCCGTGTCCTCGTCCAGTTCCCAGGTGCCGGAAAGCCCGGTGAAAGCGGTCCCCGCGCCGCCCCGCCCGGCGCGCATCGACCCGGTCCCGCTGGCGACGCTGCTCGCCAGGGCGGACGCCCGCCTGATCGCCGACTCGCCCGACGCCGCCGACCTCACCGTCACCGGTACCACGCTGCGGGCCCAGCACGTGCTGCCGGGCGACCTCTTCGCCGCGCTCCCGGGCGCCCGCGCCCACGGCGCCGACTTCAGCGACCAGGCGGTCGCCGCCGGTGCCGTCGCGGTGCTCACCGACGCCGCGGGCGCCGAACGGCCCGCCCTGCGTGACGCCGGGGTCCCGATCCTGGTCCACGCCGACCCGCGCGCCGCCCTCGGCGAGATCGCCGCCTGGATCTACGGCGAGCCCTCCCTGCGGCTGGCCGTCCTCGGCGTCACCGGCACCTCCGGCAAGACCACGACGTCCTACCTGGTCGACGCCGGGCTGCAGGCCGCGGGCCTGACCACCGGCCTGATCGGCACGGTCGAGACCCGGATCGCGGGCGAACGCCTGGTCAGCGGCTTCACCACGCCCGAGGCGCCGGACCTGCAGGCGCTGCTCGCGGTGATGCTCGAGCGCGGCGTCACGCACGTGCCGATGGAGGTCTCCAGCCACGCGCTCGCGCTGGGCCGTGCCAACGGCACCCGGTTCGCGGTCGGCGCGTTCACCAACCTCTCCCAGGACCACCTGGACTTCCACAAGGACATGCAGGAGTACTTCGCCGCGAAGTCCCTGCTGTTCGACGGCCGCTCGACCAGCGAGGTCGTCGTGGTCGACAGCGCGTGGGGCCAGGCCCTGCTCACGCCGCAGACGATCACCGTGACCACGGACCCGGGCACCGAGGCCGCCTGGAAGGCCACCGACCTGGAGGCCACCCCGCACGGCGAGCAGACGTTCACCCTGCACGGCCCGGACGGCCAGAGCGCCGCGGCGAAGATCCCGCTGCCCGGCGAGTTCAACGTCGCCAACGCCGTGCTCGCCGCCGCGATCCTGAGCACCGCGGGCGTGAGCCTGGAGCACATCGTCACCGGGCTCGCGCAGGTGCAGGTGCCGGGCCGGATGGAGCGGGTCTACGTCGGCCAGGAGTTCACCGCCGTCGTCGACTACGCCCACAAGCCCGCCGCGGTCGCCCAGGGCCTGGACGCCCTGCGGGCCCGCACCGAGGGCCGGATCATCACCGTGCTCGGCTGCGGCGGCGACCGGGACACCGCCAAGCGCCCGATGATGGGCGAGGCGGCGGCCCGCCGCAGCGAAGTCCTGATCGTCACCGACGACAACCCGCGTTCCGAGAACCCCGCTGCGATCCGCGCGGCGATGCTGGCCGGCGCCCGCGCGGTCGGGCCCGCCGAGGGCGGCGAGGTGATCGAGATCGGCGACCGCCGCGAAGCCATCGCGCACGCCGTCGCGCTCGCCGAACCCGGCGACATCGTCTTCCTCGCCGGCAAGGGGCACGAGTCCGGCCAGGAGGCCGGCGGTGTCGTGCACCCGTTCTCCGACCGCGACGAGCTGGCCGCGGCCATCAGAAACAAACTCGAGGTGAATGTGTGATCGTGCTCAGCCTGGCCGAGATCGCCGACGTCGTCGGCGGCCGGCTGCACCGCGCCGAACCGGGCGTGCGGGTCACCGGCAGCGTGGAGTTCGACACGCGCAAGCTCACCCCCGGCGGCCTGTTCGTCGCCCTGCCGGGGGAGAAGGTCGACGGCCACGACTTCGCCGCGCAGGCCGCCGAGGCCGGCGCCGTGGCCGTGCTGGCCGCCCGCGAGGTCGACGCGCCCGCGATCGTCGTCCCGCCGATCGGCGCAGGCGAGGCCCACGCGCGGTCGGTCGCGCTGACCGGCGACAAGGACGGCTCCGGCGCCGCGGTGCTGGCCGCGCTGGCCAAGCTCGCCCGCTTCGTCGTGCAGCGCCTGGCCGAGGGGAACCTGACGGTCGTGGGGGTCACCGGCTCGTCCGGCAAGACCTCGACCAAGGACCTGATCGCGCAGCTGCTCGAGCCGCTGGGCCCGACGGTCGCGCCGCCCGGGTCGTTCAACAACGAGCTTGGCCACCCCTGGACGGCGTTGCGAGCCGACGCGGAGACCCGCCACCTGGTGCTGGAGCTGTCCGCGCGCGGGCCCGGGCACATCGCCCACCTCGCCGAGATCGCCCCGCCGCGGATCGGTGCGGTGCTCAACGTCGGCAGCGCGCACGTCGGCGAGTTCGGCTCGCGCGAAGGCATCGCGAAGACCAAGGGCGAGCTCGTCGAGGCCCTGCCCGAGGACGGCCTCGCGGTGCTCAACGCCGACGACCCGCTGGTCAGCGCCATGGCGAGCCGCACCAAGGCCCGCGTGGTGTACTTCGGCGAAAGCGCCTCGGCGCAGGTCCGGGCCACCGGCATCACCCTCGACGAGCAGGCCCGCGCGTCCTTCCGGCTGGTCACCCCGGCCGGCGAGGCCGACGTCCAGCTGCCGCTGCACGGCGAGCACCACGTGAGCAACGCGCTCGCCGCCGCCGCGATCGCCCTGGAGCTGGGCTCGTCGCCGGAAGAGATCGCCGCGCGCCTGTCGGCCGTGGAGCGGCGGTCCGCGCGGCGCATGGAGGTCGTCACGCGCGAAGACGGCGTCACGATCCTCAACGACTCGTTCAACGCCAACCCCGAGTCGATGCGGGCCGGCCTCAAGGCCCTCGCGGCGATGACGCGGGAGTCCGGCCGCCGGTCCTGGGCCGTGCTCGGCGTGATGGGCGAGCTCGGCGCGGACGCGATCACCGCCCACGACGAGATCGGCCGCCTGGTCGTCCGGCTCAACATCGCCAAGCTCGTCGTGATCGGCCCCGAAGCGGCGGCCATGCACCAGGGCGCGTTCCAGGAAGGTTCCTGGGGCGAGGAATCGACCCTGGTACCCGACGTCGGGGCCGCGATCGCCCTGCTGCATGATCAGCTCCGCCCCGGGGACGTGGTGCTGGTGAAGGCCTCCAAGGCGGCCGGCCTCTGGCGGGTCGCCGAAGCACTGCTCGAACCCCGGGAAACCGACAACTCCGAGAATCGCTCGAACGGTGGTGACGCGTGATCAGCATCCTGATCGCGGCCGCGGCGGGCCTGCTGGTCTCCATCATGCTGACGCCCTACCTGATCCGGGTCTTCTCCCGGCAGGGCTTCGGCCAGGAGATCCGCGAGGAAGGCCCCCAGGGACACAAGTCCAAGCGCGGTACCCCGACCATGGGCGGTGTCGCGATCATCATCGCGATGGTCGTCGGGTACTTCGCCGCGCACCTGATCAACTGGATGTTCAACTCCCGCAGCGGCGCGCCGACGGCCTCCGGGCTGCTCGTGCTGATGCTGGCGGTGGGCCTGGGGGTCGTCGGGTTCCTCGACGACTTCATCAAGATCCGCAAGCAGCGCAACCTGGGGCTGAACAAGACCGCGAAGCTGGTCGGCCAGCTGGTGGTCACGGTCGCGTTCGCGGTGCTCGCGCTGAACTTCGCCGACGAGCGCGGCATCACGCCGGCGTCGTCCAGCCTCTCCTACGTCCGCGACCTCGCGCTGATCACCTTCCCCGCGGTGTTCTTCGTGATCTTCTGCTACATCGTGATCTCCGGCTGGTCGAACGCGGTGAACTTCACCGACGGCCTCGACGGCCTGGCCGGCGGCTCGGCGGCGATGGTGCTGGCCACCTACGTCGTCATCTCGTTCTGGCAGGAGCGCCTCAACTGCGCGAACGGCCCCGCGCCCGCCTGCTACGACGTCCGCGACCCACTGGACCTGGCGGTCGTGGCCGCCGCGGCGACCGGCGCCTGCGTCGGGTTCCTCTGGTGGAACGCGGCCCCGGCGAAGATCTTCATGGGCGACACCGGCTCGCTGGCCCTCGGCGGCCTGGTCGCCGGCCTGTCCATGACCACCCGCACCGAACTGCTCGCCATCGTCATCGGCGGCCTGTTCATGGTCGAGATGATCTCGGTGGTCGCGCAGATCGCGGTGTTCCGGACGACCCGGCGAAGGCTCTTCCGGATGGCCCCGTTCCACCACCACTTCGAACTCGCCGGGTGGGCGGAAACCACGGTCATCATCCGGTTCTGGCTGCTCTCGGCGATCTGCTGCATGTTCGGTCTGGGCCTGTTCTACAGCGAACAGCTCGGCTTCGGAGGCTGACGTTGGACATCGCCGGTCGTCACGTTCTGGTCGCCGGTGCGGGGGTCACCGGGAAGTCGATCGTGCCCGTGTTGCTCGACCTTGGGGCGCGGGTCACCGTCACCGACGGCAACGCCGAGCGCCTGGCCGAGCTGGACGGCCTGGGCGCCGAGCTGGTCCCGGGCCTGACCGAACCGCCGGAAGACGTCGTCCTCGTCGTCACCAGCCCCGGCTGGCGCCCGACGTCGCCGCTGCTGGTCGCCGCCGCCGGAGCCGGTGTCGAGGTGATCGGCGACGTCGAGCTGGCCTGGCGGGTCGGGCAGCTGCGCGAGCACCCGCCGTCCTGGCTCGTGGTGACCGGCACCAACGGCAAGACGACCACCGTGGGCATGCTGGAGTCGATCCTCAAGTCGGCCGGCGCCAACGCCGTGGCCTGCGGGAACATCGGCTACGCGGCGCTCGACGCGGTCCGCGCGGGCTACGACGTGCTGGCCGTCGAGCTGTCGAGCTTCCAGCTGCACTGGTCCTCGACACTGGCGCCGGACGCCGCCGTCGTGCTGAACCTGGCCGAGGACCACATCGACTGGCACGGCTCGATGGACGAGTACGCGGCCGCCAAGGGGCGCGTCTACACCCGGGCCAAGGTCGCCGTGCACAACGCCGACGACGAGTGGTCCACCCGGATCGCCGAGGAGCACGCGCCGGAGAGTGCCCGCCGCGTCGGCTTCCAGCTCGACACCCCGCGGGCCGGCGAGCTGGGGATCGTCGAAGACCTGCTGGTCGACCGCGCTTTCGTCGCCGACCCGGCGACCAGCGCGGAGGAGCTGGCCACGCTCGCCGACGTCCGCCCGGCGGGCCCGCACAACGTCTCCAACGCCCTTGCGGCGGCCGCGCTGGCCCGCGCGCACGGCGTCTCCCCGGAGGCCGTGCTGAAGGGCCTGCGCGAGTACCAGCCCGCGCCGCACCGGGCCGTCGAGGTGGCCGAGGTGGCCGGCGTCCGGTACGTCAACGACTCGAAGGCGACCAACCCGCACGCGGCCGCCGGGTCGCTGCGGTCGCACGAGTCGATCGTGTGGATCGCCGGGGGCCAGCTCAAGGGCGCTTCGGTCGACGAACTCGTGAGCAGCATCGCTGGCCGCCTCCGCGGAGTTGTGCTACTCGGTGTCGATTCACCCGTGATCGCCGCCGCGGTCGCGCGACACGCGCCGGATGTCCCGGTGAACAGCCTCCGTCCGGGTGACCATGAACCCATGACTGCGGCGGTGAGTGCGGCCAGCGCGATGGCCCGGCCAGGTGACGTGGTGCTGCTGGCACCCGCCGCGGCGTCGTTGGACATGTTCCCGAACTACGGCGCGCGCGGTGACGCGTTCGCCGCGGCGGTGCATGTCCTCCGCGACGACGCAGCGGGGGAGCCGAGTGACGGTCACTGAGCCCAAGACACCCAAGCCGCGGGAAGCGCCGAAGCGGCCGCGCCGCGAGCGCAAGGAGAGCGGCTTCGTCGCCTTCCGGACCGCGCTGACCGCGTGGCTCTCGCGCCCGCTCGCGTCCTTCCACCTCGTGCTCGCCCTCACCGGCGTGCTCACCGTGATCGGCGCCGTCATGGTGCTGTCGGCGTCGTCGGTCGCGTCCTACAACCCGAAGACCGGCAGCGGGGTGTACTCGCTGTTCATCAAGCACCTGGTGTTCGTCGCGATCGGCGCGGTCGTGTTCTGGGTCGGCCTGCGGATCAAGCTGGAACGGATCCGCGCGATGTCGGCCACCGCCACGGTGGTCTGCCTCGGCCTGCTGGTCCTCGTGCTCACCCCGCTCGGGTCGACGGTCAACGGCTCGCAGGGCTGGTTCAAGCTCGGCGACTTCACCTTCCAGCCGGTCGAGGCCGCGAAGGTCGCGCTGGCGTTCTGGGGCGCGCACATCCTGGTGATCAAGTACAACGTGATCCACCAGTGGCGGCACCTGCTGGTGCCGGTGGTGCCGATCGCACTGCTGATGTTCGCCCTGGTCATGCTGCAGCCGGACCTCGGCGGCACGGTCACCCTCGCCGTCGTCCTGCTGGCGCTGCTGTGGTTCGCCGGCGCCCCGAAACGGCTGTTCGGCGTGATCCTCGCCGGCGGCCTGGCAGGCGTGCTCGTGCTCGCCGTCATCGCGCCCTACCGGCTCGACCGGGTCATGTCGTTCCTCTCGCCGGACGCCGACACGACCGCCGAGGGCTTCCAGGCCAACCAGGCCAAGCTGGCACTGGCAGACGGCGGGTTCTTCGGCAAGGGGCTCGGCCAGGGCGCGTCCAACTGGGGCTACCTGCCGAACGTGCAGAACGACTTCATCTTCGCCCTGATCGGCGAGGAGCTCGGCCTGATCGGCTGCGTCGTCGTGCTGGCCCTCTTCGCCGGGGTCGCGATCGTCGGCCTGCGGATCGCCACCCGCAACATCGACCCGTGGATCCGGATCGTCGCCGGCACGCTGACGGTGTTCCTGGTGGCGCAGGCCGGCATCAACATCGGTTACGTCGTCGGCCTGCTGCCGGTCACCGGTGTGACGCTGCCGCTGATCTCCTACGGCGGCACGTCGCTGGTGATCACCATGCTCATCATGGGGGTGCTCGCGAACGCCGCCCGGCACGAACCGGAGGCGGTGGCCGCGCTGCGCACACAGGGGCCGGGTAAATTCGGACGCCTGCTGCGGCTGCCCGCGCCCGATCCGTACCGCCCGCCCGCCACCCGCAAGGGTGCGGCGCGCTCCGGGGCGAAGGCGGCCAGGCCTGCGCCCCGTGCGGCGCGGGCCGCCCCGGCACAGGAACGGCGCAGGTCGGTCCGCGAGCCGGTGCGCCGCAGCGCGGCACGGACGAGCACGACCCGCACGAGCACCGCTCGCGGCGGGGCCGCGCGGACAACAGCGAGCCGTGGTACCCGGAGTACCGCGAACCGGAGAGGTCATTGGTGAGTAAGCCCGTCAAGGGAACCGAGCGAGCCGCCGCGGGCAGAGGGCCTGTGGTCGTGGTCGCCGGAGGTGGCACCGCAGGACACATCGAACCGGCTCTCGCCCTGGCCGACGCCGTCATGCGGCTGCGCCCGGACGCGACCGTGATCGCCCTCGGGACCGAGCGCGGCCTGGAGAACAAGCTCGTCCCGGCCCGCGGTTACGAGCTGGAGCTGATCCCGCCGGTGCCGCTGCCGCGCAAGCCGACGCCGGAGCTGCTGCGGCTGCCGCTGAAGGTCCGCGACTCGGTGCGCAAGACCCGTGAGGTGCTGGACCGGGTCGGCGCGGACGTCGTCGTCGGCTTCGGCGGCTACGTCGCCCTGCCGGCCTACCTGGCCGCACGCGGGCGCGTCCCGATCGTCGTGCACGAGGCCAACAAGTCCGCCGGCCTGGCCAACAAGGTCGGCGCGCGGTTCGCCAAGCGCGTCGCCGTCGCCGTCCCCGGGACGACGTTGCCGAACGCCGAGGTGGTCGGGATCCCGCTGCGGCGGTCGATCACGTCGCTGGACCGCGCCGCGCTGCGCGCCGAGGCCCGCGCGCACTTCGGGCTGGACCCGGACGCGCCGACGCTGCTGGTGTTCGGCGGCTCGCAGGGAGCGCAGTCGATCAACGCCGCGGTGTCCGGCGCGGCGAAGGACCTGGCCGACGCCGGGGTCGGCGTGCTGCACGCGCACGGCCCGAAGAACACGCTGGTCGTGCAGGAGTTCCCGGGCAAGCCGGCGTACGTGCCGGTGCCGTACCTGGAGCGGATGGACCTGGCCTACGCGGCCGCCGACGTCGCGATCTGCCGCTCGGGCGCGATGACGGTCGCCGAGGTGACCTCGGTCGGGCTGCCCGCGGTGTTCGTCCCGCTGCCGATCGGCAACGGCGAGCAGGCCTCCAACGGCCGCCCCGCCGTCGACGCCGGGGCCGCGCTGATGGTCGAAGACGCCGAGCTGAGCCCGGCCAAGGTCGCCGAGCTGGTCGTCCCGCTGGTCACCGACGCCGACCGCGTCGCGAAGATGAGCGCGGCCGCGGCCGGCATGGGCCACCGCGAGGCCGACGAGACCCTCGCCCGCATCGTCCTGGAGGCCGCTGGTGCCTGAGTTGCCTGAAGAGCTGCGCCGGGCGCACCTGATCGGGATCGGCGGGGCCGGTATGTCCGGCATCGCGCGGATCCTGCTGGCCAGGGGCGCTTTCGTGTCGGGCTCGGACGCCAAGGAGTCGCGCGCGCTGCTGTCGCTGCGAGCCCAGGGCGCCGAGCTGTTCGTCGGCCAGGCCGCGGCGAACCTCGACGCGCTGGCCGAGCCGCCGTCCGCGGTGGTCGTCTCGACGGCCATCAAGGAGACCAACCCCGAGCTGGTCGCGGCCCGTGCGGCGGGCATCCCCGTGCTGCACCGGGCGCAGGCGCTGGCCGGGCTGATGGCGGGCCACCGCGTCGCCTGCATCGCGGGCACGCACGGCAAGACGTCGACGACGTCGATGCTCACCGTGGCGCTGCAGCACTGTCGGCTCGACCCGTCGTTCGCCATCGGCGGCGACCTCAACGAGTCCGGGGCCAACGCCCACCACGGCGAGGGCGGCGTCTTCGTCGCCGAGGCCGACGAGAGCGACGGCTCGTTCCTGACCTACTCGCCGTCGGTCGCGGTCGTCACGAACGTCGAGCCCGACCACCTGGACCACCACGGCACGGCCGAGGCCTACACGAAGGTCTTCACGGACTTCGTGGGCCGGATCGTGCCGGGCGGCCTGCTGATCGTCTGCGGTGACGACGCCGCGGCCGACGAGCTGGGCGACCAGGCCGAGAAGCAGGGCGTGCGCGTGCGCCGCTACGGCCGCACGGTCACCGGCGAGGGCGACGCCCGCGTGCTGGAGTACACCCCGGCGCCGGACGGCGGCGTCGTCCGGCTGGCGCTGGACGGCTCCGAGCTTTCGATCCGGGTCGCCGTGCCGGGTGAGCACATGGCGCTCAACGCGGTGGCCGCGCTGCTGGCCGGCCTCGAGCTGGGCGCGCCGGCCGCCGAACTGGCCGAGGGACTCGCCGCGTTCGGCGGTGTCCGGCGCCGCTTCGAGTTCAAGGGCCGCGCCGGCGACGTCCGCGTCTACGACGACTACGCCCACCACCCGACCGAGGTCGACGCGCAGCTGCGCGCGGTCCGCACCGCGGCCGGGTCCGGCCGGGTCGTCGTCGTGTTCCAGCCGCACCTGTACTCGCGCACCAAGCTGTTCGCGAAGGAGTTCGCCGCGGCGCTGTCGCTGGCCGACGAGGTCGTCGTGCTGGACGTCTACGGTGCCCGCGAGGAGCCCGAGCCGGGCGTCACCGGTGCGCTGATCGCCGACGGCGTGACCGTGCCGGTGCACTACGAGCCCGCGTTCGACGTCGCACCCGGCCTGGTGGCCGGGCTCGTGCGCGGCGGCGACCTCGTCGTCACCATGGGCGCCGGGGACGTGACGCAGCTGGGCCCGGAGATCCTCGCCGAGCTGGACAAGCGCTGACACCATGAGTCCGACCAGGGAACGCCGCCGTCCGTCCGAAGAGGACGAACGGGATCGCGCCGCCCTGGCGCGGGAACGGCGCGGGCGGCGCTCCGAAGAGGAGCGCCGCCGCACCCGCGCCGCGCGCGTGAAGACGGGCCCGCGCGCCCGGCCCAACCGGCAGGTGGAGATCCGCCGCCGGTGGGTCGCGCTGCTCACCGTGCTGACCGTCATCGCAGGCGTGTACCTGCTGTTCTTCAGCTCGATGCTGGGCGTGAAGGACGTCGCGGTGTCGGGCGCGCGCACAGTGCCGGCCGACCAGATCCGCGCGGTGGCGGCGGTCCCGGCCGACAAGCCGTTGCTGCGCCTGGACGCCGACGAGATCCGCGACCGGGTGGCGGGGATGCCGGGCATCGCGACGGTCGAGGTGTCGCGCTCCTGGCCCAACACGGTCGAGATCACCGTGACCGAGCGGACGGCCATCGCGTTCTTCGACAGCGGCCCCGGCGGCGACGGCGTCCACCTGGTCGACGGCGGCGGCGTGGTGTTCAAGACGGTCCCGGCCCGCCCGGCGGGCCTGCCGGAGCTGAAGCTCCCCAAGGTGTCCGCCGACGACCCGGTGACCCGCGCGGTGACGGCGGTCCTCGGGGTGATCCCGGAGCAGCTCCTCAAGCAGGTCACGACGGCGACGGCCAAGACGCCGGCGAGCGTCGAGTTCACGTTGTCGAGCGGCAAGGTCGTCCGCTGGGGGACCGCGGAGCAGACGGACCGCAAGGCCAAGGTCCTGGCGGCGCTGCTCACCCAGGACGGCAAGGTCTACGACGTCGCGGCGCCGGAACTGCCGACCATCACGTCCTGAGCCGCGTCCGCGGGTCGTGGCTGGGGTCGGGGTACATCGGCGGGCAGCCGTGTTCGACGGCCTCGGGGCGTAGCTCGTAGTGCCACGGCTCGTTGCGGTAGATCTGGCACAGCCCGTACCCGGCGCCGTGCTCGGCCAGCCAGTGCCGGGCCGCTGCGGGGCCGATGTCGACGGCGTTGCCCGACACGTGCGCCGAGGTGCCGGGCGTGGCCACCCACCGGCGGGCTTCCCGTTCCGAGCCGTACTCGGCGACCGCCCGGCGGAACAGCTCTTCCTGGTACTCGGGGGACCGCCAGCCGCCGTTGACGAGGATGGGGATCCCGGCGTCGGCCGCGGCCCGGCGCAGGGCGGCGAGCAGGTCCGGGTCGAGGTTGACGACGGCCGGCGTCTCGTCGTCGAAGACGGACACCGGGCGGGGGACGGCACCGCGGACGACCAGTTCGCGTGGAGTCATGCGCCCAGTCAAGGAAACGCCGCGATGCGGGCCCGTATCCGGTTTTCGATACGCCGCCGATAGGAGCCGGCTCGTACGATCGGGGGCGTGCGTGTGCTGGTCGTCGAGGACGAACCCTATCTGGCCGAAGGCATCCGGGACGGGCTGCGCCTGGCGGCGATCGCGGCCGACATCGCCGGCGACGGGGACACGGCCCTGGAACTGCTGAGCGTCAACACCTACGACATCGCCGTGCTCGACCGCGACATCCCCGGCCCGTCCGGCGACGAGATCGCCCGGCACATCGTCGCCTCCGGCAGCGGCACCCCGATCCTCATGCTCACCGCCGCCGACCGGATCGACGACAAGGCCACCGGGTTCGAGCTCGGCGCCGACGACTACCTCACCAAGCCGTTCGCGCTGCGGGAGCTCGTGCTGCGGCTCCGGGCCCTCGACCGGCGGCGCGCGCACAGCCGGCCGCCGGTGCGGGAGATCGCCGGGCTGCGGCTGGACCCGTTCCGCCGCGAGGTCTTCCGCGACGGCCGCTACGTCGCGCTGACCCGGAAGCAGTTCGCGGTGCTGGAGGTCCTCGTCGCCGCCGAGGGCGGTGTCGTCAGCGCCGAGGACCTCTTGGCGCGGGCCTGGGACGAGAACGCCGATCCGTTCACCAACGCCGTGCGCATCACGGTGTCGTCGCTGCGCAAACGGCTGGGCGAACCCGGGATCATCGCCACCGTGCCCGGGGTCGGCTACCGCATCGAGGCCGAGCGTGGATAGGGCACCCGGGCTGAGCGTCCGCCTCAAGCTGACGCTGAGCTACGCCGGCGTCGTCATGGTCACCGGCACCCTGCTGCTCGCTGCGGTGGGCCTGTTCCTGCTGAACTACCAGCAGCTGAGCCGGGAACTCATGCCGGTGGTGATGTCCCCGCCCGGCCGCGCCCTCATCCGCGCCTTCGCGCCGTCCGCGGCGGCCTGCCTGCTCTTCCTGCTGGTGTTCGGGCTCGCGAGCGGGTGGGTGATCGCCGGCCGGATGCTCGCCCCGCTGACCCGCATCGCCGACGCCACCCGCACCGCCGCGGAGGGCTCGCTCTCGCACCGGATCCGGCTGCCGGGCCGCCGCGACGAGTTCCGCGAGCTGGCCGACGCGTTCGACACCATGCTCGCCCGGCTCGAAGCGCACGTCGCCGAACAGCGGCGGTTCGCCGCCAACGCGTCGCACGAGCTGCGCACGCCGCTGGCGATCACGCGGACGCTCCTCGACGTCGCCCGCCACGACGGCGACCGCGACGTCGACGAGCTCGTCGACCGCCTCGACGCCGTCACCACCCGGGCGATCGACCTCGCCGAGGCGCTCCTGCTGCTCAGCCGCGCCGACCAGCGGTCGTTCACCCCGGAACCGGTCGACCTGTCCCTGATCGCGGAGGAAGCCGCCGAAACGCTCCTCGCTTTCGCGGAGGAACGCGGCGTCGCCCTCTCGGTGTCCGGCGAGCCGGCCGCGGCCACCGGCTCGGCCGCGCTGCTGCTGCAGCTGACGACCAACCTCGTGCACAACGCGATCGTCCACAACCGGCCCGAAGCGGGCATCGTGTGGGTCGAGACCAGCGTCCACGGCGGGAGCGTCGAGCTCACCGTCGAGAACACCGGCGAGGAGCTGCCGCCGGACCTGGTGGCGACGCTGGCCGACCCGTTCCAGCGCGGGACCGAACGCGTGAAGAGCGACGACGCGGGAGTCGGCCTCGGGCTGGCGATCGTCGCCAGCATCGCCCGCGCGCACGACGGCACCCTCACGCTGACCCCGCGCCTCGACGGCGGCCTCCGCGTCACCGTGCGGGTGCCGGGTCACGACCGTCACGCGACGGGGAAGTCGAAGTACGTGTCCGGGTAGGGTTCGCGGTTCAGCGTGTAGTGCCACCATTCGCTTTCGTACCCGTGGAATCCGCAGGACTCCATGATGGTGCGGAGGTGCTGCCGGTGCTCCGTCGCGGCCGCCGTGATCCCGGCCGCGCCGTGGTGCGAGACGGCGTCCATCAGGTCGTGGCCGCCACCCATCGCGGCGAGTTCGCCGGTGGCGAGGTGGTAGAGCGTCAGGTCGACGGTGCTGCCCCGGCTGTGTCCCGATTTCGCCGCCACATAACCCTTTTCGAACATCTCGCCCCGCGTGATGTTCGGGTAGTGCCGCGTCTTGGTCCGGCCGTCCTCGGGTTCCCGCGACCACCGCAGGAAGCGGTCGACGGCCCGCTGCGGCCGGTAGCCGTCCCACAGGAGCAGCCCGAACCCGAGGGTCTCGGCCTTTTCGTGGGCTCGTTCCAAGGCCGCGCACAAGGCCTTCGTGCCGACGACCCGGTTGGCGAGGTAGCCGTCCACCGGTTTGCCGGTGAAGTTGTCCCAGGTGGCGTACTTGGCGTCCCAGCGGATCCCGGGCGCGAACTCGTCCACGAAGACGAAGTCGTCGATCACCGCGTTTTCCCCTTCAGGGCAAGCGAAAGCAGCCGGTCGAGCACTTCTCCGAGCGGCAGCCCGGCGGCGGCCATCATCCGCGGGTAGCGGCTGTAGGAGGTCAGGCCGGGCAGGGTGTTGACTTCGTTGAGCACGACAGTCCCGTCGTCCTTCAGGAACATGTCGACCCGGGCCAGTCCCCGGCACCCCAAAGCGCGGTAGACGGCCTTCGCCGTTTCCAGGACGAGCGATCGCGCCTCGTCCGGGATGTCCGCGGGCACGATGAACGCGGAGTTCTCGGAACCGCTTTCCGGGTTCTCCTCCTGGTGGATCTTGAAGAACCCGTGGCTGAGCGCGACCCGGTCCAGCTCGCCGGTGATCAGGTCGGAACCGTTTCCCAGCAAGGAACAGCCGATTTCGCTGCCGTCGACGGCTTCCTCGATCAGCACCCGCTCGTCGTACTCCCGCGCGGCTTCGATCGCTTCCGGCAGGTCTTCCGCGCGCAGCACTTTGCTGACCCCGAAGGAGGATCCCGACCGCGCGGGCTTGACGAAGGCGGGATAGGAGAGCGTGCCGGGGACTTCGTCCGCCTCCCAGTGGTTCGGCACGGCGATGCCCGCGCTCGCGGTGACGAGGTAGGTCAGCGCTTTGTCCATGCACAGCGCGGATCCGGTGACGTCACAGCCGGCGTAGGGGACGCCGGCCAGTTCGAGTAAACCCTGCACCGCGCCGTCCTCCCCGTACCGGCCGTGCAGCACCGGGAGAACGACGTCCAGCCGGAGCACTTCGTACTTCCCGTCGGAGAGGACGAGCAACCCGTCCGGCGACAGCACGACGGGGGTGCCGTGCTCCGAACCGGGGCCGTCGCAGAGTTCCCAGGCGCCGTCCTTGGTGATCCGGATCCAGACGGGCTCGTACTTTTCGGGGTCGAGGTGCTTGGCGACCTCGTGCGCGGACTTGACGGAGACGGGGTGTTCCTCGGAGGGGCCCCCGAAAAGGATCCCGACTTTCAGTTCAGCCATGGTGGTTCCCGCTTTCGAAGCTCAGGCAGTTGACGAGACTGTTTTCGACGGTGTCGCTCAGGGCGTGGTCGGTGTAGTAGGCGGTGTGCGGGCTGATCACGACGTTCGGCAGCTTTTGCAGCCGCACCAACGCTTCCGCGTTCACGGGCCGCCCCCGGTGGTCGGCGTAGAAGATGCCTTCCTCGCCTTCGAGGACGTCGAGCGCGGCGCCGCCCAGTCGCCCGCTCTCCAGGCCGCGGACGAGGGCCTCGGTGTCGAGGAGCGGCCCGCGCCCGGTGTTGACGACGATCGCGCCGCGCTTCAGCCGCGCGATCCGCCGCCGGTCGAGCAGGTGGTGCGTTTCGGCGGTCAACGGCGTGTGGAGCGTGACGATGTCGCTCACCTGCAGGAGTTCGTCGAGCGGAACGTAATCGGCGGAATTCCGCGGCACGCTGTCGTGCGCGACGATGTGACAACCGAACCCGCGCAACCGATCCATGACGGCGACGCCGATGCGCCCGGTGCCGACGACCCCGACGGTCAGATCACGCAGCTCTTTCCCGCGAACGGCGTCCAGCCGGTAGTCGTGCACCTGCGCGCGGTGCAGCATCGGCTTCGCCCCGCGGATCACCATGAGCATGAGCATCAAGGTGTAATCGGCCACGCTGTCGGGCGAGTAGGCGACGTTCTCCACGGTGATCCCGACGGACTTCGCGTAGTCGACGTCGATGTGGTTGTAGCCGACGCTGCGGGTGGAGACGTACTCGACGCCGACGCGGCTCAGCGCCCGCAAAGCCGAGTCGGCGACCCGGGTCTTGTGCCCGATGCTGACGCACCGGTTCCCGGCGGCCAGCCCGGCGTTGTGGTCGGCCACCGGGTCTTCGGTGATGGTGGGCGTGACTCCACAGTGGAGCGCCAGCTCCCGGAAGAGCGCGGCTTCATCCGGCGCGCACCCGTAGACAGTGACCCCGATCCTCACCGGCGCCCGAGAGCGGGCCGGTGCTTGCTGGCTGTCGGTCATACGCGCCAGTCAAGAGGGGTCGGGGTTGCGAGCCCGTATGCGTTTTTCGATATATCCGCGATAGGGATCCGCGCCCGGGCACGGTCGCGGCGGCTGCTGCCCGCTCGCGACCGATGCCCGGCGAACCGCGGTCCCGGTCAGCCCCGGTACGCGCCGCCGTCGAGGTCCTCGATCAGTGTGCGCCCGGTCGGTGTCCACCCCAGCAGCTCCTGCGTGGCGGTGCTCGTCGCCGCCAGGTCCATCGCGAAGAACCGGCCGATCCAGCCGAAGTGGCCCGGGACGTCGGCCGCGTCGATCGAGGCCACCGGCAGGTCGAACGCGCGCCCGATCGCCTCGGCGATCTCCTTCGTCGGCACGCCTTCCTCGGCGACCGCGTGCAGGCGGCTGCCCGCGGGTGCCTTCTCCAGACCGAGGACGACCATGCGCGCGGCGTCGCCGACGTGCACCGCGGCCCAGCGGTTGGTGCCGTCGCCGGGGTAGCCGGCCACGCCCTTCTCGCGGGCGATCGCCGACAGGTGGGCGATGAACCCGTGGTCGCCGGTCCCGTGCACCGTCGGGGAGAACCGCAGGCTGACGGGGTGCAGGCCGCGATCGGTGAACCCGAGCGCGAGGTTTTCGGTGCCGCCGCGCGGGGAGTCCGGACCGTGGAACGGGGACGCGTCGGCCTCGGTGGCCGGGCGGCCCCCCACCAGGCCCGCGACTCCCGACGCCAGCAGGAACGGGCGGCCGGTGCCCTCGAGCGCGTCGCCGATCGTCTCGACGGCGGCCCGCTCGGCCGCGTTCGACGCGGCCTGGTCGGCGAAGTCGTGTTTGTTGGCCAGGTGGATGACGGCGTCGGCCGCTTCGGCGCCGGCACGGAGGCCGGCCAGGTCGTCGAGGTCGCCGCGCCGGACCTGGACGCCCTTCGCCTCGAGCTTCGCGGCGGACGCGGCCGAGCGGGCCAGCCCGGTGACCTCGTGGCCGGCGGCGAGCAGTTCGCCGACGACGGCGGTGCCGATCCAGCCGGAGGCACCGGTGACGAAAACGCGCATGGCGTGAACTCCTTCGCAGAGGTGATGTCAGTGACCGACGTCAGTCGCTGACATCGACACTGTACGCCTTTATGTCAGCCGCTGTCATCACTACACTCGGCGGCATGGTGCGCTGGGAACCCGGGACCGCGGAGCGGCTGCAGCAGGCCGCGCTGGAGCTGTTCGCCACCCGCGGGTACGAGCAGACGACCGCCGCGGAGATCGCGCAGGCCGTCGGCCTGACCGAGCGCACCTTCTTCCGGCACTTCAGCGACAAGCGCGAGGTGCTCTTCCACGGGCAGGAACTGCTGGTCCAGGCGTTCCTCGACGGCATCGCGGCCGCCCCGCCGGAGTCGTCACCGCTCGAGGTCGTCGCCGCGGCGCTGCGGTCGGCGTCGGCCTTCTTCCCGGACGAGCGCCGCCCGCACTCCCGCACGCGGCAGTCGGTGATCGACCGCAACCCGGCACTGCGGGAACGGGAACGCCACAAGCTGACGACCCTGGCCACGGCGGTCGCCGAGGCCCTGCGCGCCCGCGGCGTCGGCGAGCCCGCGGCCACCCTCGCGGCGGAATCGGGGGCGACGGTGTTCGGAATCGCGTTCACCCGGTGGCTGCACGAGGAGCGGTCGCTGGCCGACCTCGCGGCCGAGGTGCTGGACGAGCTGCTGGCGCTGGCCGGCGAAGCCGCTCAGGCCAGTCGGTGAACAGCCGGGTCCCGGGACCCGGACTGTCCACTGTGGAGTAGCGCTAGCGGGCCAGCGGGGCCGTGAACTGCTGGTCCGAGGTGACCTGCAGGGTGCACACGGCGGTGAACTTCCGCGCTTTCCACGCCGCCGAGTCCGGGTAGAACACCCCGAGCTCCGCCTCGACCGGCAGGGGCCGGCCGGCGCCGAACTTCGCCGCGTGCTTGGCCTCGCACCCGCTCTTCGCCTGCGATTCGAGGTAGTCCTCGCCCGGATACTCGCCTTCGAGGTAGCCCTTCAGCGGCACCGTGTCGAAGACCTCGCCGTCGTGCGGGCCCGTGCAGGGGACCTTCGTCGCGTCCGCGCCGAAGCCCGGCGGCGTGTTGTAGCACTCGCCGACCTTGAGTCCCACGATCGTGGGAGTCGTGCCCAGCGTCTTGGCCTTGCCGGCGATGTAGACGACGCCGACGACCAGCCCGCCCGCCCACAGCAGGCTGAGCACGATGCCGGCGATGGCCATGCCGCGCCCCGGCTGGCCGGTCCGGTTGATCTGGACCAGTGCGGCGATCCCCAGGATCAGGCCGAGGATCAGCGAGAAGCCGCAGATGCCGAGGATGCCGAGGATCAGCGAGGCGATCGCCAGCCCGTTCCGGCCCGTCGGCCGCGGCGGGCCCTGCGCGACGGCCATCCACTGCGGCGGGTTCGGCGGGTACTGATTGGACATGGATCCCCCTGCGTAGCTGCGTCGAGCGGTCGCCATTATGGACACGTCCGGGGAACGTGTCACATCGGACTGGGCCATACGGCATACTGGGTCACCATTGCGGCGGGCGAGGACCGGAGGGGCCGTGACGGGGCAGAACGTGGTCGTAGCCGGGCGGACGACCGACATGTGGGAGCGGCTTTTCCAGCCGGCGGAGCGGTGGGGCTGGGAGTTCGTCAAGCCTGTGCCGGCGACGGTCAGCCCGGAGGCGGCCAACCCGCCGATGGCGGAACAGGTGTACGCGCCGCACGACTACCAGCTGCGCGAGAAGCGGGCCAAGCGGGCGTGGATCGGGCTGATCGGCTACCTCGTGCTGGCCTTCGTGATCGCCGTGATGGTCGCCGGGATGGTGGAGGCGGCCGTCAAGGAAGTCCCGATGGCCGTGGAACTGGCGGGCGACATCGTCCTGGGACTCGGGGTCCTGCTGGCGATCTGGAACCTCGTCCGCACGCGGCGCCGGTTCACCGTGATGAAGCGCGACTACACCACCCGGTACAACGCCGCCGTCGAGCGCTACAACGCGGCCTACACGTCGTGGCAGCAGCGCGTCGCCGAGCACGACCAGCGTGAGGCGCAGCGGGTGGCCGCGGCGATGCGCTGGTACCCGGTGCAGCTCACCACGCGCCCGGCCCGGGTCGACGTCTTCGGTGGCACCGAAGACGGCTGGGCGAGCCTGCTCGTGACCATGGGGTCGCCGCTGCTCGCCGCCGGCTCGTCGGTCTTCCTGCTCGACTTCACCGACCTCGCGGTGGGCGACAACCTCGTCGTCGCGGCCAGGGCCAAGGGGCACAACGTCGCCGTCCGGGAACTGCCGCGCGACCTCGCCGAGCTCGGCATCATCGCCGACCTCGACGCGACGGAGATGGCCGAGATGGTCGCCGAGACCATGCACACGATGAACCGCACGCAGTTCGGCGCCGACCTGCGCGGCCTGCACACCGACCTGCTCACCGCCGTCGGCGAGCGGCTGAGCGGCCCGTTCACCTTCGCCAAGGTCGTCGCCGGGCTGCAGGTGTTCCGCCGGGTCTACGACGCGGGCTCGGACGACACCCTCTCCCCGGACGAGGTGCGCAAGCTCAACTCCTACGTGGACACCGTCGGCGGCACCGACCAGACGCAGAACGAGCTCCAGGCGCTCGAAGGCGAGCTGCGCGGGCTGGCCAGGGCGGAACGCGCGGCGGAGGAGCAGGCGACGGCCGGGTTCCGCGCGTCGTGGCCCGTCCGCGGGTACTCCGTCATCGCGACCAGGGCCAAGACCGGCCGGCACCGCCGGTTCGTCGAGCACATCGTCTTCCACCGCACGCTGCAGGAGCTGCACACCCGCGAGGCGACCGGCCGCGAGACGCTGATCGTCGCGGGGGCCGACCAGATCGGGCTGGAGTCGCTCGAGGCCATGGCGCGGCAGGCGCGCCGGGCGGGCGTCCGGCTGGTCTTCCTCGTCCAGCACCTGCGCGACGACATGCAGAAGCTGCTCGGCGCCGCGGGCACCGTCACGCTGCTGATGCAGCTCGGCAACGGCGACGAGGCCGCGAACGCGGCGGAGTTCATCGGCCGCGGGTACAAGTTCGAGCTGTCGCAGCTCACCCTCCAGGTCGGGCGGACGCTGACCCACGGCACGGCGTCGACCGAGGGCGGGTCCTCGAGCGTGCAGCGGTCCCGCGGCTACACCTACGGCGGGACGTCGGGGAGCTCGACGGGGCCGAACGGCGGGAGTTCCAGCTCGGGCAGCTCGTGGAGCACCACGAACACCACGACCCACAGCCGCGAACAGAACTGGTCGCAAACGCTTTCCCAGTCCGAGGCCGACTCCCAGAACCGCGGGGTGACCGCGTCCCGGGTGTACGAGTTCGAGGTCGAGCCGACCGCCCTGCAGGGGCTCGCGCCGACGGCGTTCGTGCTGGTCGAAAACGGCGTCTCGGGCCGCCGGGTGCTGATCGGCGACTGCAACCCGGGAACCGTGCTGCTCGACCGGGTCGCCGACCGCCCCCGCATCGGCTGAGCACCGCCGTGCTGGACGGGTTCGCGTTCCACGACCTGCTCGCCATCCCGCGCGGCGACGACCTCGCGGCGGGGCTGGACCGGCCCGACGAAACCGGCGGGCGCTCGCCGGCGCAGTTGTTCGCCGCGCTCACCGCCGCCCACGCCGACCTGCGGTTCCGTGGCCCGGACGCGGCCTTCGCCGTGGCCTGGGAGCGCCCGGCGGGCAGCCGCGCGCTGCGAGTACTGGTCGGTGGCCGCCCGCACTCCCCGGTCGCGCGGCCGGGGACGGCCGGGGTGGTCCCGGTGCTGTACCCGCCGGGCGGGCTCGGCCGCGCGGCGGACACCGCGGAGCTCGCGGCCCGGTGGGCGGCGCTGCCGTCCTGGACGCGCTGCACGGGCGGCTCCGATCCACTGTGGACACCGCAGTCCGGCGCGGAAGCCCCGGGGCGCGGCGGGTTCGACGACTACGTCGCCCACATGCCCGGCGCGTTCGCCTGGCTGGTCGTGGCCGAACCCGTGGCCGGCGACGCGATCGAGCGCGAGCTGCTGGGACTGGAAACCACGATGCCCCGGCTGCGGCAGCGGGAGAACTCCGAGCCGGACCGGATCGCGTTGCAGCGCGCGGAAGGCCGGTACCGGGAGCTGTCGCGCGCGCAACCCGCCGGCCTGTGGGCCGTGCACGTGCTGGTCGGCGGCCCGGACGAAGCGGCGACGCGCGCGGCGGCGGCGTTGCTGTGCAGCGCGAGCGATCTCGACGCGCTCCCGTACGTGCTGACGCCGGGCACCGAGTGCGCCGGGCTCGAGCAGATCTGGGGCAAGTCGATCGAAGACGGCGCCTTGAGCTCGCCGTTCCGGGCGACCGGCGAGCTCGTCGCGGCGGTCGCGCGGCCGCCCCGCCGGGAGCTGCCCGGGATCCGGATGACCGAGCCGCCGCTGTTCGACGTCACGCCCGAATTCGACGGCGACGTCCCGCTGGGCACGGTGCTCGACGACGCCGACCAGCCCGTCGGCGAGTTCGCCGTCGCGCTGGACACCCTCAACCGGCACACGTTCGTCGCCGGGGCGACCGGTTCGGGCAAGTCCCAGACCGTGCGGCACCTGCTGGAGGGGCTGCACCGCGCCGGGGTGCCGTGGCTGGTGATCGAGCCGGCGAAGGCCGAGTACGCGGCCATGGCCGGGCGGCTCGGCCCCGATGGCGCCGTGACCGTGATCCGGCCGGGTGATCCCACGGCTTACCCCGCCGGGCTGAACCCGCTGGAGCCCGCCGCGGGTTTCCCGTTGCAGACGCACCTGGATCTCGTCCGCGCGCTGTTCCTGGCCGCGTTCGACGCCGACGAGCCGTTCCCCCAGGTGCTGTCGCAGGCGCTGACCCGCTGCTACGCCCGGCAGGGCTGGGACACGGTGACCGGGCGGGTGCGCGGGCGGGTCGAGCCGGTGAAGTACCCCGGCCTCGGTGACCTGCAGGCGACCGCGATCGAGGTGGTCGACGGTATCGGGTATGGCAAGGAGGTCGCCGACAACGTCCGCGGCTTCGTCGACGTCCGGATCGGCTCCCTGCGGCTCGGCACGCCCGGCCGGTTCTTCGAGGGCGGCCACCCGCTGGACGTCGCGGCGCTGCTGCGCGGCAACGTCGTGCTGGAGATCGAAGACCTCGGGTCCGACGCCGACAAGGCGTTCTTCATCGGGGCGGTGCTGATCCGGCTGTTCGAGCACCTGCGCGTCCACCACCAGCCGGGCGCGCGCGGGTTGAAGCACGTGCTGGTGCTGGAGGAGGCGCACCGGCTCCTGAAGCGCGCCGAGCCGGGGAGCCCGGCCGAGCACGCGGTGGAGCTGTTCACGTCGATGCTGGCGGAGATCCGCGCGTACGGCGAGGGGATCATCGTCGCCGAACAGATCCCCGGCAAGATCGTCCCGGACGTCGTCAAGAACACCGCGTGCAAGATCCTGCACCGGCTGCCCGCCGAGGACGACCGGCTCGCCGTCGGCGCCACGATGAACCTGAGCGAGGCGCAGTCGCGGCACGTCGTGACGCTGCCGCCGGGCCGGGCCGCGGTGTTCACCGACGGCATGGACCGGCCGCTGCGGCTGCTGATGCCGCTGAACGAGCGTGCCGAGGACGCTGCCGCGGTTTCCAAGGCCCCGGCCGTGGTGGCCCGGCGGAGTGTCGCTTGTGGACCGTTGTGCGGTGCGTCGCCGTGCACGCTGGGACGCCTGAGCGAGGCCGTCCACCGCGCCGACGACGACCCGCGGCTGGTGCTGTGGCTGGAACTGCTGACGGTCGCCCACATCACGGGCCGCCGCGCGCCCGATCCGGACCCGGCCTGGATCGAGCAGCTGCACGGGTCCTTCGCCGAGCAGACGTTGGAATGCGCGGTGGCGCACCGGATCCAGGCCGCCGTCGACGCGCGGTACGCGGGCATCGCGGAGTACAACTCGCCCGGGGACTTCATCGCGCACCTGGCCGAGAGCGCGCGGCGGACGCTCCGGGGCGAGCCGCACGGGTGCGACGTCCCGGAGGTCCGGTGGCAGGCGGGCACCTACCGCTGGTTCGACGTCCGGCGCGCGTTGAAGGCCGCGGGCGACGGACCGCATCCCGACACGGCTTCGTGGGCTGCCCGCGGCCTGGTCCTGTCCGGGCGGACACGGGCCGAGCAGCTGGCCGCCCTGGCCGACCGGCCGGACAGCTGGCGCAACGACAACGCGACGGTGATCGGCACGGTGAAGCCGACGCTGATCGAGGTCGCCGCGGGAAAGCTCAGCAGGGAAAAGGATCCGAAGAGCCGGCTGCTGAGCGCCGCGGGATTCCTGAACCTGCCCAACAGCTGGCCGGCGGCGGTCCTGCGGCTGGGCGGCGGCACGTGAGCGCGGACGCGCCCACCGAGAGCGGTCCGGGCGTTCCACCGGAGTCCGGAAAGGACACCGTCTGGGGTACCGATGGCCCGCAGGAGGCCGACGACGAGGAACGGGCCGAATCCGGGCCCTTGACCGGCCGGCCGCGGCCGGAGGTCGAGCCCGGGCGATATCTCGTCCACCCGGAGGACACCGAAGCGCTCGCCGAGCGGCTCGAGGAGGTCGGCCGGGAAAACGCGGACGAATGGGTCGACGAGGTGAACCCCCGGTACGAGTCGGGCGGGGAGCCGTATCGGAACAACTGCGCGGAATGCAGCCGCGCTTACGCGACAACGGCGCAGACGGACGTCCCGACCGCGGCGGCGGGCGATCCGGAACTCGGCGAACTGCGGGAAATGTGGGAGTGGACCGGCGTCGAGCCTACGAACACGGTGCGCGAAACGGACCCGGCCGAACTCGACGATTTCCAGGCGACCGCGTGGGGCCGGGTGGCGGACCAGCTCGCCGGGCAGCCGGTCGGCACGGTGGCGATCGTCGGCGTCGACTGGGAGGAAGTCAAAGTGGGGGACCAGGTGTTCGGCGGTGGGCACTGGTTCAACGCGCACGTCACGGACGACGGTCTCAAGTGGATCGACGCGCAGGACGGGACTCACCGGGATTGGCCTCCCGCCTACCCGGACCGGGTGATGGCGATCGAGTCCGTTTACCGCAGGCCGGATGAGACTGAGTGGAGAACATGATGACCGAGCTCGAGGCATTCGAGACGCTGCGGCAGTGGGCGCGAACCCAAGGCATGAACGCCGAATCGATCACCGGCGACGGCTGGACGGTGGCTGCCCACGGGAATTCGTGGGTGCTGGCCCCTCGCGGACGGTCCAGCGCGGTCTACATCGTGAACTCGGCGGGGGTCCGGCCGGTCAACCGAAGCGTGGAGTCGCTGGCCGACGTACTCGCCGGGTTGGAGTGAGGAATGAGCGAGACGAGCGACGGACCCTCGGAGTCCGACGAGCCGGAAACCCCGCCCGACGAACGAGAACCCTCGGGCGGCGATGGCCCCCAGGAAGCTGACGACGAGAGCGACTCCCCGGACGAGGGCGACTCCCCGGAGGAGAACGACGATCGCCCGGAGCCCGCCCAGCAGGAGTCCGGCGACGGCCCCCAGGAGGCAGCCGACGAGGACGACGGCGAGGCTGAGGACGACGACCGCCAGGAGACCGACCAGCGATCGGAAGACGTGTCGTCGGACGACGGCCCGCAGGAGGCCGACGACGAGCTGGACGACCCCGACGACCAGCCCGAGGCGGATGA
This sequence comes from Amycolatopsis lexingtonensis, assembly GCF_014873755.1. Taxonomy (NCBI): domain Bacteria; kingdom Bacillati; phylum Actinomycetota; class Actinomycetes; order Pseudonocardiales; family Pseudonocardiaceae; genus Amycolatopsis; species Amycolatopsis lexingtonensis. The sequence continues at coordinate 10,565,744 of NZ_JADBEG010000001.1, forward strand.
CGCCGGGGACGATGCCGGCGAGGACGTTCCGGCCGAGGACGACGGTGCGGACGACGCCGACCGTGCGGCCGAGGACGACGACCGGTCGGGTACCGAGGCGGATGATGCTGAGGATCGTGCGGAGGAGGACGAGTCTGCGGATACCGAGGCGGATGATGCTGAGGATCGTGCGGAGGAGGACGAGTCTGCGGATACCGAGGCGGATGATGCTGAGGATCGTGCGGAGGAGGACGAGTCTGCGGATACCGAGGCGGATGATGCTGAGGATCGTGCGGAGGAGGACGAGTCTGCGGATACCGAGGCGGATGATGCTGAGGATCGTGCGGAGGAGGACGAGTCTGCGGACACCGAAGCCGATGACGCTGAGGATCGTGCCGAGGAGGATGACGCTGCTCGGGAGGAGGCCGAGGGCGATGACGCGCAGGATGACGCCGACCGCCGGGCCGATCAGGACGACGCCGACGATCGAGCCGGCCAAGACGCGGCCGAGGACGACGCCGACAACCCGCCGCCCCCGGACGACGCGGAGGACCCGGGGAATCCGCCCGATGACGAGGGGCTTGAGCGGGAGCTGAAGCCGCAGGGCCGGATGTGGGAGGGCTCCTGGAACTCCACGACGGAGTCGCAGCCCCGCACCGAGCAACTCGCCGTGCCGCAGGAGAGCGTGGTGGTCGCCGAGCCGGGTGAGGAAGGGACGCAGCCGGCCGAGCAGCAGCGCGCCGGCGCCGAACGGGCCGAGTCGCCGGATCAGCAGCGCGCCGGGACCGAGGGAACGGCACCAGCCGAGCGGCAGCAGCCCGAAGGGACCACCGAGAACGGGCGGGACGGCGAGGCCGTCGAACGGGCCGAAGGAAACGAGCACCGCACCGACCCGCCCAACCCGTACACCGGGGACTTCAACCCCAAGACCGGGGAACTCAACCTCGACCGGGACGCCCGGAACGAACCCAGGGAACCCCAACGCGAACACGACGACCGCGACGTGGCCGAAGGGCCGTGGAACACCGATCTGGACGAATACCAGGACTACGCCAAGAACGAGGACGGTGACTGGAAACCCGCCCGGCCGGAGACCGACTTGGAGCGCGAGAAGCGCAACGAAGAGATGGCCGAGAAGTTCAAGGGCGAAGAAACCGTCGGGGAGACGCTCGCCAAGGACGGTCAGGACCTCGTCGAAGCGGGCATGAAGCACGTCGACGCCGCGGAAGCCAGGGCCGAAGCGAAGCACGAACAGGCGCACCCGAAGGAGGAGTCGAAGACCAGCCAGGAGCAGCCACGCTACGAGCCGGCCGACTCGCAGCTGCCATCCACTCCGGAAATGATCGGCTCCGTGGCCATGACAGTGGTGGCAATGGCCGCTCTGTTCAAGCAGTGGCTCGCCGACCGGCGTGGTGGCTCCGGTCCCGAGGAGGGCTGACGACGACCTGAGCCGCGGCATTCAACGCTTTCGCCGCAGCGCCGTCTCTATCTCAGCGATCGCCTGAGCGTTGTCCCGGTAAAGGATTGCGTGGATCCCGGCCTCGCGAGCACTGGCGATGTTGGATTCGACATCGTCGACGAAGACCATCTCTTCCGAGACAACGCCAAGGCGTGCGCAGGTGAGCTCGTAGATCCGCGGATCGGGCTTGCTCATCCCCACTTCATGCGAGTACACGATCTCGTCGACCAGCTCTTCGAATCGGTACTTTTCCTGTTCCCGTTCGCGCGCGCCCACGAAACTGTTGCTCAGGATGCCGGTCCGGTAGCGCGGGCGCAGTTGTCGGACGTACTCGATCAACTCGTTGTTCCCGACACCGAGATAGCGCACCCACATCTCGGCCATCATCGCCTCGACCTGCGCACCGGTGAAGCCGAGACGATCGCGGATCGCCTGATGAACCATCCGCTCGGTGACCGTGCCGACGGCTCCGCCGGCCCAGACATCGGCAAGTCGTCGACCGATCTCCCCGGCCGGAAGACCGAGCCGATCCTCCCACCGCCGGCCGACGTCCATTTCCCGCGTGATTTCCAGTACGCCACCGACGTCGAACACCACCGCGCGAATCGTCATACCGAGGCTCACCGGAACTCGTGCACGACCTCGATCGGACCGACCAGGTGCGCGTTGAACTCGTCGAGTTCCCCAGCCGGAACCCACAACTCCAGGATGGTCTCGCCGCCGGCTTGCTGGACGGGATAACGCCGAAGGAACTCCGACTCGACCCGAAAGCGGGTGACGTAGCCGACTCCGTGGTGCGGCACGTTCCAGTCCCGGGCGATCTTGATCGCGTAGTCCTCGTTGAGCACGGGATAGAAGATCGGTTGCTCCGGGAGCCGGGGCGGCCAAGCGTGCCAGCCGGACTGCCGGATGAGCTCCAGCTCCTCCGGACCGGTCGGCCGCCACAGCACAGTGGTCGGCGCTGCCTCCTGCTGAACCACCGTGCACCCCTCCCTGCTCAGTCGAGTCGATCGTTCTGCCGGAGCCTACTGATCAGCTTGGCCTCCCTGCCAGCCGATTTCAGCTATTCCGCAACGGCAACGCGGCGGGGCAGCAACGGGCGAAGGAGGCACGCGAGCAGGAAAACCGGCGCCTGGTACCACAGGAGGGTGTCCGCGGTGGAATCGGCGAAGTACCTTCGCACCGTGACCGCCGCGGAGCTGGAATGGGTGCGCACGTTCGCCGACGACGTCCGGACCGGGAAGGTCACCTGGAGTGAACAGTGGCTTCGCGAGCTTCTAGCGGCCACGGAGGATGAACCGGCGCCCTGAGCCGGTCAGCGGGGGTGGACCATCCCGGCGCGCGATGCCGGTGCGACGTCGGCGATGCTGGTGGGCGTGGAGTACGTGTCCAGAGTGCCGCAACCGCCGCTGGACGGGCTGATCGACGACCTCTACTACCTGGACGGCGCGTCGCCTTACGCCCGGCTGGTGCTGCCGCCGGCGCCGGCGGCGCTGCTCGTCGTCAACCTCGGGGCGCCGTTCCGCATCCGCGGCGGCACCGACGTCGAGGCGGGCGAGTACGTCGATGGCTGCGTGGTCACCATGCGGACCCGCGCCTTGGAGTTCGGCTACCCGCTCCGGACCCGGTCCGTCGGCGTGCACTTCAAGCCGTGGGGGCCGGCGGCGTTCCTGACGATGCCCGCGGCCGAGCTGCTCGACCGGCCCGTAACCCTGGAGCAGGTTTGGGGCCGGCCCGCCGTCGCCGAGCTGCGGGACCGCCTGGCCGGCGCGGACGGCCCGCACGAGATGCTGACGCTGCTCGAGGAGGAGCTGAGGCAACGGCTGTGCGAGACGGCCGGTCTGGGACTGGTCCGTCACACCAGCGGCGTCATCGCGGCCACGAGCGGGGCGGTGACGATCGGCGACCTGAGCGTGGACGCCGGTGTCAGCAGCACTCACCTGGCCCAGCGGTTCAAGGAACTCGTCGGTGTCACGCCGAAGCGGCTGGCCCGCACCTACCGCTTCGCCGCCACCGTGTTCGCGATCGATCCCGCCGGACCGGTCGACTGGGGCAGCCTCGCCGGCGGCGCGGGCTACTTCGACCAGGCCCACTTCGGCCACGAGTTCCGGGCGTTCACCGGGCTCACCCCCACCCAGTACGTCGAAGTCCGGCGACGCTTCCTGCGCGAACACCCGGGCCACGTGCTGGACGGCTGGTCGCTGCCCGCCGATTGATTTCTTACAAGAGCGACCGCTCAAGAGACGCTAATTTGGGCCATCCCCAAGCAGAGGAGAACCCGGTGGGCAAGGTCGTCATGTACAGCTCGGTGTCGGTGGACGGCTTCGTCGCGGACGAGAACGACCAGCCCGGCCCCCTCTTCGACTGGTTGACCGGCGGTGGCATCCCGTTGGACGACAGCGGCGTCTTGAAGGTGTCGCAGAAGTCCTACGACTACACGCGGCCGTACTGGGATCGGATCGGGGTGTCCGTCGTCGGCCGCCACGTGTTCGACCTGACGGACGGCTGGGACGGGAAGCCGCCGAGCGGGGTCGACCACGTCGTCGTCGTGACGCACCGCCCGGCCCCCGAGGGCTGGGACACCGAGGCGCCGTTCCACTTCGCCGACGGCGTCGAGGCAGCCGTGGCCAAGGCACAGGAGCTCGCGGGCGACCGCATGGTCGAGATCGCCGCCGGCGACGTCGGCGGCCAGGTACTCGGCGCGGGTCTGGTCGACGAGGTGCGCATGGACGTCGTCCCCGTCGTGTTCGGCTCCGGCAAGCGTTATTTCGGGTCGGTCCACGGGCAGCACCTCTTGGAAGATCCTGAGGAGGTGATTCAGGGCAACCGGGTGCTGCACTTGCGTTATCTGGTGCGCCGTTGACCGATCTGCGCGGGTACGCAAATAGGTCACTTCATTTGCGGCAGGGCCGCGGGTAGTCGCCGTGTGTCAGCACCAGAGGTGCGGTGGTGATGGCGGAAGATGTGCGCGGCCGGCCCGAAGAGCCGGGCTCGGTATCCCCGGCGGTCGAAGACGGTGTTGAGATTGGCGGCAAACGTCGGTGTCGGAGGTGTGAATACGGGCCTGTGTCTGTCGCCGCTCGAACGGCTGCTCGATTTGAGGATTCCCGCCGAAGAATGCGAAGATCAACGCGGGGTATCCGTGGGTTCTGCCGGCACGGCGGGGGCGGCCGTGCCGATCGAGGGGAGCTTCGAATGCGTCGCTCGTGCTTTGGGCGCCCGTACGCAAAGCCGGCGGTTGCCTTGGCGGCTGTGGTCACGCTGGCGATCGCCGGGTGCAGCACCGAGGTGTCCGGCACCGCTGTCCCTGTTGCGGCCGACGGCCGTCCGGCCGCATCCGGAGCGTCGTCGCCCGGAGTGCTGCTGCTTCAGCGCCCGGGAACTGGGACGGCCAAAGCTTTCGGCGGCACCCAAGTGTACGACGCGTGCGCGGTGCTCTCGCTTGATGTCGTCCAGTCCGGCGGACTCGAGTTCGACACCTCGCTGGCCTCCGGACCGGTCATGAAGGTCAGCCACGTGACCGCCGACGCGCCGGACGACCCGAACTCCCGCAGTGACGGTTCGGACATCGGGGTATCCACCTGCGAGTACCCCGGCGTACAGGATGAACTGCTGGACCTGACCATCTACCAGGCGCCGTTCGACGCGCCCCGTGGCCGCGACCAGGCCGAGAGATCACTGCGGCAGGAGGGCGGCCGCGATGGTCAGGTGGCCGGGTTCCGCACCTTGTCGACGACGGACACCAACCTGCACACCTGGACGACCGCGATCTTCGCCGACACCTTCTACGCCGTGGTTCACCTGATGGCCCCGCGAAACCACGATCCCGAGGATCCGCGGATGACGGCGGTGGTCGGCCAAGTCGCCGAGCGCCTGCAGCGCCCGCCGAGCGCCCCGGCCGGTTACGCCTACGACGGCGAGTTCGCCCACGTCCTGCCCCCGTGCGAGGCCTTCACCAGCGATGACTTCCAGCAGGCGGTCGGGTTCGCCACCGACGGCCGCCCGCGCGAGGAATACGACCTGGCCAAGCGCCACACCGTGCCCGACGCGACGTCCGGCACGATCGGGCAGGACGAACACTTCTTCGTCAGCACGGCCTGCACCCAGGAGAACCAGGCCGCCGCCAACGCCGGTGTCGGCACGACCCCGGCCCAGGGCGTCACGGTCAAGATCGAGAACTACCCGACCGCCGAGATGGCCACCCAGGCCAACGACTACGACTGCGCGCAAGGCAAGGGTTACCGCCACCCGGGTGGCGACCCCAAGCCGGTGCCGTTCAGCGTGGGGGACGGGCTGAGCTGCCTCGTCAGCGTAGGCGGCGGGCTGCAGTCACCGCTGGCGTTCAAGGCCGGCCGCAGCACGGTCGAGATCAGCGTGTTCTCGGTGAAGAACCTCAAGGACAACGACACCGCGATCCGCCTCTACACCACCGTCGCGAACGCCGTGGCCGCCCGGCTTACGCAGCGGTAGCCGCTGAAGTGGCCTCAGCTCGGCTTCAGCTGCAGGATGCGGACGCACGGCTGGTGGTCCTGCCACGGCTGGAGCCGGACGTAGCCGGTGACGGTGCGCTGGTGTGTCGTGCCGGTGACGTCCACCTCGATCACCGGGTCGTGGAAACGCACTTCGCCGTCGGCCGGAATCTCCAGCTGCGTCGGAGCTTCGACCGCCAGCAGGATCGTGCCGCCGAGCAGTGACTCCGAACCGGGGCAGGCCATGGCTTTCGCGCCGTCCGGCCCCTCGATGAGGTCGGCGTTGAGCCGCCGCAGGAATTCTTCGGCTACCGTCCGAGCGGCCTCGAGCTGGCTGTCGCTATTGCGGGAGAACGACGACGGTGCGGACGTTTCGGCCGGGGGCTGCGCCGCCGGGGCCGGCTCCCGGTCACGGGGGAGAAAGAATCCCGGCGCCGCGAACCCGGTCACCAGCACCGCCACGATGACCAGCCCCAGCGCGGCGAGTGAGACCCAGAGGCCGGTACGTCGCCGTGGCGGCGGTACCGGACTGCCGCCCGGAAAAGGCTGATGGCCGTAGGGCGGAACCGGTGCGCCGGGCCAGCCCGGTGGGCGTCCCGTGGGTCCCGTCGGCGCGCCGTACTGTGGGTGCCTCGGCCCGTTTTGTGGCTGCATCGGCGTCACCGGGTCTGGATCGCGTCGTAGAGGCCCCGGGCGATGGCTGTCGCCCGGTCTTCGCACGTCCGAGTATCGCTGCGGGCGGCGTTGGGGTTGCCGACGCCGACTTTGAACTGGGCGTTGCTGTCCAGGACGACGAGTTCGCACATCTGCCCGCTCGGTGCGAGTCCCCACGCCGCTTTCTCGCCCAGCTGCAGCGTCGGGTCGAGCTCGTACGCGCCCGTGGAGGCGACGGTGTCGAACGCGGTGTGCTGCCGCGCGACGGTGCTGATCTCCAGGTCGAGGTGCACCGACGTACCGGCCGCCGCGTCGGTGAAGGTGCACAGCCAGCCGGCGCTTCCCTCGAGTTTCGTGTCGGAACTCTTCGGCGGCAGGTCTCCCGCCCGGCTGGCGACGTCGTCACAGGTCGGCAGCGGCTCCGCCGCGTACTTGCCGTCGACGTCGCCTTGGCTGCCGCCGCTACCGAACAGGGCGAACGCACCCACGGCGATGCCGGCCACGACGAGCACGCCGATGACGACGATCGCGATGATCGGGCCGGTGCCGAGTCCGCGTTTCGGTGGCTGGGGCGGCACGCCGTAGGGCGGGTGGCCGGGAGTTTCGGTCGTCACAGGTTGACCGCCTGCGGCCACTGCCCGCCGGGCAGTCGTGAGCCGACCGCCAGGCTCTTGGCGTCGCGGATGTTGCCGAGGGTGTCCATGACCAGTCCGGTCATGGAGTTGACGTTGAGCTTGGCGATGATTTCCACCGATTCAGCTGCCGGTTCGACTCGCTCGCCGCCGGGCTGTAAAAGGTCGTCCAGCTGCGCGTTCACAGCCGATTCGCTCGGCATGTCGAGTTCTGCGAGCACGACATCGTCGCGATTGAACCCCAACGGTCCTCCCCTTGTGCCCACTCCGGCCACACCGTCGCGACGATAGTACAGATGACCCAATACTTGGCGCGATTCCACCGTCGGAGTGACTCAGCTGACGTGCTCAAACCAACTGAACTGTGGACGGCGGTGCGGTGATCGCGGCATCGCGGGCAATCTCATCTTGCCGAGCGTCGAGATCACGCTCGAAACTCCTTGCCCGGTCCACGTCGCGCTTACCGACCGGCAACGGCTCCAGTCCGCGGCCCGCGTCGGTCTGGCGAACTTCCGGACCGAGAAACCCTGGCGGCCGCCGAGCCTGCTGCTGGAGGCCGACCCGCCCCGCCACCGCGCGTCCTGGCCGCCGACGCGAGAGTGCTGGTCGACCAAGTCCTGGCCGGGGGTTCGCGGTTCGACGCCTTCGGCCCGGACAACGACCTCGTGGCCAGGGGGCTGTCGGACTGGGTAGGCCGCCAATGCCGACGGGAAGTCCTTGCGCCTCAGGGATTCGGCGCCGACGTCCGGGCCGCCGCGACCGCGGGGACATCACCCCGAGCAGGTGCTGCTGATCGTGCGGTCCCTGCTGATTGCGGGCGTCGACACCACCGTGCACGCGCTTTCCGCCGTGCTGCAAGCCTTTGCCACGCAGCCCGGACAGTGGCAGCGCCTGCGGGAGGACCCGGGTTCGGCCCGGGTGGCCTCCGACGAGGCCGTCCGCCGGGAGCCGCCGGTTCCTGGCCGCGGCGAACCGGGACCCCGTCGCTGGGACGACCCGGACACGTTCGATCTCGCGCGCGAACCGTCGCGACGTCACCACAACAACACCCTCCGAGCGTGGGGTTCATTGCCTGTGCGGGTCGTGCTTTGACACCAGGAAGCAGCGGCTGTACGGGTCTCGCCGGATGGCTGAATACGGTACTGCGCCGAGGATGCGGGATCGCAGGCGTCGTATCGCCGCCGCGTCGGGTGGTCGGGGACGAGGTCCTGATAGCTTGCGGGTCATGTCAGCGTCCAACGCATCGGAGCACGTCGATGACGCAGATCGGCCGCGCCGCACCGCTGCGCGCGTCGTCGGCGGAATCGTGCCGGTTATTCCCGCGATAGTCCTGCTGTAGGCTGCGCGCCGAGTGGGGAGTCGCCGAGCTGCAGGATTGGCTCGCTGATCGGCTGGCGCGGTACCAGGTGCCCGCTGTCGTCCAGATCGTGAACGAACTGCCGCGCACCCCGTCGATGAAGGTCAGCAGTCCGGAAGTGCGCGCCTTGTTCGACGCAGCCGAGGACGACCAGGTTTTGAGAAGCTGGCCGGCGCCGGGTTCCCGCAGTTCATGCGGCATAATCGTCGGCCATGTCCGCGACAAACAAACGACGGAACAAGAATCGTCGTCGCGCCGCGCGTAGGTCGAGCGTTCGGGGAAGGAATGGTTCTTCCGTGCCGCGGAAGCGGCACCGGACAACGAACGCGCAGGAAGGCGGGATCGGTGGAGTCTCGTCATCAGCTTCCTGTCCGTGATCGTCGCGGCGGCCGCGGTGGCCATCAGCTGGCGCTCCGCCGAGGCGAGTGACAGGTCGGCTCAAGCCAGCCAGGAGCAGGTGGAAGATCTCATGCAGGACTCGCCACCGTATCGTCCCAAGATCCTGAAGTACCTGGCGTCGTTCGTTCGCGAGCACGCGCCGGTCTCCGGTTGCACCGAAGGGAAACGCGTACCCGAAGACGTTCGGGCCGCTGTGGGGGTGATTGGCCACAACGCCATCAGGCCCGACACGAGGGCTTACGAATACTCGGTAGACCTGGGTTTCACCTGCCTCTCCGGGATTGACCTCGTGGGTATGGATTTCGTACGAGCGTACTTCGCCGGCTCCGATTTGAGTGGCTCGGAACTGACCGGTGCCGATTTTACGGGCGCCTACCTCTTGAGCGCCAATCTTGGCCGCGTGAGTGCCATTCAGTCGAATTTCACTTGTGCGGTGCTCGCCAACACCGATCTCCGAGAAGCCTTCCTGACCGCAGCCCGATTCGTCGGCAGTGATCTCAAGTACGCGAACCTGCTCGGGGCGCAGCTCTCGGGTGTCGACTGGAAGGACTCGGGCATCAGCGATGCGCTGGTCGACCCGAAGCAGCTGGACAACCCGAACATCCTGAAAATCCCGCCGCAACCCTTTTGCCTGACTGAAGGGCAGTACCCCGGGATCACGCGAGGCCAGCCGGTCAGCCTTGGGGGCGTTTGAAGACCTCGGTCGGCAGCCCCAGGTTTTCGACAATCCGCTCGGCGGCGTCCCCGAGCCGGGCGAAGTCGGCGCCCAGTGGCTCGATCACGAGGCGCCGGATGTTCGCCACGTGCGCCGGCGACGCCGTCGCCAGGCGGGCGCGTCCCGCGTCGGTCAGGGTCGCCGTCGTGAAGCGGCGGCCCTGGCCGGTGCACACCTTCCGGGTCACCCACCCGCGGTCCTCCAGTCGGGCGACCGCGTGGGAGATCCGCGGCAGCGAGCCGTTGGCCATCTCCGCGATCTCGCTCATCCGCAGGCTTTCGCCCGGCACCACCGACAGCCGCGCCAGGATCATGTAGCCCAGCAGCGTCAGGTCGGCGTCCCGCAGCAATTGGCTTTCCAGCGCTCCTGGCAGCGTGAGCAGCACCTTCGCCACGTTGACCCACGCGCGCCGCTCGTCGTCGTCGAGCCGGTCGAACGGCTCGACTATTCCCTGCTCGTGCACGCTTGACTTTAACACGCAACTCAACCTAGCTTGGGTTTAACACGCAACCCAAGGAGGAGCGATGTCGACCACCGCCGCCCTGTCCCCGGCCACGGCTCTCCGCCTGGGGATCGCCGTCGTGGCGGCTGCTGCCGTCAACACTGTCATCGCTCTCGCGGCGTCCGCCCTCGACGACGGTGGTATCGGGATGGGCCTCAACCCCGAGGCCTACCTGCCCGCGACGGTCCTCGGGCTGCTCGTAGGCGCCGCCGGCTGGGGCCTGATCGCCCGCCGCCACCCTAAGGTGCTGCGGATCGTGGTGCCCCTCGTCCTCGTCTTGACGTGGATCCCGGACGTGCTCCTGCTGACCGCGGGCGCGACCGCCGCCAACGTAGCCGGGCTGATGCTGATGCACCTGACCGTCACCGGCGCGGTCGTCCTCGCCCTCCGCCCGACTCTGCGTGCGCCGGACGCGACGTCGCCGGCACCCCACGCGGGCTGAGCGCTCGGCCGCGAAACAGGCGCACGCTGTTGCGAGTCGTCAGCGTTCGCCGGGTCGTGCCCGTCTCCTGTGCCGACGCCCGGCAGCTGTGCGTCGACCGTCGCCGGCGGCGCGCCGGCTCCGTCCACGTAGATCGAACGCCGGGCGACTTCGCGCAGCTGCGGGGACACCCCAATGTCGTGCCGTAGCTGAAGAAGTTCAGCTGTAGGTGATGTGGGGCGCACCGGGGGATGGTGTTGTAGGTGATGCCGCCGTACTGGACGACGGTGGGCGCCGCTTGAATGGCACCGACGGCTGGACGGTCCAGGTCGACCCGTCCCTATTCGCCGGCGTGACTGCGGCAATCGGTCCATAACGGACAGTTGAGTGGGCCTCGCTGGCGAACCCGGCTCCGCCACCCACGCCCCCGCGCAAACGCGCATTGTGGTCCTCACGTTCACGGCGGTCCGGCAACGGCGGATGTGAGCGAGTGCTATCAGCCGATCCGATGGAGGTGACCGCCGTGCACGGCGAGAACGACGAGTGGCCCGCTGGTCGGGCCCGCGCGGCTCGACTGGGTACGGCGAGCAGTTCGAGTTGCGCTGGCTGGCCGACGAGGCAGCGGCAAAGGTCCGCCTCGAGGTGTTCCACGGCGGGGCGGAGTCCGCTTAGGACAGTCCCTCAGTTGTGTGACCCGCGGCGGCGGGGAAAGGGAGAAGTCCGCACGGTGTCGTCCCCGCCGCCGTTGACGGCGATCGTGCACACGCACCTGACCACGCTCGGCACGGCGGCCGACGGGCGGCTATTCCGGAATCTGACCGGGGGAGACCTGGCCGAATCCACGATCGGCCGGGTGTGGGACAAGGTCCGGAAGGGCGCGCTCTCAGGGGACGAGTACGCCTCGCCGTTGGCGAAGCGTCCCTACGACCTTCGGCACGCCTGTGTGTCGACCCGGCTGGCCGCCGGGGTGCCGTCTACGCAGTGCGCGGAGTGGACCGGTCACTCGGTCGCCGTGCTGCACGAGATCTGCGCCAAGGTCATCGCCGGCCTGGAGTCGGTGGCTCACGACCGCATCGAGCGGGCTCTCGGCTGGCAGGGCTGACGGTCGGTAGCTGGGGGCGCATGGGGGGTGGAGGGCCGTACACGGCCGGACAGCCCCGGACGCAACTGGACCAGACAAGTGCGGCCCCCGCCCAGGTTCTGCCTGGTCAGGGGCCGTTCTCCACAGGTGCTCGCGAGTGCCCCCGGTGAGATTCGAACTCACACTGGACGGGTTTTGAACGGATCGTGAAACTGCTCTTTGACCTGCATAGCGGCCCTGCTCTGTCTGGTCTTGGGGGTGTATTGGGGGGCGGAGGCCTCTTATCACTCCGGCGCATCCCCGCTGTGTTCCAGGGCCCGGAGGTCGGAGGCGGGGTTGTCGGAGGTGATGCGGGCGCCAGGGTGGTTGTCGCCGAGGAGGCGTTTGGACTCAGCCGACGGCCGGCGCCTGGGCAGACGCGCCGACCGTCGGGGGCTTTCGAAGGGCCGAATTGCGTGCTGCCTATTCGGCTTCGCGCCCGTCTTGCTCGTCGAGCAGGGCTTCGGCTTCGCGCCCCGGCTGCCTGCTGAGCAATATTCTCAGGTTGAACAGTGCTCCGGTGTTGCCCGCGGCGGCGGCGTCGCGGAAGGCCTGTTCGGCTTCGGCTTCGCGCCCCGGCTGCTTGCTGAGTAGTACCCCCAGGTTGAGCAGTGCGCTGGTGTTGCCCGCGGTGATGGCGTCGCGGTAGGCCTGTTCGGCCTCGGCTTCGCGCCCCGGCTGTTCGTCGAGCAGTACCCCCAGGTTGAACAGCGCGTTGGCGTCGCCTGCGGTGTCGGCGTCGCGGTAGGCCTGTTCGGCTTCGGCTTCGCGCCCCGGCTGCTTGCTGAGTAGTACCCCCAGGTTGAGCAGTGCGCTGGTGTTGCCCGCGGTGATGGCGTCGCGGTAGGCCTGTTCGGCCTCGGCTTCGCGCCCCGGCTGTTTGCCGAGCAGATTGCCCAGGTTGAACAGTGCTCCGGTGTTGCCTGCGGTGTCGGCGTCGCGGTAGGCCTGTTCGGCTTCGGCTTCGCGCCCCGGCTGTTCGTCGAGCAGATTGCCCAGGTTGAGCAGTGCTCCGGTGTTGCCCGCGGCGGCGGCGTCGCGGTAGGCCTGTTCGGCTTCGGCTTCGCGCCCCGGCTGCTTGCTGAGCAATACCCCCAGGTTGAACAGGGCACCGGTGTTACCCGCGGTGATGGCGTCGCGGAAGGCCTGTTCGGCTTCGGCTTCGCGCCCTGGCTGTCTACTGAGCACTACCCCCAGGTTGAGCAGTGCGTTGGTGTTGCCCGCAGCGGCGGCACCGCGGAAGGCCTGTCCGGCCTCGGCTTCGCGCCCCGGCCGTTCGCCGAGCACTACCCCTAGGTTGAACTGCGCGTCGGCGTCGCCTGCAGCGGCGGCGGAAATGAATGCCCGTTCGGCGACGTCGCGGCGGCCGGCGACATAAGCGGTAATGCCGACGCGGAAGTTTTGCATTGGGGTGAGCGCGGTGGTGACGATGGTCCAGGTGGTGTCACTGACGGGGCCGGTGAGCGGCGCAGCTGAGTCGATATGGGTTTGTTGGGTGCGGTCGAGCAGGTAGTCGGAGGCGAGGTAATGCTGGTCGGAGGCAGGTTGCAGGCAGGAGCTGGCGCCGAGGACCCGCCGGGTGGCCCAGCGCAACCCAATGTCGAGTGAGGGCAGGTCGGCGCGATTCCGCCAGGCGGGCGGCAAAAACTGGGTGTGCAGGTCAGCTAGCAGCGCGCTTGGGACGGGATCGTGGTGTCCAGCGCGGCGGCAGTCGACCGCCGCGCTGATGAGGGCCTGGCCGCGGATGAACTCGGGCGTCTCGCCGGTGCTCCAGCGGTCCATCATCGCCACACCAGCCGCTAGGTACTCGGCGAATCCTTCCTGAGCGGCGACCGCATGTCGGACCCGGGCGTCGCGTTCACCAACCTCGGCAGCGCGGGACCGCTCGCTTTCGCTGAGCGCCGCAGCAACCGCGATTCGGCGGCGACCACGGACCCTGGCGAGAACCTCTACCGCCGCTTGGTCGATACCCGTCCCGGCGTCAGTGCTCGGGTGAGCAGCGGCGTCAACGTGAAGGGCGAGTTGCTCATCGCGCATCGTCGCAACCACTGCGACCCCAGAACTCCCAGGCGGGCACAGCCGCTGCAACAGCCCGACGTCGAGGCCGGCGGCACTGAGGTAGCGTTCGAGGTCGTCGAGCCAGAGCACCGTATCTGCCAGATCCACACCGGCGTCAACGATCGCCCGCAGCGCCGGGCCACTGTCTGGGACGAGTAGCTTGTGGTCGGGGCGTAGCCGGCGCAGTGCCTCGGCTGCCGCCCGAGACTTGCCGACCGCTGCTGGGCCGTGTAGCAGCACCATCCCTCCAGCATGGATGGCCCACTCCAGGTCTTCATCGATGTCTCGAGCGACGTAGGGAGGAAGATCGGAGCCGTCCTCGGCGTGGGTATCGATCGCCGGTTTCACCCGCAGGTCGAGCAACCCTACTTCCGACACCACGGGCAGCTCACCATCGATCAGGTGCAGCGCTCGCCCGACCAGCAGATTCATCGAGCGTTCCGACTCCGCCGGTGGCACGACCGGTCGGCCGTGCATCCACCGCCATAACCCGGGAACGCCCAGAGCCAGAGCAGCTACGATCCCCGCGGGCCAACTGAGCCCCTCTAACACGTTGCGCACAGGATGCTGATCGGTCAGCAGCCAGCCCGGAAGACCGAAGGTTCCCACCGCCCACACCAACGCGGCCACCGCACCGACTACCACCGCGATTCTCGGCCACCGGCGAGACTCCACTGCATTGCCTCCCACCTCGCCCGCACCTCCGCGCGGTCATCTACCGCTCTTACTGTCGCACCTGACCCCCGTCGTGCTACGCGACCACAGCGAAGCCGAGCGCCTCAGCTCCGATCAGTAGGGCATGCGATGTTCGGCAGCCGGTCCGACATGGGCTGGATCATCGACTGAACGCACCGCCCGGGCCGAGTGCGGCATGTTCCGACTGAACGCCGCTTCGCGGGCCTGAGCGGGCTGCTGCCGGTCGTTCGCGGTGCGTGGGGCACCATCAAGCCCACTAGCGGCACCAGACCGCCACCGTGACGGTGAGGGGTTAAAGCTGGTTAGCGCTCGCATCTGAGGTCGACTACGTTAGCGTACGGCAGACGCAAGCAACCCAAAGAGGCAAAATGAAGGTGACGCTCCGGAACCTTGGCCCAGTCAACACCGCCGAGGTGCATATCAAGCCTTTGACTATCTTTGTTGGGCCGAATAATTCTGGCAAGTCTTTTACTGCATCAATGCTTTATGCAAGCCTGAGTCCGGCCAACCTCTCGACTTCGCTGCCGCCGCAGATTATCGCACGCCAGTTGCTGAGAATACTTGGCGAAGAAATGGTCACTTCGGCGGTCGCTTTTCTGGCGGATCATCGCGTATCTGAGATGGTTTCCGAGGACTGGCCAGCGGAGTTTCGCGAAGTCTTCGAGCGTGCAGCCTTGTTTGTGCTTAGTGACTACGCCTTCTCGGTAGCTACAGATTTGGAGAGGATATTCGGCACCGAAGCTGCGGACTTGCGCCGAATGAGTTTCAGGCAGCATGTTGCGGGTTCTCTAACTATTGCAAGCGATACTCCGAAGTGGGACATTAGGATCGACTTTAGAGCCGCCGGTCCGAGCGTTCATATTAACTCGCCTAGAATCGATGATGTGCTGCCGCTCGTGGCGAGCAGAAGGTGGCCTAAGAGGGCTCGGGCAAACCCGGAGCTTGCGAATATTACCGGTTACTTGCGAGATTTTGTTGGTGCCGTCAAGGCGGCGATATTCGCGAACGTCCCGAACCATACTAAATACCTACCTGCTGCCAGGTCGGGGTTGATGCATTCACATAAAGTTATTTCTGGGTCACTGATTAGGCAATCCTCGCGCGCGGGCTTGCAAGACATGCGGATACCCGCAATGAGTGGTGTTGTGACCGACTTCCTTAGTGAACTTATCGAGATTGATGCTCACTATACTGGCCCCTTTTTCCCTATGGCTCGCCGTCTTGAGGATGAGGTCCTGCACGGGACCGTACAACTGGAGGATGTGCCCAGTAGCTCGACCGAGATTATGTTTCATACGGTCACCGGATCTTATCCTTTGACTCGCACATCTTCGATGGTGTCCGAGTTGGCTCCGGTTGTGGTGTATCTCAAGAGTGTATTGCGAGAACGTGACCTTCTAATAATCGAAGAGCCTGAGGCCCATCTTCATCCCGAGACTCAGGTGACGCTTGCTGAGATCCTTGTGCGCCTTGTGAATGCTGGCCTGAAAGTCTTGATCACAACGCACAGCGAATTCTTCCTGCAGCAGCTCAATAACTCAATAGTGGCTGGTAGTGTGCAGCACCATAAGACGCCAGACCTTGTGGACGAGAAGACTGCTATTAGCGCTTCGGATGTTGGTGTCTACTTGTTCGCACCTACCGACCGCGGGACCCTCGCTGTGGAGCAAGCTCTCGATGAACGGGAGGGCGTTCCGGACGTCGGCTTTGACCTTGTCTCGGAGAGGCTTTATAACAGGAACGTCGAGCTCGATGGGTGGCTCGATGCGGAAGAGTAAGCTGCCGAGTCTCGCGATTGCGCATCGTAGTTGCTGTGCTGTAACAAAGTTTTCAGAAGGGAAATGTTCTGTCTCCCTGCCTAAGCGTGAAGACAAATGGATATGTATATCGGGATCAAAGTATCAAGATAACCACTCCCTAAAAGGGAAGCTAAGTGATCTCTCCCTGCTATGGCTTCGAGATCAAGACCTTTCCTGCATTGCGCTTGAACTCAAAGGGGGTGGCGCAAGTGTAGATCACGTTCAAGAGCAACTGCAAGGCGGCGCTGACTTGCTGATGATGTTGTCGGCGGACTGTAAGGAGGTGAATTTCTCCCCTGTTCTTGTGCATAATCACGTGTCAACGATGCAAACTCGACGACTGGCGAAATTGTCGGTTAAATTCCGAGGTAGAAAATATCCAATTAGACTTTTGCGATGTGGCTACAGTGTGATGTCACTGGCCTAGCACCAGCACGCCCCCGCCGAGTGCCCACGGCACCCACGGCCAGTCGGCCAGCACCCCGAGCACCAGCTCGGCCACGGCCGTGTCCGCCAGCAGTGGCCACCGGGCGGCCCGCTCGATCGCCGCCTACCGTGCACGCCGTGCCTGATCGCGCTGCATCGCCCGGCGGCCGGCTTCCTCCCACTTGTCGAAGATCGTTCCCTCACCCGTGCCGCCAGGATGCACGCTGAGCTGCAACGATGCCACTATTATCGAACACGTGAGCGAGCGAAAGTGGCTGAATGCGACACCGGACACGATCGAGCCCGACGACCTGCCGGTCCGCTCGCAGCGCGCCCACGTCTGGTGTCTCAACCGCAAGCACCGGATGACGCTCGCCAATGGCGGGAGCGGCTACCACCACGGACTCCGGCTGTCCAAGCAGCTGTGCGTCCGCTGCTGGGCACGTCATCAGCCGCGAGCCCGGTGGCTGGTCGTCGACCACGCCACGCCGATACCTGTGGAGCAGGCCGACCAGGCCGATGACCGCGGGGCGAGAATCCTGGTGGTCTCCCGCCGGCCAGCTGTCCGTGCCGGGGTCGGACGGCTTGAGGTGCGGGTACGCGGCGACGTTGTCGCGGTCGCCGACGTCCAGCTGTGCGGCGTCGACCACCGCGGGGTCGTCCGTCATATCCAGGTGGACCCTGCCCACCGGCGGCGCGGGTTCGGCACGCTGCTGCTGGACGCTGCACAGGCCCGCGGCCCCGGTTTCCACTGGTCGACCATCCGGCTTGACCAGTCCGAAGACGCGCAGGATTTCTGGGCCTACCAGGATCCCGAGGAACCTCTGCACCTGGGAGAACCGCACTACTGCACCCACATGCGAGAAGCCAACGGCGAATGGGGCTGACGGGCAGGGGTACCTACTACTGTTGAGATCGCCGGAGCACGAGGAGGGGACGAGAGTGAGTCAGACCGAGGGTTTGACCAAACAGGCCGCGCACGAGGCGATGGAAATCGCCTGCGGGAAAGTCGATATCGACGCGACCAGCGCCGAACTGATCAGACTGGGTTCCAATGCAGTGTTTCGGCTGAACGGCAAGGTGATCGTTCGAATCGCACGGGACAAGGGCAGGTTCACTGATGCCCAGCGGCAAGTGGATGTTGCCCGGTGGCTGGCTGCGGAGGACTACCCGGCAAACAGGGCTCTCGATGTGCAACAGCCAGTGGACGCGGTCGGCTACCCGGCGACTTTCTGGGTGTCAGTCTCCGAGAAGGAGGAATACGCAACGGTTGCGCAAGTCGCATCAATCATCCGGGACCTCCACGAGCTTCAACTGCCCCAATCGTTAAAGCTTGAACATTACCGCCCGTTCGCCGAAATGGCGGAACGGTTGGCTGGCGCACGCTCCCTCTCGAATGACGACAGCGCATTTATACGGGAACGTATCGAAGAATTGTCCAACCAATACGATAAGTTGCGCTTTCCTTTGCCGGAAGGGCAGATTCACGGCGACGCGAATATTGGAAACGTCATCCTTTCGCGGGATGGACACCCTTGCCTTATCGATTTAGACAACTTCAGCATTGGGCCGCGGGAGTGGGACTTGGTGCAGACTGCACTCTTCTACGAGAGGTTCGGTTGGCACACTGCTGACGAATACCGCGATTTTGTCAATGTCTACGGATTCGATATTATGGCCTGGACTGGATACGAAACGCTTGCAAGCTATCGCGAGATTGCGATGACGCTTTGGCTTGCTGCAAATGACTCGGAAGAGGCGGCGGCCGAGGTTCACAAGCGCGTTAATGCGATCAAGACAGGCGGAGACCGCCGCGACTGGTCTGCCTTCTAGTGTCCCGGGTCGTCCAAAGACGAGTTTCCGACACCTTCTCCAGAAAGTCCGACGATTCCACAGAATGTCCTAGACGAGTGAGGCGCGCTCGGAATTCATCGACATATATGCCACATCGAGCAGATTTCAAAGATTCACCTATCTTGATGGCTCTAAGTGCGACGTCGCACGCCTGTGTCAAATCACCGTTGTCTAGGTGTGAGTCGGCGAGCACCATAGTGGCGAAGAAGTCGCTTCGTACGTAGCCGCTGACTGTCGGGCCGAGCGACTGTGCGGCGTATGTGACGCCATCGCTGGCGCGACCTAAATCCCGATTGCAGTGACCGAGTTCGGCGGCCAGTTCGGCCTCATTGAAGTAAGAGAACCAGTCGGCGGGGTCATTTTCTGGGTCGCGCTTCTCAAATTCGCTTACCGCTGCCGACATGGCCTTGTCGCACCCGGAAGCGTCACCGAGACGTGCTAGTGCTCGTGCCTCCATTGCGAAAAAGTGGGCTGCCGCGCTGTGTGACCCCGACAGCGTAGTGCCCATTCGAGCCGATCTCGCAAGATTCGCAGCCTCTTTGTATCGGCCGAGAAAGTTTGCTTGATGGCTCATTGCGTCAAGAATGCTCGCGCCCAGCAGGCGGTCGCCGGCACTTTCTGAGATCCCCAAGGCCTGGATAAAGTATCGCTGCCCGAGCCCGTGCAAACCGGCGTCATAAGACATCCAAGCACCGAGCAGTGTCGCTTGGGCTGCGGCCCTGTAGAGATCTCGCCTCAGCTCGACATTCGTCGTTGAACCACCCAGGAGCCCAACGAGGTCAGTGCGCAGAAACTCGATCAACGCACTGCGCGCGTGCGCTCCCCCATGTCTGCCGTCAAGTTCGTCGAACATCGCAGTGGTGTCCTGAATGCCCTTAATATCGGCTTCACCGACCTTGCGCTTGCCCGTATCGCTCAACACGTCGTCCCGCGTTGACACGAGCCAGGACAAGGCGGCTTCATTCCACGCCGCGGCGTTCACCGGTGCGTCAACGAGCACGGACATACCGTCGAGGTCGGCCTGCCACAGTCGCGATGCGGCGAGAACGCCATCGGCCAAGCGATCCGGGTAGTCAAGTCCAAGGTCGGCTCGGACCTTCTGCGCCTTGCCGAAGCCGACCTCATCTAGCTCGATCCGCCGGCCAAGGCGCTGAGCGAGCGCGGCTGTGATCGCCGTCCGCGTCTTCGCGTCTCGCGGCACCATCCCGTCAAGCCAACGGCGCACGTAGGTGTGCGTGTACGTCTTCCCTGCCTGCTGACCGACCGCCCGAGCGAAGACCTTCAGGCCGACCGACCCGTCTTCGCGGAGGTAGCCCGCCTCCAGCATCAGGGCCTCTAGCTGATTGTTAGCCACTCCTCGCCTCCCCGACTGAGTGCGCCCCCAGTGTACGAGTGTGCCCCCCAGTGTGCCCTGTTCGCGCAGCTCAGGGGCCTGTTTCATGGAGTCACCAACATCAACCAGCCGAACCGGCCCGGCACTCAGGAGTCGCAATGTCCAAGAACCCGTTCAACATCAAGTCCAGTGGCGGTTCCCTGAAGAAGCTGATCATCCTCGGCCTGGCGCTCGGCCTGCTGACCTTCGTGATCAAGGCTCCCGTCGAGGCGGCTGGAGCTGTCGACAGTGCCGCCAGCCGCGGAAGCGGTGTCCTCGACAGCGTGATCCAGTTCTTCCGGGCACTCGGTTAGGGCCGACTCGGACGGTGCTCCAACGCTTCAACGCGCTCACGTAGGGCCGCCAGCTCGGCCGCCAGCCGTGCAAGTGTCAGCGGCTCAGCCTGCTTGGCGGCCTCGGTGACAAATACCCCGATCGACTGCCGCGCGACCAGCCGCCCCTCGTCTTGCAACACCTTCAGCGCCCGCTGGATCGTGGCGACTGCGACTTCGTACTTGCTAGCCAGGTCGCGGTGCGTGGGCAGCTTGTCGCCAGCCTTCAGCCGCCCTTCCAGCATGTCTTTCCGGATCGTGGCCGCCACTACCTCGAAGGGCGCTTGCCCTGCGGAGCTGTCCATGGCACCAGCGTAGTCCGCTTAAACCAGCTTGGGCTAGTTCACCCCATCGGCGTATCGCGGTATTGAACTAGCTTGAACTAGTTTGAATGAGTCAACGACGAAAGGATCCACGCAATGAGCACCACCCGCCCCAGCCGCCGCCAGATCGAGATGCACGCGGCCGACCTGGACTTCGACTACTTCGCCGACACCACCGGCCTGGCCGGTGACAGCGTCCTCGCGCAGAACTTCGACAGCTTCGGTGCCTTCACCGACCTGGTCGGCCTCTACGCGGAGATCGCGGAGATCGAGGAGGAACTGGCCTTCCTCGACGCGCCGGTCGCCCCGGTGATCGCGCTGCCGATCGCGGCAGCGCGCGAGCTGGGGGAGGTGGCCTGAAATGACCACGTCGACCGTTCGAGGGCTGGCGCTGTTCGCTGTGTTGCAGGCGACGTTCGCCGACATCCACCCGATGTGTGACCAGTGGCTGCAGTCCAGCGAGGACGCAGCGGGCAAGGGCAAGCCGGGCCGCGAGGGTGCCCAGCACTGCGCCCGCCACGTGGCCAGCTACACCGCCGGGCAGGTCGCCGCCGCGGTCGCGGTGACCCGGGTGCTCGGGTTCCGGGTGCCGCTGCGGGCCCTGGCCGCCGGGACCCTGCTCAACGCGGCCACGCACTACGTGATCGACCGCCGCGAACCGCTCAAGGCGATGGCGCGGCTGGCCGGGAAACAGGGCTACGTCGAGCACGCGACGGTCCAGCGCCGCGACGGCGTCATCGACACCGCGGGGCCGGGGACCGCGCTGACCGAGCTGGACCAGGCCGCGCACCGCGCCATCGGGGTGGCCGCCTCGCTGGTCACCACCTGGATCGCCCTGCGCCACGGGAGGAAGTCATGACCGACCGCCTGTTCATCCCGGCCCCGTTCTTCGAGCTGCTGGCCACGATGCCGCCCGCCACGGCCATCCGCGAAGACCGCGCGCACTGGCTGGACGTCGCCTACCACACCGCTGTCGGCGCGCTCTCCGGTCCGCACGGGCTGACCGCGATGCGTCTGGCCCGCGTCTTCAAGACCGCCCTTCGAGCCACCTACGACGAGAGCGCAGCCGGACCCTCGGCCCTCGAGGCCTGATCCCCAGCACCACCCCGTTTCCGCGCCTTTTCCGCGCACCAAGTCAGCACTTCCGCTTTCGCCCCAGGGCAGCGCCATGCCTGCTCCCGGCCCGGGGCCCAGCTCGAAAGGACCGCTCATGAACGCCACGCCCACCACCGCGCTCGCGGCCCGGTTCACCGCCCTGGCCGACACGCTCACCCGCAACGCCGACCTCCTCGCCACCTCCGGTCTCCCGGAATCCGTGACGAACGTCCGGGTCACGGTCTACGGCGACGTCGCAGCCCAGCTGCGGGTGCTGGCCGCCGACGAGCAGGCCCGCGCGGCGGGCAACCCGCTGGTCCTGGTCACCGAGGACACCGCGGCGAGCGTGGCGCGACGGTTCGAGCTGCTGGCAGGGCTGCTGGCCGCCAACGCCGCCGTTCTGACCCGCTACACCCGCGACGTGGTGATGCACCAGCGGGCCGGGGTCTACCGCGACGTCGCCGCCCACGTCCGGTTGCTGGCCGCCGCCGAACGGGAGGCCGCGGTTCGCTCGCGCACCAGCCGGCCGCCGCTGTCGAACACCGCGCCGCTGACCCCGGTCGTGGCGAAGGCCGCCGCCCGGGCGCCGCGGGTGCGGGCGGAGTTCCTGGAGGCCCTGGTGACCGCGGTCGCCAAGCGCCGCGGTCAGGGCTGGTCGGTGGCGCGGCTGGCGCTGTGGCTGCGCACGAGCCTGCGCGACCCGCAGACCGAGGCCGTGCACCCGTGCGCGCAGCGGTCGTTCGTCTCCTACCTCACCGCGCTGCTGGACACCGCCCCCGGCCGCCAGCCGGCCGCCGCCTGAAACGCCGCTCGCCCTGAGTTTTTGTCCGTCCACTGTGGAGATCGGAGTTGGAAAGTCATGGCCAAGAAGGATCACATGGTCGAGATCTGGACCGCCAGCAAGAAGAAGCCCGACGTCGTGTGGGTGACCGAGGACGAGGCCCGCACCTACGACGAGCTGCCCTTCACCAACCCGCAGGTGACCGCTATCCGTGTCACCCCGCCCCAGCGCTGAACCCCGCCCTGTTCCACCCGCCAGGAAAGGAGTTCCGCCAATGTCATGGATCGGCTCGCTCGCGGCGAAGATCGCGGCACGGTTCGACGACCGGAGCCCGGTGTTCTACGCCGCGGACATGGCCGCGTTCACCCACCGGCGCGGGGAGTGGCACGTGCTGCTGATCCGGCGCCGCTGGCGACCGCACCGGGGCAAGCTCGCGCTGCCCGGCGGCCACGTCGAAGCCCGCGAGAACTCTGTGGACGCCGCGGTGCGGGAGCTGTGGGAGGAAACCGGGATCGTCGTCCCGGCCGACGTGGTGGTCCGCCTGGTCGGGGTGTTCGACGAGCCCGGCCGCGACTCCCGCGGGCACTACGTCTCCGCCGCCTACGGGGTGATCCTGCCCGGTGCCGACGACCCGGTCGCCGCCGACGACGCCACCGAAGCCGACTGGATCCCGGTCCGGGTGGCGCTGCGGGCGGCCGCGCGGGACGGGCTCGCGTTCGACCACGACGGCATCCTCGCCGGCGCGATCACCGCACTGGACCTGTACGGCCCGCGGCACCGCTGACACTCCCGCCGCGGTTCATCCCTCATTCCGTTCCAGTAAAGGAGTTCTGTCATGGGTTTCCTGAAGAAGGCCATCGCCGCGTTCGACGCCTCGGCCGAGTGGGCCGCCAACCGAGACAACACGTACGTGGTCGCGAGCACGAAGGGAGTCAACACCACCGCCAAGAGGACGTGCGTCGGGTGCAGCAAGAAGGCCAAGCCGGGGTTGCTGCACTGCGGTGCCAATCGCTGCGCGCTGGCCTCGGCCAAAGTCCAGTTCTGAGTGTGCCCCGGCCCGGCGGCCCCAGCCGCCAAGCAAGTTCCGCCGGGTCGGGCCCGCTTCCTCGTCCACCCCGTCACACCGCTGGTGTGGCGCGCGAGCACAGGGAGATTCCAGTGCGTGCCACGTACACGTTCACGGTGCCCAAGGTCGATCTCGCGGACTTCAACCCAGGTCACGGCACCAACACGGTCAGGCAGGAAGCCGGCTGGCTGCGCCAGACCTACGGGGTGTCGGTGCGCACCCGCGTCATCGGCAACGACGTCGAGTTCTTCGTCAGCGGCAAGGCCCGCGCGATCGACGACATCTGGAACCTGATGAATACCTAGCGGGGCCCCGGCCCGGCGGCCCCAGCCGCCAAGCAAGTTCCGCCGGGCCGGGCCCGCTTCCCCACAACCCAGCCCGCCACACCGCTGGTGTGGCGCGCCTTCACGGGAAAGGAGTCCCGATGCTACCCGCACCACGTGGCGAGCGACGCCCGATCTACACCGTCAGCACCCACGTCATCATCGAGGGCCGAGAGAAGCCCGCCGACCTCGATTTCTACCCCGAAGACCCCTACGCCGTCGTGCTGGTCACCTGTTTCCGGCGGTGGGTGTTCGCCCGCGAGCTGCTGGCCGGCGGGCTGCTCGAACCCACCGGCGACGGCGACGTGCACATCAGCCCCGACACCGGCGGCGACCCGGCCCTGATCGTCATCCGGCTGTCCTCCCCGGACGGCACCGCGGAGCTGCGGATGCCCCGCGGCGCCGCCGAACGCGCCCTCGACGAGTTCGACGGCATCGTCCCGGCCGGGACCGAAACGATCGACTGGGAGACCGAGTTCGCCCGGCTGGCCGGGGAGGACGCATGAGCCGCACCGTGGCCGACCTCAGCCCGATCGTGGCGCCCGGGGACACCGTCTACGTCGCGCTGCTCAACGCCGACGGGACCCCGACCCGTACCGGCTACTCCGCGGTCGTCGGCCCGGACGGCGACTACACCGGCCGCGCCAAGGTGACCGCCGGCCGCGCCCGGGTCGAGACGGTCAACCGCCCCGGCCGCCGCTGAGGCCGTCACTGTCCGGAAAGGACATAGCGCCGTGACCGAACCCCGCAAGTACCCGATCCCCGCACCGGAGGACGACAGCCGGTTCACCTTCGGCCTGATCCTCGACGTCGCCGACGTCCTGCACCGCCACGGCTACCCGAAGATCACCTCCGGCGACGACTACGTCGCGCTGCAACAGGCGGTGTTCCGGTTCCTCTACACCATCCCGCCCACCGACCCGGCCGGGCTCGACCCGGCCACCGAGGAGTGCTGACCATGACCGGACCCGAGCACTACAAGATCGCCGCGAAGCTGCTCGCCGGATCCAACCAGAAGGTGACGCCCTGGGGCGACACGGATTGGGTCGCGCCAACGCCGGAGGCAGTAGCGCGTGCCCAAGTGCACGCGACGCTCGCGCTGGCCGCCGCCACCGCCGACGCCGGAGTCATGCACATGACCGCCGACGCCCGCACGACGTGGCACGAGGCCGCGGGGGTGAAGCGGTGATGTCCACACCGGACCCCCTGCCGCCGAACCCGACCGCCGCGCTGCTGGGCAGGCTGCTGGAACGCAACGGGACATGGGCGCTGCTGCGCATCTTCGCGGCCCTGGCGCTGTTCCTGGTCCTGCACCTGATCCGCATCCCGCTCGTGCTGCTGGCGCGGATCCTCGCGGGGGTGATGGCCCGCCTCGACGGCTACGCCACCACCCACGTCACCCGCGAGCCGGCCGGGCCGATCAACCACTACTTCGACCCGCACACCACCCACCCCCACCCCGCACCGGCGGGGCGAATGCACTGGGAGGCCGCACATGCCTGAGCACAACGACCCCGCCCCGGCCGCCCCGTTCGTGGCCGAGACGGTCGCGGCGGCGGCGATCCGCTCCGCGCGCCGCGCGGACATCCGCGACGCCCTCGGCGACATCTTCTCCGGGCTGATGTTCATCGGCCTGGTGTGGCTGTTCAACCGGGCCGCGTTCGGCACCTGGGTGCCGCTGTGGCCGCTGGCGATGCTGGCCGGGGTGGTGCTGCCGGAGATCGGCCGCGCCGCGCTCGACCTGGCCGCCATCGCCACCGGCCGCGCCGTCTACACCGCCGAGCCCGCCGACACCGAGCCCTGGGAGGCGCCATGACCGACCGCTGCCGCACCCGCCAGGAGACCGCGGTCGCGTGGACGACCGCGCACGCGGCCGAGCTGGCCGGCGTCGGGCTCCCGCTGATCGGCGGTCTGGTGTTCACGCCGTGGCTGGACCTGGTCTCGCTGGTCGCCGCGGCGCTGTGGGCGGCGAACGAGTTCCGGCTGCGCCGCACCACCGCCACCGCCCGCCAGGCCGCGGTCACCGCCGCCCCGGCCCGGCCCGCACTGGCCACCACCACCGACCACACCGGCAGCGAGCCGTCGCCGGGTGAGGCCGGTTCGCGCAGGGAGGTGACCCGATGAGCTGGATGAGCGAGCGGGCCGAGCAGGCCCGCGCCGACCGCGCCGCCACCGCGGAGCAGGACCGCGAGAACAGGAAGCTGGAGTTCGAGCAGCGGCTGCGCCTGACCGAGCTGCAGATGTCCAAGACCCGCGAGGACAAAGCCGAGAACCGCGCGCAGCGGGAGAAGGCCCGCGCCGACCGCGCCGCTCGAGTAGCGGCGGTGCGGGCGTGGGCGGGCCGGCACGTGGTGGATCTGCTGATCTACCCGCTGATGCTGGTCTCCGCGGCCATCGCGGTCCCGCTGGCGGCGCAGTGGGGCGCGGCGACGCTGGGGCACGCCGGTGCGCTGCTGCCGGTGCTCTCGGAGTGGGGCATGGTCGCCTTCTCCATCGCCGTGCACGTCTCCCGCGTCCGCACCCCCGACCGGCCGGTGTGGGCGCTGCAAACCGGCACGTGGGTGTTCGCCGCGGTCGGGTTCGCCATCGCCGTGATCCGCGGCATGACCGACCCCCGTGGCGGCGGCTTCAACCTCGGAGTCGTCATGGGGCTGGTGTCGGTGGCCGGGGTCGCGGCGCACCAGCTGGTGTCCGCGGCGCCGCGCCGGTCGCCGGCCGAGCGGGCCGCGCGCAAGGTGGCCCGCCAGGAGCTGGCCGAGTCCCGCGCCGCGCTGGCCACCCGCAAGGTCGCCGCCGCGCGGGTGGACAAGGCCCGGCGGGCGGCGATCGCGGCCGCGGTGGCCGAGGTCGACACCGACGGCACCGCCCGCCTGGTCTTCGCCCCCGGCCGCTACACCCTCCGCCGCGGGAAGCTGCTCCCGGCCGCGGTGCCCGGCCTGCCCGTCGACCCGCCCGGCGAGGACGAGATCGGGACGGCGGTGGCCGAGGAAGCCGCCGCCTACCTGGCCGGGCTGCACTTCCGGCGGATCAACGAGCACCCGGGGCAGGAGACGACCCCGCCGGGCAAGGGGGAGGGGCCCGGCGGGGTCGCCACTCTCGACGGTAAGCGCCCGCCGGCCGCCCCGCCGATCCCCGAGCAGGACGCCACCCGCCCGGAGGAGCCCGGCACGCCGAAACGGGACCGCGAGGTCCCGGCCGCCCGCAAGCCCGCCCCGCGGCGGACCGCGCGGGCTCGGGTCGCCGAACCCAAGCGCCGCACGATCGAGCAGCTGCGCGAGGAGTTCCAGACGGCGCTGGCCGACCGGCCGGCGGGGTTCGACCCGGACAACGGCGAATCGATCCGCCGCACCCTGCGGTGCGGCAAGAAGTTCTCGGTGCAGTTGCGCGACGACTACCGCGCGGGCCGCATCGGCTGACCCCCTTCCCGCACACCGCCGGGCAGGGCCACCCACCCCGCACCCGGCGGCGGTGATCCGGCCCTGCCCGCGGTCTGCGCGCCCCTCTCGACCGCAAGGAGCACCGGCCATGAACCCCACCGACCACGACGACGAGAACACCACCACCGACACCACGCCCACCGTGAGCGCGGCGCCGGCCGGGGAGCTGGCCACCGTGCACCACCTGCCCGCCCGCCCCGAGGGCGGCCCGGCGATCGAGGGCGAGATCGTCACCGAGGAAGAGTGGCGGCTGCTCAACGACCAGAAGGCGCAGCGGGACTGGCGCTATGCCGAGTACCGCCGCCAGGGCGCCGCGGTGGTCAAGGCCACCCGCACCGCGGTCACCCACGACAAGACCATCGCGTCGGCGAAGTTCGCCGGACGGCACGCCGCCTACGTCCTCGGCGGCGCCGGGATCGTGGCCAAGCGCGCGTGGGAGGCGTCCACGAACTCCCGCTACGAGCGGCTGATCCGCGCCGCCGAAGCCCGCGGCGACGGCGAGGAGCTCAAGCACTGGGAGGAGCGGGCCGAGCTGGCCAAGGAGAAGCGGCACCGCCGCGCGATGGACTGGCTGGACGCCCCGGTCAAGATCGGTAAAGCGCTGCTGCTCGGGGCGCTGGTGGCGATCGTGGTCCTGTTCGGCATCGGCTGCCTGCTGGCCGTCTCGTTCAAGGACGCCGCGATGATCGGGGCGCCGTTCGGCGCGGTCGCCGACCTGGTCCGCTGGGTCACCATCGCCATCTCCGTGGCGTGGGGCCCGCTGCTGCTCGCCGCCCCGTGGCTGGGACTCGCGGGGCTGCACCACATCGGCCGGCGCGCGGAGGCCACCCCCGGCTGGCTGGCGCGGCGCGACGGCGGTACGACCGGGCAGTCCACGCTCGTCACCGCGGACGGGATCGTCGCGGCGCTGCGCCACCTGGGCATCCCGGCGATGAACAAGGCGATCAAGGACGGGTGGACTCCGCGGTTCGAGCTGAACCCGACCCGGGAGGGCTCGGGGGCGTTCAAGGGCTACCGGGCGATCGTGGACCTGCCCATGGGTGTCGCGCCCACGATGGTCGCCGACCGCCGCGAGGTCCTGGCCAAGAACCTCAACCGCAACGCGGTCGAGGTGTGGGCCTCGGACTATGGACGCGAGAAGGGCGGCAAGGCCGGGTACCTGAACCTCTACGTCGCGGACTCCGGCGTGATGGACAAGCCGACTCCCGAGTACCCCCTGCTGCACGACGGGTCCACCGACGTCTTCGCCGGAGTCCCGATCGGGATCACCCAGCGCGGGGACGTGGTGTCCATCCCGATCAACGGGTCCAACGCGGTGTTCGGCGGGCAGCCTGGCCAGGGAAAGTCCAACGCGGTCCGGGTCATGGTCCTGGGGGTCGCGCTGGACCCGCTGGCCGAAATCCGGGTCCACGTCTTCGCCATGAACGGCGACTTCGACGCCTACGAACCCCGCCTGTCCAGCTACGAGAAGGGGGCGACCACCGAGCACGTCGAGTCCGCGCTGGCGCACCTGGAACAGCTCTACGCCGAAGTCGGACGCCGCGAGGGTCGGCTGGCCGAACTCGGGGCCAAGAAGCTCACCCGGGCGATCTCCGAGCAGCACGACGACATGCGCCCGCTGTTCGTCGGGTTCTCCGAGTGCCACGAGCTGTTCGGCCACGGCGAGTACGGCAAGCAGGCTGCCGAGCTGGCGGTCAACATCGTCAAGCGGGGCCGCAAGACCGGCGTCTCGACCGTGTACGACACGCAGTCGTCGCGGGCGGACGCGATCCCGTCGCAGCTGGTGGAGAACGTCGGGGCGAACGGCTGCTTCGCGGTCAAGACCTGGCGCTCCAACGACGGGTTCCTCGGCGACGGGTCGTTCGCGGCCGGGATCCGGGCCACGGAGCTGCGGTTCAACGTCGACCGCGGCACCATGATCGCCACCGGCATGACCGACGAGCTGTTCGAGATCGTGCGGACGTTCTTCGTCGAGGTCGACGACGACCGCGGCTGGGACGCCGCCGCCGACGTCATCGCCCGCGCCATGGCCCAGCTCAAGCCGGGAACCCCGGTCGCCGGCTCCCAGCCGGTCCGGGAGCTGGAAAGTGGTCGTGACCTGCTGGAAGACGTCGCCGAAGCCCTCGGCGAGGAGGAGAAGGCCAAGGCGACCGACGTCGTGGCCTGGCTGCGCCAGCTGGCCCCGGAGTACCGGCCGTACCAGGCGCTGAACGCGGACAAGCTGGCCGCGCAGCTCGGGGAGCTGGGGGTCAAGGTGACCAAGGTCGGGGTCCTCACGGTGTACACGGAGCGTGTTCGTAAGGCGCTCGCTGAGCGGCCCGCCGACGTGTAGGGAGGGAATCCGCCCGCACTCCCCGCAACCCCGCTCTCGCGGGGTGCCGGGCGGGCGGATTCCCTCCGTTCCCTCGTTCCCTCCGGCCGCATCGCTGCTGATCAGCCGTAGGGAACGCGCTGATCAGGGCGATCAGGGAATTTTCCCTAGCCGAGCCCGGATTCCCTAGCTCGCTCCCTTGCCGATCCGCGCTCCCGCACATCTGCACATTGTCACTTTAAGTCACATTTCGGGGAGGATTCGCCGCCCCGTTGCCCGCCGCCGGACCGACGAGCTGCTGCGCCATCGGCCCGGCGGTTTCCACCTGCCCGAAAGACCGTTCACCAGCAAAGGAGTTCACCCGATGAAGACCGTCCAGTTGCCCATCCAGGAGATCACCAAGGGCTGCGTCGTCCAGGCCGCCGACGGCGACTGGTGGCGCGTGACCGCCACCGACGTCGACCTCGACACCGGCACCGTCGTGCTCACCACCCGGCACACCGGCGACGGCCGGAAGGGCTGGATCCAGGGCGCCGTCGGCGACCAGCGCACCGTCCGCAGGTAACCCGCGCCCGCGTCTCGCCGCGACACCCCTTCCACCTGCCCTAACCCGTTTACCGGCAAGGAGAACACGCTATGTCCGACGTTCGCTTCACCGTCACCAGCGACAGCTACCGCGAGTCCGGGAACCGCGGGGACGCGGTCCAGGCCTGGCAGACCGCCCGCGAGTCCGCGATCAAGAAGTGCTTCGACCACCACCCCACGGAGCCGGTCACGATCACGGTCGGGAAGAGGGAAATCACCGCGATGAACCGCGCGAACCTCATCTACGAGGTTGACCGGCAGATCCGCGACGCGAAGCGCTGACCCCCGCCGGGCTCGTGCGGCGGGGCCTTCACCACGCGTCCATGGCCGCCCGATCCGCGCGGCCCACGTCCCCGCGTGACCAAAGGAGCTTCGCCCGCTGAATCTGGGAGGTTCGCCATGGGCTTGTTCAGCAGCAGCAGCGCCGCCACCCGCGAACACAAGGCCGAACGCGAGCGGCAGGAGACCGAGGAGTTGCTGGCGCTGGCCGCGCACGAGATCGGGCACACGATCGGCTGCGCCGCCGCCGGGATCGAAGTCCGGGACGTGCGGCTGTGCAAGGACCGCGGCAAGGTCACCTGCGCCGACATCGACCTGACCGACCAGGCCAAGGTCGACGGCGGGCTGGTGATGACGCTGGCCGGCTGGGCCGCCGCAGCGGAGTGGGCGCACCGCCACCACGGCAAGTCCCGCTCGGCCGCGCTGTCGTGGGCGCGCGGCGGCGCCCGCGGGGACTGGTCGGATTTCCGCCGCATGAAGCACCACGGCTCGCACGGGTCCGGCTGGTACGAGCAGGCCGCGCAGAAGCTGGTGCGCGCCAACTGATCCCGCATCGAGCGCGACACCCACGAGCTGATGCGCACCGGCCGCCTCCCGGGCAGCCACTTCAACTAGCGCCTCGCCCGTCCCGGTCCCGGCCGGGCCGCACGGCAGGCCACCTGAGCCCCGTGCGGCCCGGCCGCACCACACCCGTTCTCGACGTCTGGAAAGGACGGTCACACCGTCATGCCCGAATTCCTGCCCGCTCCCGATCCCGCCGCCACCGACCTCTACGCGTGCCTGCGGGTGCACGGCCCCACCGTGCTGACCGACGACACCGGCGACGTCCTCGCCGTGGGCGTCACCCGCCCGGCGCTGGCCGCGCAGATGATCCGGACCGCCGCGCCCACGCTCGACATCCCCGTCCCCGACCGGACCGACGCGCAGACGTTCCGGCTGCGCTGGTTCGCCTACACCCACCCCGCCCGCCCCGGTGACCCCGTGACCCGGCCGGCGTCCCCGGGCGAGGACGGCGCGTTCCCCGCGGTGATCTGGCGCGCCGCCGACCAGGCCCGCGCCCGCACCACCCGCGACGCCGCCCACGCCGCGACGGTGCTGGGGGTGGCGGCATGAGCAAGCCCCCGACCCGCCCCAAGGCCGTAACCGCGGCAACGCCGACATGGCCCGCCCCGGCGGCACCCACGACGCCATCCAACGCGGACAGGAAGCCGTCAACGACGCCTGGGCCGCCCACCGCCGTGCGGAAAGGAACCGCCGATGAACCGCGCCCTGACCGCCCTCGCGGTGGCCGCGACCGTGGCAGCCGCCCCGGCCGGCTGCCACCACACCACGCCCACCGCGCCGGATCCCGTGGCCGCCGACGTCGGCGGCCACCCGGGGACCGCCCGCACCGACGTCGCCGCGGTGCGGGTGCAGCTGGCCGGGCTGACGGTGTCGGCCGAGGACACGGGCAACCACTACCGCCGCGCCGACTGGCCGCACTGGGACCAGACCGGCGGCGGCTGCGACGCACGCGAGAACGCGCTGCGCACCCAGGGCCGCGCCGTCACCACCGGCCCGGGCTGCCGGATCACCGGCGGCACCTGGGTGTCCCCCTACGACGAGGTCACCGTCACCAACCCCGCCGGGCTGGACATCGACCACATGGTGCCGCTGGCCGAAGCCGCCCGCTCCGGCACCCGCGGCTGGTCGCTCGCGCAGCGGGAGCACTACGCCAACGACCCGGCCGTGCTGGTCGCGGTGACCGCGAAGTCCAACCGCGCCAAGGGCGACCAGGACCCAGCGCGCTGGCTGCCCGACCTCGACCGGTGCGGCTACGTCGCCCGCTGGACCACGGTCAAGCACGCCTATCGGATGATCGTCGACCGGGCCGAACGCGCCGCCATCACCGCCGTGCTCAATCGCTGCTGACCAACCACGACACCAGAAAACTGAGTCCCTCCTCGAATCGCCGACGCCGCGCAGTCCCTGCATCAGGAACGGATCGTCGTGGCCGACCTCGACCAGGAGCGCACTTACGCCCTCGCCCGCCGCTGAGCAGCCCTCGGCCACGACTGAGCAGAATCAGTACCTCCGGACCTACGAGGGGGTGTTGGGGTGGTCGTCGCCGAGGATGCGGCGGCGGCGGGCGAGGGCGTCCTCGTCCAGCTCGCGGGCCCTTTCGTGCTCACCCAAGTTCCTGAGGTCGATGGCGAGGTTGTGGACGGAGGTGAGGGTGTCGGGGTGGTCGTCGCCGAGGATGCGGCGGCGGCGGGCGAGGGCGTCCTCGTCCAGCTCGCGGGCCCTTTCGTGCTCACCCAAGTTCCTGAGGTCGACGGCGAAGTTGTGGACGGAGGTGAGGGTGTCGGGGTGGTCGTCGCCGAGGATGCGGCGGCGGCGGGCGAGGGTGTCCTCGTCCAGCTCGCGGGCCCTTTCGTGCTCACCCAAGTTCCTGAGGTCGACGGCGAAGTTGCTGGTGGAGAAGAGGGTGTCGGGGTGATCCTCGCCGAGGATGCGGCGGCGGCGGGCGAGGGTGTCCTCGTCCAGCTCGCGGGCCCTTTCGTGCTCACCCAAGTTCCTGAGGTCGACGGCGAGGTTGTGGACGGAGAGGAGGGTGTTGGGGTGGTCGTCGCCGAGGATGCGGCGGCGGCGGGCGAGGGTGTCCTCGTCCAGCTCACGAGCCCGCTGGTGCTCGCCCAACCTCCTGAAGTCCGCGGCGAGGTTGCTGGCGAAGACGAAGGTGTCGGGGTGATCCTCGCCGAGGACGCGTTTGGAGCGGGCGAGGGCGTCCTCGTCCAGCTCACGAGCCCGCTCGTACTCGCCCAACTCCCTCAGGTCGATGGCGAGGTTGCAGGCGGAGAGGAGCGTGTCGGGGTGGTCGTCGCCGAGGATGCGGCGGCGGCGGGCGAGGGCGTCCTCGTTCAGCTCACGAGCCCGCTCGTACTCGCCCAACTCCCTCAGGTCGATGGCGAGGTTGTGGGCGGAGAGGAGCGTGTCGGGGTGGTCGTCGCCGAGGATGCGGCGGCGGCGGGCGAGGGCGTCCTCGTTCAGCTCACGAGCCCGCTCGTACTCGCCCAACCTCCTGAGGATCATGGCGAAGTTGTTGGCGGAGAGGAGCGTGTCGGGGTGGTCGTCGCCGTGTGCTTCTTTGACGAGTGTGTACGCGCGTTCCTGCAAGGGCAGCGCAGCACGGAAGGTGCCTCGAGCCTGGAGGTAAATACCGGCGTGGTCGAGCAGGTGAACAACCTCTGTCGTCAGATTTAGAGGAGCGCGCTCAGAGGCGCAAACAGCGAGCACATGGGGCAGGAGTGCTTGCCAGCGGGGCCAGATCGCCGGGTTGTTCCACGGGTGGTCGGGGAGCCCGGCGTACAGCAGGCGGACCGCGATGGCGGGCCAAGTGGCGTCCTCGTCGTCCTTGGCCGTGACGTCGTGGCGGGTGCGGTCTCGCAGCAGAGCGGCGGGAACACGGTGGAGCTGGATCGTGGTCGTGGTGACCTCGGCCATCCCGCGGCTGCGCAGGGCTGCCGTGACCTCGGCAAAGGCCAGCGGGTCCCGTGCGGCGGTTCCAGCCTCGCCGACCTGGTGGGTGAGCAGAGTGAGCGGCACCGGTTCGGGACCCAACCAGGCCACCAGAGTCAAGGTGTTTAGCGCGGCGGGATTCTCGCGGCCGAGCTGGCCGAACGACACCGTCCACGCCGCGGCCACCGAGACGGGGTAGCCGCTGCCCTTCTCGCGGCGGGCCATGAGTTCATTGGTGCGCTCGGCGTGCAGATCAAGGTAGGTGTCGGCGCTCCAGCCGGTCGTCGCCAGCAGGCGGGCGGCTTGGTCGACGGCCAGGGGCAGGTCACCGAGGGCGTCGGCGATGCGATCAGCGTCGGGTTCGGTGAGCCGGCTACACCGGGATCGCAGCAGGTTGACCGACTCAGAGCGGATGAACTCCCGCACCGGCAGCGCGGCGCCGACATCGTCCCAGTCGGGGGTGCGGGAGGTGATGATCACGTGCCCGCCTCCGGCCGGCAGCAGCGGTCGGAGGGCGTCGGGGTCTTCGGCGTTGTCGAACACCACCAGCCACCGCCCACGTGACCGCAACGCCCCGGACAGCAGAGCCAGCGCACCTGCGGTCGAGTCCTTCTCGGTGGCGACATTCAAGGTCCGGGCAAGGTCGGCGAGGTGCCCGGGAACCAGGGACGGGTCCTCCGACGGGACCCACCAGGCCACGTCGTAGTCCTCGACGTGACGGTGGGCGTACTCGATCGCCGTGGTGGTCTTGCCGACCCCGCCCATCCCGTTGAGCGCCTGCACCACCGCCGGCTGCCCGGAACACAACGCCGCCCGCAGCCCGGTCAGCAGCTCGTCGCGGCCGGTGAAGGTGACCGTGCGGGCGGGGATGTTCCAGATCCGGCCCGCGGGCATCGACTCCTGCTGGGGTCGGGCGAGCTGGGTCAGCGCCTGGAAGAGCTTGATTTCCAGCTGGGCGGGTGAGGACACCGCGGTGACGGTGAGGCCGCTGTCGTGCAGCCGCTGCCGGAACGCCTCCTGCTCGCGGCCGTAGTCCAGGTCCCGCGTCAACGCTGGCGGGCCTTCGGTGTCCTCGGAGAGCACGAAGACCAGCCGTTGCATGCCCGTGTCGGTGGCGGTCTGGAATTCCTGCTCGGTGTAGGACACCTCTGGCCGGTCCCGGACCGGCATCCCGTACCGGAAACCCGCGATCAGGACATAGATGTCGGCCTCGGCCAGCATCTCCCGATCCAGCTGCTCCGGGGCCGCGTCGCGGGCGGTGAAGTCCTCCATGTCCACCACCGCGTCGCCGGCCTTGGCCACCGCCGCCTTCGCCGCCGTGACGAACGACCGTTCCTTCGGCCACTCGTCCAGCTCTTTGGTGTGGCTGAGGAACACCCGCCGCGCCGGCGGCTGCTGCCCGTGCCCCTCGGCAGATTCGACCGCCAACACCTGCTCCCTACGCCGCCATCACTGAGAAAAGAGTCTCCGCGTTTCAACCGAGTGTTACGGCATCGGGGTCGCTTCGGCGCCCCCGATCGCGCTGACCTGCATCAACCCGGGCGACTTCGGCGACACCACGCTCGACTGCCTGAGAGCGAGGCCCGCGTGATCGCGGGCGCCGAAGCGAGCATCCCAAGCCGTGCGCCCCGGCTCGGGGAGACATGGGCGACTTCGCGAGCAGTTGCGCCGGAGACCGGCTGGTCGTGATCACCGCAGCTCTCGCCCTTGCTGATCACCGGCTACGGCCGGTGCCGCCGACGCGCGCCGCCCGGTCATCCGCCGCTGACCCACGACTCCCCACAGGACAGCCCGATTCCCGGAAGGAAAGCATCGTCATGGCCAAGAACGTTCACTGGCTCGTCGCAGGCGCCACCTTCTCCAGCGACGGCGTGCGCGCCACCGCTGCCGACGCCTGGAAGTCCGCGCGCTGCGTGGCCGAAGCCGCAGCGGCACCGACATCTCCGTCACCGAAGCGGACTACGTCGCCGCCATCGAACGCCAGCGCGCCCGCTACTGCTGACATTCCCAGCACCGCCACAACCGAACACCGCGCACCCACCCCGGTGCGAACGCATCCCGTCCCGGCCCCTGCTGGCCGGGGCGCGTTCGTGCCCAGCAACCGATCACGGAAGCGAGGAACGCCACGATGTCGACCGCACACGACAACCTCACCGCCATCGCTGCCCTGCTTGACCACGCCGGACTCGGTCCGGTCGAGGTCTACGCCACCCCGGCCACCGGGATTCCCGACGGCGTGGTGACCGCGGAACTGCCGCCCGGCCCCGACGTCGCCCGGCGCCTGCTGCGCTGGCTGGAATTCCTCGACGTCATCGACGCGATCGCCGGGAAGTACCACGAGCGCGACACCGTCCTCCGGCTCACCGTCCGCGGCCTGACCCCGAGCGGAGCGCCGATCTTCGTCGTCGGCGGGTTCGACGAGACCACCGACCCGGCTGCGGTCGCGCTGATCCTCGACCAGATCGAACGCCAGGACATCGCGCGGCTACTGGCCTCCCTGGCCGAGCGCGAGCGCGGCATCGCCAGCTGACCCGCCCGCATCCCGACCCGAAGGGACCTTCCACTATGGACGCTTTGACTCCGTACCGTGCCACCGCACGTGCTCCCGGCGTGTGGGCGCACCAGCTGCTCAACACGGCGCCGTCCGCCCCGCTCGCCGACGTCGTCGGCGAGATCGCGGCCATGTCCGTGGCCACCGGAGAGCCAATCACCGCCTACGCCCGCACCATCGGCGGCTTCATCCCGTCAGTCCTGCTGGCACGTGACCCCAGCGTCACCCACGGCGTCCCGGACGTGTCCGACTGCGAACGCGTCGCCGCCGCACTCGCCGCCGGCGACCGCTGGCACAGCGCCGGGCAGGTGGTGCATTCGGTGGCTCTGGTCGCGATCGGGCTGCGGGAGGGCTACGACCCGGCCGCCCGGGTGCACACGCTGGCGGAGTTCCGGGAACGGCTGCTGCGCGACACCGGAAGGTGGAGCGGCTGGCCGGCCGAGCTGATCTCGGCCCGCCCGCAGCCCGACGGCACCGCGCAGGTCTACCACGAGCCGGGCGTGCTGACCTTCGCCGACGACGGCCAGCTACTCGCGCTGGCCGCGATCGCCTGCGACTTCGGGCAGGAGCGGTTCGTCGCCCACGACTGGAACACCTACCGCACCACCGCCTACTGCCGCGCCGCCGGGCCGGACAACACCTAGGCCGCGGGGGTGAGCGGCCGTGGCGGAGGCGGAGAAGTACCGCGCGGCTGACCTCGCCGCGTGGCTGACCGAGCACGAGAACGCCGGCACCGGCCCGGCCCGCCGCGCGGGCCGGGCGGTGGCCGGGGCCTGGAACCGCCGCGAGTTCTACGCCTCGGCCACCGTTCCCGAGCTGGCGCGGCTGCTGCGCGCGGCCAAGCAGCCGGTGTCCGATGTGGACCGGCTGGCCGGTGCGCTGGCTCGGGCGTTTCGGGTGCACCTGCACGACGTCGCGGCCTGGGATCCCCGGCCCGACTGGCGAAAGGAGATCGGCGCATGAGCGAAGCCGCCCGCGCCGCGCTGGAGGCGGTCGCCTTGGAGATGGCTGGCAGAGGGTGGGCGGTGTTCCCGATCCAGCCGCACCGCAAGTGGCCGCCCGCCTGGCACCGCAACGACACCTGCCCCGGCCGCGGGCCCTGCGCCGCCGGGCACGTGACGCCGGAGTCGCTGGCCACCACCGACCCGGAGACGATCACGCGGGTATGGGCGCGGGCCCCGTACAACGTCGCGGTGTTCCCGGGCAAGTCCGGGTGGCACGTCATTGACTGCGACATGCGCAAGCCCGACGAACCGCCCGGCCCCGACGGCTGGGAGGAATTGCAGGCGCTCGCCGCGCGCGTCGGCGGCCCGCTGCCCGACACCTGGACCACCTCGACCCCCAGCGGCGGACGCCA
Source organism: Amycolatopsis lexingtonensis (assembly GCF_014873755.1). Classification (NCBI taxonomy): domain Bacteria; kingdom Bacillati; phylum Actinomycetota; class Actinomycetes; order Pseudonocardiales; family Pseudonocardiaceae; genus Amycolatopsis; species Amycolatopsis lexingtonensis. The sequence goes on from NZ_JADBEG010000001.1 coordinate 10,603,594, forward strand.
GCTGTGGTACCCGGTGCCGCCCGGGGTGCGGCTGGGCTCGACCGTCCAGCACATCGCGGCGCACGTGGACACCCGCGGCTGGGGCGGCTACGCGCTCGCCCCGGGCAGCGTCCGCCCGGACGGCGCCTACGAGCTGCTCGACGACACCGAGGGCCCGCAGCTGCCGGGGTGGTTGATCCAGGCCAGCGTCAAACACCCGCCCACGGCCAGCACAGCGCGCAGCCAGAAGCCCGTGGCCGTCCCGAGCGCGTACGCGGCGAAAGCCGTGCGGGACGAGTGCGCCCGCGTCGCAGCGGCCCCGCCAGGGCAGCGGAACAAGACGCTCTCGACCGCCGCCTACGCCCTCGGCCAGCTGGTCGGGGCGCGGCTGCTGGACGAGGACTACGCCCGCGCCGAGCTGCGGGCCGCGGTCGCGACCTGGAACACCCCCGACTCCGCCGTCAAGGACGACGGGGTGATCGAGACGTCGCTGGCGGCCGGGGGCCGCAACAAGCGCCGCGTCAACCGCAAGGAGGCCGCGTGAGATCCACCCTGATCGCCACCATCGGCCCGGCCGGCGCCGGGAAAACCACTCGTCGCCACCGGCATGTCCCGCCGATGGCCAGGGTGATCTCCCTCGACGAACGCCGGGCCGCGCTCTCGCCGTGCGGATGCTCCGGCGACCCGTCGGTCAACGCCGACGCCGTCGCGGCCGCCACCGCCGACACCCGCGCGGTCCTCGCCTCGCACGGGACGGTCGTGTGGGACACCACCGCCTACCTCCCGCAGTTCCGCGCGCACCTGCTCGACCTCGCCGCGGAGTTCGACGCCCGCACGGTCGGGCTGGTGATCCTGCCGCCGCTGCTGACCGTGCTGGCCCAGAACCGCCGCCGCGACGGCCGGGTCTGCGCGGTATGCGGGACGGCGCGACGAGTCCCCGACCCCGTCGTGTGGGCCATGCACGCCGCGATCACCGAGGCACTCCCGATCCTGCACCGCGAAGGCTGGCACAGCCTGCACTTCCTGTCCCTGCCGCCATACCTGCACCACCGACACCACGGGAGGAACACCTGATGGCCGCCATCGTCCACCGCTGCGCCTGCGGGCACCTCGACAGCTTCCACAGCCCGACATCCAAGGGCGACAGCGAGCCCTGCCGCATGGCCCGCTGCGACTGCGCCGACGTCGACCCCGGCCCGCCGGAGGTCATCCCGACCTGGCGCGCGGTCACCCCGTTCGCCACGGCCGAGCCCGACCCGGTCGTGATCGAGCCCGGCACGGTCGACGGCCCGGGGCTGGGGCGGCTGTGCGACTGCGAGGACTGCCAGCGCCTCTACGACAGCGAAACCGCCGCGCAAGTGGCGTGACCTCCCCGGTGGCACGACCCCACTCCCGGGGAAAGGAGGTGACCGGCCGTGAACTGCATCATCTGCGATGAGGACGACCAGGAGAACTGCGCGAAGAGGAACCCCGACAAGTGGCGGGAGATCCTGACGAACGACTGACCACATCGGACACCACAAGGGGCCGGGCACCACGCGTGCCCGGCCCTTCCCATGCCCGCCTGCCGAGAGTGAGCTACCCATGACCGCCGCCCATTCCGTTGCCGCGCAGCCGACCGTGGCCGTGCTGGCCGAGGTTTCCGCCGAACGCACCCGCCAGGACGAACTGTGGGGCGAGCAGAACCACCCCGACGGCACCGGCAGCCGCACCGTCGCCGGTCGTCTCCGCCACGCAGCGCGCGTCTGGTGGGAACGGCGCCGGCTGTGCCGGGCCGACAACGCCGACCGGATGACGTGGCGCCACGTGCTACGCGAGGAAGTGGCCGAGGCACTGGCCGAACACGACCCCGCCCTCCTGCGGGCCGAGCTGGTCCAGGTCGCCGCGACCGCCGTGTGCTGGATCGAAGCCATCGACCGCCGTACCCACTTCGACGGCGCGCCGGAAGCGCCCGCCACCCAGGAGGTCTGCTGATGTACACCGTGACCGACTTGTTCTGCGGGGCCGGAGGCTCCGGGCTCGGGGCCACCGCCGTGCCCGGGGTGCAGCTGGTGATGGCCGCCAACCACAGCCCGCAGGCCATCGAGACCCACCAGGCCAACTTCCCCGGCTGTGACCACGACTGCGCCGACATCTCCCAGGTCGAACCGCGCCGCTACCGCCGCACCGACATCCTGTGGGCCTCCCCGGAGTGCACCAACCACTCCATCGCCAAAGGCCGCGCCCGCGCCAAGAACCGCGACCAGGGCGTGCTGTTCGGCGAGGAGCCGGTGCCCGACCACGTGGCCGAGCGGTCGCGGGCGACGATGTGGGACGTGCCGCGGTTCGTCGAGGCGCACCGCCACGACGTCGTGATCGTGGAGAACGTGGTGGACGCGGCGAAGTGGGGAGCCGTTCCGGGCGTGGCTGGCCGCGATGGACTGCCTCGGCTACGACCACCGGGTCATCTCGCTCAACTCGATGCACGCCCCGGCCATCGCCGTGCCGCGGGCACCGCAGAGCCGGGACCGGATGTACGTGGTGTTCTGGCGCAAGGGCAACCCGGCCCCGGACCTCGACATCCGCCCGCCGGCGTGGTGCCCGGTGTGCGAGGCCGAGGTGGCGGCGGTGCAGTGGTTCAAGCCCGGCCGCGACGTCGGCCGGTACCGGCAGCAGTACCTCTACCGCTGCCCGAACACCACGTGCCGCAACACGGTCGTCGAACCGTACGTGGCGCCCGCCGCGTCGGTGATCGACTGGGCCGACCTCGGCGAACGGATCGGCGACCGCGACACCCCGCTCTCGGAGAAGACGATGGAGCGCATCCGGGCCGGGCTGGAGCGCTACGCGCGGCCGATGACGTTCGAGGCCACCGGCAACACCTTCGTCCGGCCCGGCTCCGGCTACGCCCGCGGCTGGCCCGTCGACTGGCCGACCGCGACGCTGACGACGTCGCAGACCCGGGCGTTGCTGGTGCCCTCCGGCGGCACCCGTAACGAGGACGCCCGCCCGGTCGGCGACCCGTTCCGGACCCGCACCACCAGCGAGTGGGAAGGGCTGCTGGTGCCGCTGGAGGGCCGCGAGGGCAAGCACGCCGCCAGCACCGCCGACCCGATGCGCACGCAGACCGCGCGGCACGAGACCGCGCTGGTGGTCCCGTACTACGGCACCGGTGTGGCCCGCCCGGCCGGGCGGCCGTTGCCGACGATGACCACCGTGGACACCGCCGGGCTGGCGTTCATCGCCGAACTGCGCGGCGGCGGCTCGGACGCCCGGCACGTTGCGGAGCCGCTGGCGACGGTGTGCGCGTCGGGCAACCACCACATGCTGGTGCGGCACAACACCGCCCGCGGCAATCCCGGCCAGATGTGCACGCCGGCGACCGAGCCCGCCCGCACGCTGACCACCGCCGGGCACCAGTCGCTGGTGGGCTGGCCGGACACCGCCCCCGCGGCCGAGGACTGCACCTTCCGGATGCTGTCGGTTGGTGAGGTGCAGGCGGCGATGGCGTTCACCCCGGACTACGTCATCACCGGGTCCAGCAAACGCGTCAAGGTCCGTCAGCTCGGCAACGGCGTCACCCCGCCCGCCGCCGAATGGCTCGTGGGCGCCGCGGTCGCCTCGCTCGAATCCACCCGGCGGCGTGCCGCTTGATCGCAGGTCGCTACGGTTTCGGCTGGTTTCCGGGTGCCGGGCTCTGAGCTGGACCGGCGGCCAGTTCTGACACATCGGCGTTTTCAACTCGGTTGATCAGCTTGTCGGAGACTTCGATGTATGCGAGAGCGCGGTCCAGGTCGACCACGTCCCGTCCTTCACCGTGACTGAGCGCGTCGCGCAGGGTGGCAAGCTCAAACAGCGACCGTAACTCTGCATCGGTCAGTATCCCGAGGTCTAATGCAGCAACGGCGATTTTTCGTACAGGAGCCAAGTTCCGCGGCTCACCGATAATTGGTTCTAGCCTGTCGCGCAGCGTCTTCTCCAAGCGGCCAAAGGATTCGAGGATTGCCGCTGCCGGAGCCAGCGCTGCGAGCTGGCGCATGTCCCCAGCCGCTGCCTCGGCCCCGATGTGAGGGGTGGGCTTATCCGGGTGGCCGAATGTCTTAATAAGTGTTCGCCCGTCCTTCGGCTTGTCTGCTGGTATGCCCGCGTTGATTTGCGCGTCAGTCAGCGTGCGGTCGAACTCAAGCTCGAACCCGCTGGGGCCAGCCTTTAGTGCCTTCAGTGGCCCGGACGCCAACATCTTGGTCAGTGCCCGCCGCAAGGCCAGGACGATCAACAACACACACGCGGGCCAGGCGAGCGAACCAATAACGGAACTCGTGAATTCCATCCAGCCCACTGTGTGCCCCCTCATTCAGTCACAGACCTGTGAGTAAACCACGCCCCGTCCGTCGCCCGAGCCAGGGCGCTCCGGCTAGCTGGGCATCGCAACCCAACCGAAGGAGGTGAAACGCTGATGACGACCCGGGAAACGTGGCCGTGCGCCGACTGCGGGCACTGCCACTACGCCAGCCAGGAATGCGCCGACCACCCGTGGACCGACTGGTGCCCGTACGAGGGCCTCGACTGCCCGCCTGACGTCAAGCAGCGGCGGGCCGCCGCGGAGGCGGAGTTGCTCGAACGCTACGGGCCGAACCCGACGCTCGACGAGCTTCTGCCGCCCGCTGAGGACTGATCACGGCCTTTGCTCTACCCGCACGACCAAAAAGGGGAACGCCATGGCGTCCACACCTGACAGCGCGCCGAACCGGTCACGTCCGCTGTGGCCGATCGGTGCCGGGGGCCGCCCGATCCTGAGGGTCGGTGAGGACCCCGAAACCATCCGAGTCCTGACCGCGGCCCTCAACGACCGCATCGTGCCCGACACCTACGTCAGCGACGGCGCCCCGGTCGTCGTGGAAGAGATCTCCGGCGCGGCCGGCCCCGCCACCGGGGACGACGACGTGGCGCTCCCGATCACCGCGTCGGTGCTCAAACCGCCGCTGCTGGCCGGGCTTCTGGCCGAGCACACCCAGATCATCCAGACGAAAACCAAGGGAGGCGACGAGGAGGTGACTCCGGCCGGGCACGTGCTCGGTGCGGTGCTGGCCCGCCAGCACTGGCCCGGCCTGCCCGTGCTGCGCCGGATCATCTCCACCCCGGTGATCCGCCCGGACGGCACTTTGCTGCAAACGCCGGGCTACGACCCGGCGACCGGGTTCTACCTCGCGGCCAACGACGACCTCGCGCCGATCCCGGACCACCCCAGCCCGGACGAAGTCGCCGCGGCGCGGGAATTCCTGCTGGAACGGTTCCTGCGGGACTTCCCGTGGCGCACGCCGGCGGACCGGGCGAACTACCTGGCGCTGCTGGTCACCCCGCTGATCCGCCCGTATACCCGGGCATTGTCGCCGTTCGGGATGATCGAGGCGTCCATGCCCGGCTCCGGCAAAACCATCCTGACCGGGTGCGTCGGGCTGCTGGTGGGGCAGAAGGTGCACACCTGGAACGACTCGGAGGACGAACTCCGCAAGACCATCACCACCGTGCTGGCGGACTCGGCCGGGGTGGTGGTGTTCGACAACCTGCCGGAGGGGTCGGTGGTGAAGTCGGCGGTGCTGGCGCGGCTGATGACCGAGCGGACGTGGTCGGATCGCCGGCTGGGCACCAACGCCGCGGCGACGTACCCGAATGACCGGCTGTGGCTGGCCACCGGGAACAACCTGCACACCGGCGCGGACATGGCCTCCCGCACGGTGTGGGTGCGCCTGGATCCGAACTGCCCGCGGCCGGAGGCCCGGACGGGGTTCACGATCCCGAACCTCGACTCCTGGATCCTCGACCCGGTCAATCGGGCCACTGTGCTCCGGCACGTGCTGATCATGGTTCTCGACTGGACGAACCACGGCGCACCGACCGCCAGCTCGGTCCCGCAGATGCGGCAGTTCACCGCGTGGGCCCGTCAGCTCGGCGGGTTCCTGGAGCATCACGGGATCGGCGGGTTCCTGGCCAACGCGGCGGCCAACCGGGACCTCGACGACGACAACGCCGAATGGCGCTCGTTCTTGCTGACCTGGCACGAGATCTACGGGGACCGGGCGCTGACGGCGAAGGAGCTGACCATCAGCGGTCAGGACAGCCTGGTCGGTACCGACGTGTGGAACGGGACGTTCCCGACCAACGCGGCCGGGCGTCCGTTGACGACGAAGTCGCTCGGGAGATTGCTGGCAGGGCATGTGGACCGCTGGCACGGCGACGTCGTGTTACGCAGCGTGCTCGACAGCCACAAGAACGTCCTGACCTACACCGTCGCCAAGCAAGATCCCTAGAGACACGAGCTGGAAGAAACCCGCAAACCCGCAAAAGATCTTGTTCTAGCTTCCTGACCAGGGGAAACAGGTTCATGATCGTTTGCGGGTTTGTCGCGGGTGACGAAGCTGCAAACCCGCAAACCCGCCGATCTGCGGGTTCAAACCCGCAAACCCGCAGAGAAACCCGCCAGCAAACTCCCAGGTCAGAGGCCATGTTGCGGGTTTGCGGGTTTGCGGGTTTCTCTCTGCCCCGCCGCACAGCAGTACCCAAACCCGCCGTGCCCTCCCTGCCAGCCTGCCCGGCCAGGCAGGCACCCAACGTAACCGCTCAGCCGTTCACGCCGCGCTCCGTAGCCGCCACTCGGCCGCGGGGCGCGGCCCGCATCTGGAGGTTCATGACATGCCCACGCCAGACGAAAAACTCACCATCCCGCAGGTCTGTGACGAGCTTCAGATCGCGCGCTCGACGTTCTACGACTGGCGCGCGAAGAACCTCGGCCCGAAGTGCATCCGCCTGCCGAATCGCAAGGTGCGCGTGCGCCGCTCCGACCTCAACCACTGGCTCGAATCCCAGGAGGCTGCATGAGTGACCTCACCTACGACGTCAAGATCTGGAACATCGAAACGCGAAGCGGGAAAAGGAAGACGTCGTATCGCGTGACCTGGTTCGTGGCAGGGGAGCGCTTCGATGAGACGGCCAACCACTATGCGCTGGCTGAAAGCTTCCGATCGGATCTGGTTGCGGCAGCTCGACGAGGCGAGGCCTTCGATCGCATCCGAGGGCTGCCGATCTCCAAGTTGCGAAGTGAGTCGGACATGCCGTTTTTCGCTTTCGCCTGCAAGTACGTCGACATGAAGTGGCCGCGCGCTGCCGGGAAGTCGCGAGCTGGCAACGCCGACGCGCTGGCGTCGGCGTTGCCAGCGATGTTGTCGACCACCCGCGGCAGGCCCGAAGACGGGGTCCTTCGTCGTGCGTTGACCGGATGGGCCTTCAACAAGAAGAGGCGAGACAACGCCAAGCCGGCTGAGATTGAGCGTGCCTTGAAATGGCTTCAGGCGAACACCCTTCCCGTGTCACGGATGGACGACACGGCCAAGCTTAGGGAGGTCCTGGACCAGATCTCGCTCAAGCTTGACGGGACACAGGCCGCCGCGAAAACCGTCAACCGCAAGCGTGCGGTGATCTACAACGCACTGGAGTATGCCCATGAGCTGAAACTCATCAGGGCCAATCGTCTGTCCGAAGTGAAGTGGACCGCACCGAAATCCGTGCGGGCGATCGACAAGCGCGTTGTCATCAACCCCGCGCAGGGCAAAAGGCTGCTGGCGGCCGTCGCGGCACAGAAGGTCGACACAGCGCCGCGACGCTCGTCCGGGCCGATGCTCAAGGCGTACTTCGCGGTGATGTATTACGCCGCTCTGCGCCCGGAAGAGGCCGCCATGCTGTGTAAGCGGGACTTGCAGCTGCCGGAGAGCGGATGGGGCGAGCTGCTGCTCTCCGAGACAGCCCCGGTGACGGGCGCGGCGTGGACAGACTCGGGGGAGCGACGCGATCGTCGCCAGCTCAAGCAGCGCGGCAAAGGGGAGGTGCGGCCGGTGCCGTCCCCGCCGCCGCTGACGGCGATATTGCACGAGCACCTGAGCAACATCGGGACGGCCGCGGACGGCCGGCTGTTCCGGAACCTCACCGGCGGAGATATCGCGGAGTCGACCGTCGCACGGGTGTGGAACAACGCGCGCCGCGCGGCGCTGACCGAAGAGGAGTACGCCTCCCCGCTCGCAAAGCGGCCCTACGACCTTCGGCACGCGTGCGTGTCGACCTGGCTGGCGGCCGGCGTGCCGTCCACACAGTGCGCGGAATGGGCGGGGCACTCCGTCGCGGTGCTGCACCAGATCTACGCCAAGGTCATCGCCGGCCTGGAGTCCGCGGCGCACCAGCGGATCGAGCAGGCGCTCGACTGGCGCGACCAGTCCGACGAGTAGGCCGCGAGAGTCCTCCCGGCTAGAGCAGAACTCGGGGGCGTATTGGGGGTGAACGCCCGTTCATAACCAGATCTGGCCGGATACAGCCGGACAACATGCGACCGGCCCCGCACCTGTTTTGCCTGGTTGCGGGGCCGGTTTCGGCTGGTCATGAGGCGTGCCCCCGGTGAGATTCGAACTCACACTGGACGGGTTTTGAATCCGTTGCCTCTGCCAGTTGGGCTACGGGGGCGCGACGCAGTAACCCTACGGGATCACCGCCTCCCGCTGACCTTCGGGGGCGGGAGTGTCGTTCGCGCCACTTCGTGGTGAACGCCATCTCGGGAACTGGATCGTTCCCGGTAGGCTTCAGGTTCGCGGGAAGCCGCGAAAACCGACCCGTCCCGCCGAGTCTTCAGGAGGACCCCGGTGACCGATCAGGCTACCGAGGCCAACGGTGCCGCCACCGTGCCGCAGCGACGGGTGCTCGTCGCGGAGGACGAGGCGCTCATCCGGCTGGACCTCGTCGAAATGCTGCGCGAAGAGGGCTACGAAGTCGTCGGGGAAGCCGGCGACGGGGAGCAGGCCATCGCGCTGGCCACCGACCTCAAGCCCGATCTCGTGATCCTCGACGTCAAGATGCCCAAGCTGGACGGCATCGAGGCCGCTTCGAAGATCACCGGGGACCGGATCGCGCCGGTCGTCATCCTCACCGCTTTCAGCCAGCGTGATCTCGTCGAACGCGCGAGGGACGCCGGGACCATGGCGTACCTGGTCAAGCCGTTCGCGAAGCGGGACCTCGTGCCCGCCATCGAACTCGCCGTCAGCCGGTTCTCCGAGCTGCAGGCGCTCGAGGCCGAGGTCGCCGGGCTCACCGATCGGCTCGAGACGCGCAAGGTAATCGACCGGGCCAAGGGGCTGCTCATGAGCCGCCAGGGGCTCACCGAGCCCGACGCCTTCCGGTGGATCCAGCGGACCGCCATGGACCGCCGGACCACCATGAAGGCCGTGGCCGAGGCCGTCGTGGAGAGCATCGGGAGCTGAACGCTCCGGAAAGGGGTGTGCCCGGGAAACCGGGCGCACCCCTTTTTTCGTGACGCTCCGGGTGCCCGAAAGGGCGCTGTTGGTACCTTTGCGAACCTTCCCGGCGTGGCCGGGCGCGGTGATCGACTCGTGGTCCGTAGACTCTGCACACCTTGAACCGGGCGTCAAGGGGCAGTCTGCGGGCTGTTGAGCACCGAGAGTTACCACCCGCTGGTCGGATTACGACGAGCGGGTGTAAATCATACGTTAATACTCGTGACGACCGTCACGATGTGGCTACAAGACCACGTGTGACTCTGTGCAACGGCTCCCGGGGCGGCTACTTTCAGCGGCCAGTCAGGTCCCACATGGGGACAGCCGTCCTACCGGGCGGTCAGGTGGCATTTGGAGGAACGAGTGCAGAAAGCACGACTTGCGCGGTTCATCGTGCTGGCCGCTGCCGGGGCCATTTCGCTCAGCGCGTGTTCGGCACGGACCGACAGCGGCTCGGGTGACAGCAGCGCGAGCTCGCAGTCCCAGGCCGCGGCGCCGTCCGCCGCCGCCGACGCGGCCGACCCGGCCGGTGACGGCAAGGCCCAGTGTGCCCCGACCTCCATCGCGTACGCGGGCACCATCAACGGCGCCAACGCCGCGCTGGGCGTCAACATCCTCAACGGCGCGAAGCTCGCCGTGGACCAGCACAACAAGGCCAACCCGGGCTGCCAGGTCAAGCTGGAGCAGTTCGACACCGAGGGCACGCCCGACAAGGCGCCCGGCATCGTGACGCAGATCGTCAACACGCCGGCCATCATCGGCGTCGTCGGCCTGCCGTTCTCCGGTGAGTCCAAGGCCGCGGGCAACATCTTCAACGGCGCGGGCCTGGTCACGGTCACCCCGTCGGCGACCAACCCGACCCTGAGCCAGAACGGCTGGAAGACCTTCTTCCGCGGTCTGGGCAACGACAACACCCAGGGCCCGGCCGCCGCGAAGTTCATGACCGGTGAGCTCAAGGCCGCCAAGGTGTGCGTCATCAAGGACGACTCCGACTACGGCACCGGCCTGGCCGCTTCGACCATCCAGGCGCTCGGCGACAAGGGCACCTGCCAGGACAGCGTCAAGACGAAGCAGACCGACTTCTCGGCCGTGGTCAACAAGATCAAGAGCGAGAAGCCGGACGCGGTGTTCTACTCCGGGTACTACCAGGAAGCCGCTCCGTTCGCGCAGCAGCTGAGCGACGCCGGCGTCGAGGCCAAGTTCGTCGGCCCGGACGGCGTCAAGGACGACGAGTTCGTCAAGGGCGCCGGCGAGGCGGCCTCGAAGGCGTACTTCACCTGCCCGTGCGTCCCGGCGGACCAGTTCACCAAGTTCACCGACGCCTACAAGGCCGCGGTCGGCAAGGACCCGGGCACCTACTCGCCCGAGGCCTACGACCTGGCGACGATCCTGCTCAAGGGCATCGACGCGGGCAAGAAGGACCGCGCCGGCCTGCTGGACTTCGTCAAGTCCTACGACGGCCAGGGCATCACGAAGCACTTCAAGTGGGACGACAAGGGCGAGCTGTCCAGCACGACCGTGTGGACCTACAAGGTCGAGGGCGGGAAGATCGTCCGCAACACCGAGATCAAGTAGCGCAACGCTTCCGTTCTGATTCCCGGGGTGCTCGCCCGGCGGCTGGATCCCGCCGGGCGAGCACCCCGGTCCCACATGGAGAACTAGTGTGTCATTGACTCATCACTTGGCCTCGGTCGTTCTGGCGCAGAGCGACAGCTGGATCACGTTCGACGTGAACGCGTTCCTCGACCAGTTCTGGAACAACACGTTCGACGGTCTCGCCTACGGCAGCATCTACGCGCTCGTGGCGCTGGGCTACACGCTCGTCTACGGCGTCCTGAAGCTCATCAACTTCGCCCACTCCGAGGTCTTCATCTACGGCGTCTACGCGACGTGGTTCACCTTCTACGGCCTCGGGTTCCGCCCCGGTAACACGCCCACGCTCACCGTGATCGAGCTGATCGGCTTCCTGCTCCTTGCGTTGCTGGCGTCGATGGCGATCTCCGGCGGCACGGCGGTGGTCCTCGAACGGGTCGCCTACCGGCCGCTGAGAAAACGGGGGGCACCCAAGCTGGTCTTCCTGATCACCGCGATCGGCGCGTCCTTCGTGCTGCAGCAGCTCATCTTCATCTGGCGCGGCGGCAACCCCGAACTGGGCATCCGCCTGATGCGCAACCAGGAAGTCTTCACGCTCTTCGGCGGCAGCATCACCAACGTCACGATCATCACGGTCGTCGCGTCGATCCTGCTGATGCTGGGCGCCAACTACTTCGTCAACAAGACGAAGTTCGGGCGCGGCATCCGCGCCGTGGCGCAGGACCCGGACACCGCGACGCTGATGGGCGTCAACAAGGAACGCGTCATCATGCTGACCTTCCTCATCGGCGGTCTGCTCGCCGGTGCGGCGGCGCTGTTCTACATGATGAAGATCCCGCAGGGCGCGTGGTACCAGGGTGGCTTCCTGCTCGGCATCAAGGCGTTCACCGCGGCGGTGCTCGGCGGTATCGGCAACCTGCGCGGCGCGCTGCTGGGCGGCCTGCTGCTCGGCGTCGCGGAGAACTACGGCCAGTCGCTGTTCGGCGGCGGGTGGCGCGACATCGTCGCGTTCGTGCTGCTGGTGCTGGTCCTGATGATCCGGCCCACCGGCATCCTCGGTGAGTCGCTCGGAAAGGCCCGGGTATGACGACGACCTCGACCCAGCCGGCGGTGGCGAGCCCCGGCAAGCACTCGCTGCGCGAGCGCTGGAACAACCTGAGCCGCGTCCAGCAGTGGGTCATCCTGATCCCGCTGGTGGTGCTGATCTACTTCCTGCCGGTGCTGAACCCGCCGATCCTGACCACCCAGCCGGGCTACGACTTCCCGATCGCGATGTTCGAGGTAGCCCGCTACGCGCTGGTCGCCATCGGCCTCAATGTCGTGGTCGGCCAGGCGGGCCTGCTGGACCTCGGGTACGTCGGGTTCTTCGCCATCGGCGCGTACGTGATGGCGCTGTTCACCAGCCCCGACTCGTCGCTGTCGCACCTGCCGTTCCTCGTCGTGCTGCCGATCGCCATGGTCGTGACGATGGTGTTCGGCGTGATCCTCGGGACACCGACGCTGCGGTTGCGCGGTGACTACCTGGCGATCGTGACGCTCGGGTTCGGCGAGATCGTCCGCCTGCTCGCGGACAACGTCGGCCCGCTGCGCGGTAACTCCGGCTTCAAGGAGGTCGGGCACCCGCCGGGCACCAACGCCGACGGCTCGGCGCTGTTCAACAACTCGAACGGCACGCCGTGGTACTGGCTGTGCGTCACGCTGATCATCGCCGTCCTGTTCCTGGTCGGGAACCTGGAGCGCAGCCGCGTCGGCCGCGCGTGGGTGGCCATCCGGGACGACGAGGACGCGGCCGAGATCATGGGCGTGCCGACGTTCAAGTTCAAGATCTGGGCGTTCATCAGCGGCGCGGCGATCGGCGGCCTCTCCGGCGCGCTCTACGCCGGCCAGCTCGGCTTCGTGAACAACCAGAAGTTCGACGTCGTCACGTCGATGCTGTTCCTGGCCGCGGTGATCCTCGGCGGTTCGGGCAACAAGGTCGGCGTCCTCCTCGGTGCCTGCGTGGTCGCCTACGTGCCGCTGCGCTTCCAGGCGATCGCCGAGTACAAGTACCTGATCTTCGGCCTGGCGCTGATCATCCTGATGATCTTCCGGCCGCAGGGCCTGCTCGGTGCGCGCCAGCGGCTGCTCGCCTACGGCAGGCAGGCGTACCAGCGCCTGCTGGGCCGAGGTGAGCAGATCAGCAGCGACGGCGCGCTGCAGACCGAACCGACCCCGGGGAGCAAGCCATGACCGAGCCCCAGAACGGCGGGCCCGAGGTCGTCGCGGAGGGCGGCCTCGTCGCCGAGCTGCAGCAGATGACGGCGGAGGAGCGGGCCGAGCACGACGCCGAGGTCGCCGAGGTCGTCGCGCCGGACCGCGACATCGAGGTCGAGGTCGGCGAGACGCTGCTCGAGGTCGACGACGTGACGATGCGCTTCGGCGGCCTCGTCGCGCTCGACCAGATCTCCTTCGGCATCCGCCGCGGCGAGATCCTCGGCCTGATCGGGCCGAACGGCGCGGGCAAGACGACGTGCTTCAACGCGATGACCGGCGTCTACCGGCCGACCTCGGGCGAGGTCCGGCTGGAGGGCAGGGCGCTGGGCAAGACGTCCCGGCACGGCATCACCCAGCTGGGCATCGCGCGGACGTTCCAGAACATCCGGCTCTTCAGCGAGATGACCGCGCTGGAGAACGTCGTCGTCGGCACCGACGCGCGGCACAAGACCAGCCTGCTCGGCGCGCTGGTCCGCTCCCCGCGGCACCACCGCGAGGAGAAGGCCGCCGTCGAGAAGGCGATGGCCCTGCTGGAGTTCGTCGGCATCGCCGACCGCGCGGCCGACCGGGCGAAGAACCTGCCCTACGGCTACCAGCGGCGCCTGGAGATCGCACGGGCGCTGGCCACCGAGCCGAAGCTGCTCTGCCTGGACGAGCCCGCGGCGGGCTTCAACCCGGCGGAGAAGGAAGACCTGATGGGCCTGATCCGGACCATCCGCGACGACGGCTACACCGTGCTGCTCATCGAACACGACATGAAGCTCGTCATGGGCGTGACCGACCGGATCGTGGTGCTGGAGTTCGGCAAGAAGATCGCCGAAGGACTGCCCGCCGAGATCCGCGAGAACCCCGCGGTGATCGCGGCCTACCTGGGGGTGCCTGACGATGACGTTGCTTGAGTTGTCGGACGTGTCCGTCCACTACGGACGGATCCAGGCGGTCTCCGGGCTGTCCATCTCGGTCCAGGAAGGCGAGATCGTCACGCTGATCGGGGCCAACGGCGCCGGCAAGTCGACGACGATGCGGGCCATCTCGGGCATCCGGCCGATCTCGTCGGGCAAGATCACGTTCGCCGGCGAGGACATCTCCAAGCTGCGCGGCGACCTCCGGGTGGTCCGCGGCATTTCGCAGGCACCGGAAGGCCGCGGGATCTTCCCCGGCATGACGGTCATGGAGAACCTCGACATGGGCGCCTACGCCCGCAAGGACCGCAAGGACCTGGCCGAGGACCTGGAACGGGTCTTCGAGCTGTTCCCGCGGCTGGCGGAGCGCAAGACGCAGATGGGCGGCACGATGTCCGGCGGCGAGCAGCAGATGCTCGCCATCGGGCGCGCGCTGATGGCGAAGCCGAAGCTGCTGCTGCTGGACGAGCCGTCGATGGGGCTCGCCCCGCAGTTCATCCAGCAGATCTTCCGGATCATCACGGAGATCAACAAGCAGGGCACCACGGTGCTGCTGGTGGAGCAGAACGCGCAGCAGGCGCTGTCCCGCGCCCACCGCGCGTACGTGCTCGAGACCGGCCGGATCACCAAGTCCGGCTCGGGCAAGGAGCTGCTCGCGGACAACAGCATCAAGGAGGCCTACCTGGGCGTCGGCTGACGTCCCGGGGAAGCCCGTGAAGGCCTCCTTACCGGTCGAAAACGCCGGTAAGGAGGCCTTCACGGCTTTGCACAACAACCACTGGTTGTCGTCGCGGCCCGAAAGGCTGTTGGACCCCGCCGCTCGTCTCGCGGTTTCCTTGGGGCACAACGAAACCGAGGGAGCGCGAAATGATCGAGGGTATCGCGGCCGGGGTGCCGTTCGTGGCGGCGCCGCCGGCGGATCCGGACGCGCCGGCGGCGCTGGTCGCGGGCTGGCACCTGATGGACCCCCCGGCGAGCGAGCAGGCGATGGCCGACGCCGTGCCGATGGCGGGCCTGCAGGCGTGGCGGGTGTACTTCGGCCTGCCGCTGACGGGGGCGCGGCTGCCCGAGGGCGGCTACGACGAGGTCTTCCGGCGCGCGAGCGAGGACGCCGTGCTGAACGTCTTCGAGCCGGTCACCGAGCAGGCGGCGGGCGAGTTCCCGGCGGCGCTGGCCGAGCTGCGCGAGCGGCTGCCGGGCGCGAGCGGGCCGCTCGGGGTGTTCGGCGGCTCGGCCGGGGCGCTCGTCGCGCTGGAGGTGCTGGCGCGCGGGGACGCCGAGATCGCGGCGGCCGCGGTGGCCAGTCCGGTCGTCCAGCTCGCGCCGATGATCGCCGCCAACGAGCGGCGGTTCGGGGTGACCTACGCGTGGACCGAGCGGTCGCGGGCGGTCGCGGCGCGCTACGACTACGTGAACCGGGCCGGCGAGCTGTCCGCGCCGCTGCTGCTGGTCGCCGGGGCGGCCGACGACATCGCCGTGCGCGAGCCGGCCGCGGCCCTGCACGAGAAGCTGGGCGCCGAGCTCGTGACGGTCGAGGGCATGGCGCACGAATTCCCGCCGGGGACGCCGGAAGCGGCCCGCGTCGACGCCGCGTTCACGGAGTGGTTCGGGCGGAAGCTGCGAGGATGACGTCGTCGTCCGGCACCCAGGCGTGCGCCGGGTCGTAAGCGCACCAGTCCTCCTCGCGGCTGGTGCGCCCGGCCAGCGCTGTCAGCCGCTTCAGGGCCGGGTGCGCCTTGCCGCGCCGCCAGACCAGCGACCACGGGAACAGCGGCGACGGCTCGAACGGCAGCACTTTCAGGTTCAGGTCGGGCGCGAGCTCCATGTCCGCGCCGGCCAGCGTGACGCGCCGCTTGCCGTAGCGCGTCTGCTCCAGGGTGTGCCGCAGGTCGTAGCTGACGCCGGAGTCGTCGACCGGCACGCCGAAGCGGGTGCACAGCTCGTGCACGTAGGACAGCCATTCGGCGGGGCCGCTGTGGCCCGGCAGCCAGATCCCGTCGGCGCGCAGGTCGGTCAGCGGGAGCGCGTCCTGCACGGCGAGCGGGTGTTCCGGGGCGAGCAGGGCGACCAGCGGTTCGAGCCGGACGACCCGGTGCTCCAGCTCGTCCGGTAGCGGCCGCCCGAAGCCGTTGACCCGCCCGAAAGCGGCGTCGAGCTCGCCGGACAGCAGCTTCTCGACGGCGTTGGCGAACCCGCCGCCGGCGACCTTGTCCACCCGCAGCGCCGGCTCCCGCTCGGCGAGCCGGCGCAGCAGGAACATCGGGGACAGGCGGTAGTCCAGCAGGTCGAGGCGCAGCGGCCGGTCGTCGGCGCCCATCGCGGCCACCGCCGCGTCGGCCACCCGCACCAGCTCGCGCGCGTGCGGGAGGAACCGCTCGCCCTCGGCGGTCAGCTCGACCGACCGGTTGGTGCGCACGAACAACGGCGTCGCGAGGGCGTCCTCCAGCTTGCGGATGCGCTTCGACAGCGCTTGCTGGGTGAGGAACAACCCCGCGGCGGCCCGCCCGAAGTGGCGCTGCTCCGCCGTCACCACGAACGCCCGCACCTGGGCGAGGTCGAGGTCCACGGGGCTCAGGCGCCCGGCGGGCGGTCCCGGACGACGCAAGTGAGCCGCGCGGTGCAGGTGCGGCGGCCCTCGTCGTCGGTCAGCACGATCTCCGCGGTGATCGTGCCGCGGCCGACGTGCAGCGGCGTCGCGACGCCGGTGACCGTGCCCGCGCGCACCGCCCGGTGGTGGGTGCAGGACAGCTCGAGCCCCATCGCCGCGCGGCCCGGGCCCGCGTTGAGCGCCGCGACCGTCGAGCCCAGCGCCTCGGCGAGCACCGCGTTCGCGCCGCCGTGCAGCAGGCCGTACGGCTGGAGGTTGCCCTCGACCGGGATCGTGCCGACCACGCGTTCGGCCGTCGCTTCGAGCAGCTTCATCCCGATCTTGTCGTTCAGCTGCTGGTCCGCCGCCGCCGGGTCGATGCCCGACAGCCGCTCCACGTCGATGGGGGCGGCACTGTCCGTCACACAAAGCTCCTGTTCCTATGCGACACGTAAGAGTGTCGGACCCTCAGCCTAGACTCGGCCCCGTGAGCCCGAGTGAGAAGACGACCGTTGCCAACGCCACAGGAACGACCAGCATCGCCGAGCGCCCGAAGCTCCTGCTGATCGACGGCCATTCGATGGCCTACCGCGCCTTCTTCGCGCTGCCCGCGGAGAACTTCAAGACCAAGACCGGCCAGGTCACGAACGCGGTCTTCGGCTTCACCTCGATGCTCATCAACCTGCTGCGCGACGAAGCGCCGACCCACCTGGCGGTCGCGTTCGACCTCTCGCGCAAGACCTTCCGCTCGGAGACGTTCGCCGACTACAAGGCGAACCGCAGCTCGACGCCGGACGAGTTCCGCGGCCAGGTCGACCTGGTCAAGGAGGTCCTCGACGTGCTCGGGATCCCGTCGCTGACGAAGGAGAACTTCGAGGCCGACGACATCATCGCCACGCTCACGACGCAGGCGACGGCGCAGGACTTCGACGTCCTGATCTGTACCGGCGACCGCGACGCGCTGCAGCTGGTCACCGAGCAGGTGACGGTGCTGTACCCGAAGCGCGGCGTCTCGGAGATGACCCGGTTCACGCCGGACGCCGTCGAGGAGAAGTACGGGCTCACCCCGCGGCAGTACCCGGACTTCGCGGCGCTGCGCGGCGACCCCTCGGACAACCTGCCGAACATCCCGGGCGTCGGCGAGAAGACCGCCGCCAAGTGGATCAAGCAGTTCGGCTCGCTCGACGACCTGATCGACCGCGTCGACGAAGTAAAAGGGAAAGCGGGGGAGGCCCTCCGGGCGCACCTGAGCTCGGTCCAGCTGAACCGGCAGCTCACCGAGCTGATCCGGGACGTCGAGCTGGAGATCGGCCCGGACGGGCTGGAGCTGCGCCCGTGGGACCGCGAAGCCGTGCACGCGCTGTTCGACGAGCTGGAGTTCCGCGTGCTGCGGGACAGGCTGTTCGCGACGCTGCAGAGCGCCGAGCCGGAGGCCGACGAGGGCTTCGAGGTCTCGGGTGCCGCGCTCGCGCCCGGCGCGCTGGGCGCGTGGCTGACGGCGCACGCGGGCAAGGGGCAGCCGGTGGCGCTGGCGTTCCGCACGGTCGGCGCGTCCGTCCGCTCCGACCTGCGCGCGGTCGCTTTCGCGGCGGCGGACGGCGAAGGCGCGTACGTCGACGTCACGGCGATGGACCAGGCGGACGACGCCGCGCTCGCCGCGTGGCTCGCCGACCCGGAGATCCGCAAGACCGGCCACGACCTCAAGGTCCCGCTGCACGCGATCCGCGCCCGCGGCTGGGCGCTGGCCGGGCTGGCCATGGACACCGCGCTGGCCGCGTACCTGGTGCGCCCGGGGCAGCGCACGTTCGAGCTGGACGACCTCGCGCTGCGGTACCTGCACCGCGAGCTGCGTTCGGAGACCGACGGCGGCGACGGGCAGCTGTCGCTGCTCGACGGCGGCGCGGAAGGCCTGGAGCAGAAGGAAATCCAGGAAGAGCTCGTCAAGGCCCGCGCCATCTTCGAGCTGGCCGGCGCGCTCGAGAAGGAGCTGGAGCAGATCGGCGGCGCGAAGCTGCTCGCCGAGCTGGAGCTGCCGCTGCTGGAGGTGATCACCGAGCTGGAGATCGCCGGGGTCGCCGTCGACCTGGAGCAGCTGACCGCGCTCGAAGCGCACTACCTGTCGCGGGTCACGCAGGCCGCCGAAGAGGCGTACGCGGTGATCGGCAAGCAGATCAACCTCGGCTCGCCGAAGCAGCTGCAGGTCGTGCTGTTCGACGAGCTCGGCATGCCGAAGACCAAGCGCACCAAGACCGGCTACACGACCGACGCCGAGGCGCTGCAGGGCCTGTTCGAGAAGACGGAACACCCGTTCCTGCAGCACATGCTGGAGCACCGGGACGCGACGAAGCTGCGCACGACGGTCGAAGGGCTGATCAAGGCCGTCGCCGACGACGGCCGCATCCACACCACGCTGCTGCAGACCATCGCGGCCACCGGGCGGCTGTCCTCGACCGAGCCGAACCTGCAGAACATCCCGGTCCGCACCGAGGAAGGCCGCCGCATCCGCGACGCCTTCGTCGTCGGCGAGGGCTTCACCGAGCTGATGACCGCGGACTACAGCCAGATCGAAATGCGGATCATGGCGCACCTCTCGCAGGACGAAGGCCTGATCGAGGCGTTCAACTCCGGCGAGGACCTGCACACGTTCGTCGCGTCGCGCGCGTTCTCGATGCCGCCGGAGGAGATCACGCCGGAGCTGCGCTACCGCGTCAAGGCGATGTCGTACGGCCTCGCGTACGGGCTGTCGGCGTACGGGCTTTCGCAGCAGCTGCGGATTTCCACCGAAGAAGCCAAGGAGCAGATGGAGGCGTACTTCACCCGCTTCGGCGGGATCAGCGACTACCTCCACTCGGTCGTCGGCGTCGCGGCGAAGAACGGGTACACCGAAACGGTCTTCGGCCGCCGCCGCTACCTGCCGGACCTCAACAGCGACAACCGCCAGCGCCGCGAGATGGCCGAGCGGATGGCGCTGAACGCCCCGATCCAGGGCAGCGCGGCGGACATCATCAAGGTCGCGATGCTCAACGTCCACCGCGAACTCGTCAAGGCGAAGCTGAAGAGCCGGATCCTCCTGCAGGTCCACGACGAACTCGTGCTGGAGGTCGCCGAAGGGGAGCGGGAGCAGCTGGAAGAGCTGGTGCGCCACGGCATGGGCTCGGCGTACGAACTCGCGGTGCCCCTGGAGGTCTCGGTCGGCTACGGGCGGTCCTGGAACGAAGCGGCGCACTAGTTTCACGCAGCGTCACGACCCGGATCACCGGGTCGTGACGCTGGTGTACTCGGGCGGCCGTCGTCGCGCGCCGGTCGCCGCGGCGATGCTGGCCTCCATGGCCAGTGACTTCCAGCGACGCAAGATCTCCGTCGTCTTCGGCGCGATGGACGCCGACGAAGACGGGTACCTGACGGAGTCCGACTTCCGGGCGCTCACGGCGAGGTGGCTCGACGTGAGCGGCACCGACGGCGGCACGCCCGAGGGCGGGAAGCTCGCCGCGATCATGATGGGCTGGTGGGCGACCCTGCGCGACGCCTCCGACCGCGACCGCGACGGTAAGGTCTCCCTCGACGAGGTCCTCGGCGTCGTCGATGAACTCCCGCGGATGCCCGGCGCGGTCACCGGAACGGCGTCGGCGATGTTCGAACTCCTCGACACCGACACCGACACCGACACCGACACCGACACCGACACCGATGGCGACGGCGACGGGCGCCTGTCTCACGACGAGTTCACCGCCCACTGGTACGAGTTCTGGGCCGGCGACGACCCGGCCGCGCCGGGCAGCTGGGTGTTCGGGCGGGTCTGAGGAGCCCGGGCGCGGCGGTGCAGAACCGGGTGATCTTTCGGGCAAACCGCCGAACGAGCCACCGGTCCCGCTGAGCGGTTCCCCGGCTGCCTCGCACACTCACTCGCGGACGAAAACCGTTGGCATTGCGACGAACGGAGGACTCCGTTCGGGTGAGCCATTACCGCTGGGTAGGGAGGTCGGCGCCCGGCTCGCGGCGATCACGGCGTAGGGTCCGCCGAATGGGGTTCGAGCGTGAGCGACGACGCTGGCGGGTCCGGCTGCACGACGAACTCGGCCGGGTGTGCGGGGCGGGCACGGTACTGGACGAGTACCACGTGCTCACGAGCGCGCACGTCGTCGAGACCGCCGGCGGACCGAAGTCCGCGCTGACCGTCGACTTCGTCGGGCTGGCCGAGGCGCTGCCCGGCGCCGCGACCGTCGTCGAGGGCTGCTGGGTGCCTTCCGACGGCGGCGGCCACGGCGATCTCGCCCTGTTGCGCCTGGAACGCCCCGAATCGCGCGTTTTCCGCGCCCCGCTGCACCGCATGCCGCTGGGCGAACACCAGCTGGTGCGCGCCTTCGGGTTCCCGCCCGGCTCGGTCGGCCGGTGGACGCACGCCCGGCTCGGCGCCCCGGAACCGACCGGCGGCGAGTGGGTCCGCCTGTTCCGCACCACCGAAGCCGAACCGCTGGGCCCCGGGTTCGGCGGCACCGCGGTGCTCGACGAGGCGACCGGCCACGTCGTCGGCGTGGTCGTCGGCAAGGACAGCGGGACGTGGATGGTCCCCGTCGAGACGATGCTCGGGCACCTGCCGCAGCTGAGCATCTGGACGTCCGGCAGCCCGGCCGTCGACGCCAGCTTCTCGCGCCCGGTCGGCGAAGCCGTCGACGTCTCGTTCGTGCGGCAGGTCGCGGACTGGTTCGCGAAGGCCGAGCCCGGCACCGTCTGGGTGGTCGACACCGGCGAGGCGGGCTCGCCCGTCGCGGCGGCCCTGCGGTTCGGCATCGTCCTCGCCGACCGCGAACGCTCGCTCGGGGTGGCGGGCCTGCCGCCCGCGTTCGGGCCGATGCCGCCGGCGGGCAGCGTCGACCTGGCCGTCGACGCCACCGGACGTACCGCCGACGCCGTCCGCCACCGCATCGCCGACCGGCTGACGAACGGCGTCGCGGGCCGCACCCTGGTCGTCGACGCGATCGACGACTCCGCCGAACCCGACCGGCTCGTCGGCGAGGTGCTCGCGCCGCTGGCCGGCCGCGCCGCCGAACTCGGCCTCCGCCTGCTGCTCGGCTTCCGCGAGGAGTCGTCGCCGGGGGTGGCGGCGGTGCGCGCGGGCACGGCCGCGGCCCGCCCGGCCCCGGACGACCTCGCCGGCCGGCTCGAGGTGCTGACGCAGGCCGTGGCGGAGCTGGCGGAGATCGAGGCGTACCAGCTGCGCGTCGCGACGCGCTTCACGGGCGTGGCGATGCTCCCGGCCCGCGCCCATCGTCTGCGCGGCGCCCTCAAGCAGCTGCGTTCGGCCGAGGTCGACGGCGACGCGGAGTGGGTGGAGCGCCACATCGACAGCCACGAGCACGCGGTCGCCCCGGCGGTCGAGGACGGCCGCCGCCAGCGCGCGGTCCTCGACGGACTGATGGCCCGCCGCGAGGAGTTGCGCGCCCGCCTGGCGGGCGACCACGAGCTGGCCCGGGAGCACGGCTTGGCCGCCGATCCGGAACTGGAGCAGGCGTACGCCCCGGCGAAGCGCCTGCTGATCGACGGCCCCTGCGAGCTGACGGCAGCGGCCACGGCGGTCGACACCTACGCGGCCGCGGTCCGGGCCCGCCTGGAAGACCGCCCCTGACCTCAAAGCCGTGAATGCCACATTGAGAGACCTAACGTCCCTCAATGTGGCATTCACGGCTTTCGGCGGAGGATCAGCGGCGGCCCAGGCCACGGATCAGGACCATCACCGCGTCCCGGACCTCCGCCCTCGTCCGCTGCGGCCCGAACACCTGCCAGTCCAGCGCCACCACCAGCATCGTCCCGAACAGCCCGGCCGCCGCCGTCGGGATCTCCACGCCCTCCGGCAGCCGCTCCTGCGCGTCCAGCCGCGACAGCTGCTGCTTCACGATCGAGATGATCTCTTCGCGCAGCAGCGAAAGCGTCCCGTGCCACTGGCCCGGCGTCCGCCACAGCTCGCTCACCAGGATCTGCGAGAACCCCGGGTACTGGGCGATGAACTCCAGCGTCGTGTCGACCTGCGCCTCGATCACGTCCAGCGGATCCGCGTCCGAAACCGCCGAGCGCAGCCGGAGCGCGAGCATGTCGACGCCGTACCGCAGCAGGGCGTCGACCAGCCCGTCCTTCGAGCCGAAGTTGTAGTACACCGTCCCCTTCGCGACCCCCGCCGCGGCGGCGATGTCGTCGACGGTCAGGCCCACGAGGCCCCGGCTCTTGGAGAGCTCCAGCGTGGCCTCGAAGAGCTTCTGCTTCGTCCCGCCGCTCACAGGCTCAGCTCGGGCTTGAGCGCGGACACCGTCCAAACGCGACGCTTGCGCGCGGCCAGCGTCGACACCAGGATCCCGCCGACCAGGTACGCGAGCAGCACGCCGATGTCACCCAGGATCTGCACGGTGGCCCCGCTGTAGAACAGGTGGCGGAAGCCGTCGATCGCGTAGCCCATCGGCAGCACCACGTGCAGCGGGTAGAGCGCGTCCGGGATGGTCTGCCAGGGGAACGTGCCGCCCGCGCTGACCAGCTGCAGCACCAGCAGCACCAGGCCGAGGAACTTGCCGACCGCGCCGAAGAACGCGTTGAGCGCGTGCACCACCGACGTGAACGTCAGCGACACCAGCACCGCGAACCCGATCGCGCCCAGCGGGTGTGCGATGTGGATGCCGACCAGCCAGGTCACCGCGCCGAACAGGACGATCACCTGCGCGACGCCCAGCAGCGCCGAGGACAGCCAGCCGCCCACCGCGACGCGGAACGGGGCCGCGCCCGCGGTCAGTGCGCGCGTCGAGAGCGGGCGCAGGATGAGGAACAGCACGAACGCGCCGATCCAGGTGGCCAGCGAGATGAAGAACGGGGCCAGCCCCGCGCCGTACGTCCCCGCCGACGCCTCGCCGTTGGCGTTCACCGCCACCGGGTCCGCGATCGTGTTGGCCGTCGCGTTGCGGGTCGGGTCGTCCGGGTTCGGGATCTGCTGGAGACCGGCGGCCAGCCCGTCGCGCAGCTTCACGGCGCCGTCCGAGAGCTGGTTCGTCCCGTTCACCGCCGTCTTCTCTCCGTCGCTGAGCTGCGAAGCGCCGTCACGGAGCTGGTTCGCGCCGTCGGACGCCTGCGCGATGCCGCTCGCCAGCTGCGGGGAGGCCGCCGCGAGCTTGGCCGCGCCGTCGGACACCTGGCGGGCGCCGTCGGCCAGCTTCGCGAGGTCGCCGTTGGCCTGCTGGATCTTGCCGTTGGCCTGGTCGACGGGGGAGCGCAGCTGGTCGGCCTTCGCGAGGATCGCCTGCACCTGCGCTTCCGGCACGCCGGCGTCGCGCAGGTCGGTCTGGAGCTGGCTGCGGTAGGAGTCGAGCTTGCCCTGGATGTCGGACGACGCCGTCGCGGCGATCGACGCCGCGTCCGCGACCTTCTGGTCCCCGGCGGCCACCTGCGAAGCGCCGTTCGCGAGCTGCTGGGTCTGTGAGGGCAGGGAAGCGGTGCCGCTCTTGAGCGTGCCGAGGCCGGTCGCCAGGGTCGACGAGCCGTCCGCGAGCTTCGCGGCGCCGTCGGCCAGCTGCTGCTGCCCCGACTTGAGCTGCGTCGCGCCGTCGGCGAGCTGGGACGCGCCGGTCGAGGCCTCCTGGATCTTGGCGTAGATGGTGGAGAAGCCGACCAGGAACCGGTCCGCGGCCTCGCTGCCGACCTTCTCCGCGATCGTCTTGCGCACCTGCTCGGCGACCTGCTTCGCGATGGTGCCGGAGAGGTAGTTGTTGGCGTCGTTGGTGGTCAGCGTGATCGTCGCCTGCTGCGGCTGGAAGTTGCCGACCGACAGCAGCGCGGCCGAGAAGCCGCTCGGGATGCCGATGGCGAACGAGTACTTGTCGTCGCGGACGCCGTCGCGGGCCTCCTGCTCGGACACCTCGTGCCACTGGAAGGTGCCGGACTTGACCAGCTCGTCGGTCACCTCGCGGCCGACGTTGCGCTGCTGGCCGCTCGAGTCCTTCGCGCCGGTGTCGCTGGTGAAGACCGCGGCGGGCAGCTTGTCGAGACGGCCGTAGGGGTCGTAGTTCGCGTAGAGGTAGAAGGACGCGTAGAGCAGCGGCACCAGCACGAGCGCGACCAGCGCGAGCTTGGGCATCGTGCCGGTGGACAGGCGGCGCAGTTCGTTGCGCGCGATCCGGAAGGCGTTCATGCGGGGTCTCCGTCAGTGCTCTCGGGGAGCTCTTCGGTGGGTTCGGGGGAGAAGTGCCGCGGCTCCGGCTGCTCGGCGGCGCCGACGCGCGCGGGCGGGAAGGGGAGCGCGGCCGGCGGGGTGGTCGCGGTCAGCACGACGACGGCGAGGCCGCGCCCGGCCAGCTCGCCCGCCAGCCCGGCCCAGCTCTCGACGTCGCTGGTGTGCCGGTCCGGGGTGTCGAGCACGAGCACGCGCACGCCCTTGCGCTCCGCGGCCAGCTCGGTGAGCAGCCGCGTGCGCAGGGTGGGGGCGAGGTTCTCGAAACGCGTGCCCGCGTACGGCGCGGCGTCGTGCTTGGCGAGCCACTTCGCGACGTCTTCCTTGCCCGCCGGGCGGTGCGCCAGCGCGAGCTCCTCGCCGACGACCACGCGCAGGGACAGGGCGTCGTCCGGCTCGCTGACGCCCGGCGCGTCGACGACCGCGACGAGCTCGGTCAGGGCCGCGTCGACGCCCTCGGCGTGCACCGTGCCGGTGGTCGGCTTGAGCCGCCCGGCCAGCGCGAGGCCGAACGCCGTGACGCCGACGCCGGGGTCGCCGTGCACGATCGCCAGGTCGCCCTCGCCGAAGGTCAGCGAGGTGGGCGGTAACAAGGTGCCGTGGTGCCCTTCGAGGGACACGCGATCGGCTCGGACCTGCACGGTTTCTCCCGCTTCGAGAACTTTTGAACTGACCGGTCAGTTCAAAAACGTAGTCCCGACGGGCCGTGGCGGCAAGATCACCGGACGCACGTCACACGAGTGGGTGGTTCACCGGAGCGCCGCCGCCGGGCGCACTTCCCAGCTCGTCCACAGTGGACGATAACCCTGCCGGTGCCAGAACACCGAGGCCAGCGGGTTGGTCGGGTTGTAGTAGAGGTACGTGCGGGTGGCGCCGCCCCGGTGGAGCTCCCGGTGCACGTGGGCCATCAGCGCCCGGCCGAAACCGTTCCCGCGCTCGCCGGGCGCGGTCACGACGTTGTTCACGTAGCCCCAGCGGCCGGTGGGGAGCAGCTCGCCCGCCTCGCTCCCCGGCGTCGAGTCCACCCACGCGCAGTGCGCGAGCGCGCGGATCTCGCCGTCCTCTTCGGCCAGCCAGACGGGCGGCTCGGCCTCGTCGAGCGCGGCCCGCAGACCGGGCGCCAGCAGCTCCGCGGTGTTGGCCCGGCGGGGCGCGGCGACGAGGCCGGTGTAGTCGAAGGTCGCCTCGGCGAGCGCCACCGCGGCGGCGTGGTCGGCGGGCCCGGCGCGGCGGACGGTGACCGCGGGGTCGACCTCGCCCGGCGGAGCGGTCCGCACGCCGATCGCCGACAGCGGGACCAGGCCGTGGTCGAGGAAGGCGCGGATCGCCTCGGCGTCCCGGCTGGGCCAGAGGACGACGCACGCCGAGTCGTCGCCGGTCGCCTCGGTGTCCAGGCGGCCCCGCAGCGCGCGCAGCAGCACGTCGACGCCCTCGGTGCCGGTGTCGCCGAAGTACGGGAAGAGCTGCCAGGTGTCGGCGGCCGACCACAGCATCGGGGCGTCGCCGGCGCCGAACCGGTGCCGCTGGAGCACACCGGTGACCTGCGTGCCGGCCGCGGTGGCCGCGTCCAGCCGTTCGCCTTCGGCGGGTGGCGCGGCGGGCGGGAGCAGCGCGTCGACCGCCGCGAACCGCGCCTGGTGCGCCGCGAGCAGCGGTTCGGCGATGTCCATCGGTTCCCCTCTCAGGACCAGGCGGGGCGCCGGATCCACATGGTCCACAGTGGACGATAACCCTGCCGGTGCCAGAACACCGGCGAGAGCGGGTTCGCCGGGTGGTAGAAGAGGAACGTCCCCAGCGCGTCCGGCCGGAGCAGCTCCCGGTGCGCCACCGCCATCAGCGCCCGGCCCACGCCGCCGCCGCGGGCCGCGGGCGCGACCGACAGCGTGTCGACGTACCCCCAGCGGCCCGGCCGCAGCCGCCCGTGGATGCTGTCGCCCGGCGCCGGGGCCGCCAGCGAGCACGCGGCCAGCCCGGCCGGCACGCCGTCGTCCTCCGCGAGCCAGACCAGGCCGCTGAAGCGCAGCGAACGGACGACCTCCGTGCGCAGCAGCGCCCGCGCGCCCGGCCGCGGCACCGCGGTGCCGACCAGCGACGTGTACCGCCACTCGGCCAGCCGCAGGTCGGTCAGCGCTTCGACGTCGCCGTCCCCGGCGCGGCGGACGGTCACCCGCGCCGGCCCGGGGGCCGCGGGCGGGTCCGGCGGCCGCACCGCCAGGCACGTCGACGGCGCGAACCCGTGCGCCAGCAGCACCGCCGCCGCCTCGGTGTCACGGCTCGGCCAGGCCAGCGTGCAGCCCGAGTCCGGGCTCGGCCGGGTCCCGCGCAGCCGCTCGCGCCACGCGTCCAGCAGCGCGGCCAGGCCCGCCGCGCCGCTGTCGCCCGGCACCGCGGTCAGGTCCCAGATCTCCGACGGCCCCCACAGCGCCGGCCACGAGTCCACCGCGTGCACGTGGTGCGCCAGCAGGCCGCCCGCCTTGAGGCCGCCGGTGGTCACCATCAGCGGCTCGCTCACCGCGGGCGGGGCCGCGATCGGCGGCAGCAGCGGGTCGAGCGCGGCGAACCGCGCGTTCTGCTGCTCCTCGAGGGAGCTCACGAGCGGTGCGTGCGGAAGATCGCCGTGCCGGGGAAGAGCTTCCCGCGCAGGGGGCTCCACTGGCCCCACACCCGCGTGTGCCCGGCCGGCCACTCCGGCTCGATCAGGTCGTCCAGCGCGAAACCGGCCGCGGCCAGCGCCCGCACGTAGTCGCCGAGGGTGTGGTGGTACTCGACGTAGGTGGCGGTGCCCTCGTCGTCGACCTCGACGTACGGGGTCCGGTCGAAGTACGGCTGGGTGACGGTGAGCCCCAGCGGGCCCGGGTCGTCGGGGAAGATCCACCGCATCGGGTGAGTCACCGAGAAGACCCAGGGCGCGCCCGGCCGCAGCACCCGGTGCACCTCGGCGAAGACCGCGTCCACCGAAGCGACGAAGGGGATCGCGCCGAAGGCCGAGCAGGCCGCGTCGAAGCTGCCGGACGCCAGCGGCAGGTACTCGGCGTTGGCCTGCACGAGCGGCACGGCGAGGCCGGTGCGCGCGTTGCCTTCGCGGGCGTGGCGCAGCATGCCGGCGGAGAGGTCGGTCGCCACGGCGTGCGCGCCCTGCTCCGTGAGCCAGCGCGAGCACGCGGCCTGCCCGCAGCCGACCTCCAGGACGCGCTTGCCGCGGACGTCGCCGAGCAGCCGCGCCTCCGCTTCCCGCACGCCCTCCGGGCACCAGACGAAGTCGGCGTCGCCGAGGAAGCCGCCGTGCTCGGCCTGGTAGTCGTCGGCGTCGGCGTCCCACCAGGCGAGGTTCGCCGCCGCGGCCTCCGGGCCGCCGACCTCGCGGTAGGCGACGGCGGCGGTGCCCAGCCGGTGCTCGGCCGCGTCGTGGCGCCCCGGCGCGGGCGGCTCCTCCGGTGGCATGATGGTGGTCTCCGGTCCCTGGGGGTTTGCTTCCGCGAGGACCTTAGCGAGCGGCGGGGACCCTGATTGTGCCGCCCGGCGACCGCCGCGTAGGATAAGTGTTAGCGCAGTGGGTTCGCGCTGCCTTCCGCTCAGCTTCTGGTTGGGACTCGGGTCGCGCACCGTATGCGGGTCATGCCGCGGTCGTTCACTGGTGGACGTTTGCTCGCAGGGTCGACGCATGCACCCATTCGCGCCGACAACTGCCAACCCTCGATTCCATCCACCGGAGCAACCCGCCTAATGACCACCGACACCGCCACCGCCCCGACCGCCCCCACCGGGCCCCAGCAGGTCGCCATCAACGACATCGGGTCGGAGGAAGACTTCCTCGCGGCGATCGACAAGACGATCAAGTACTTCAACGATGGCGACATCGTCGAAGGCACGATCGTCAAGGTCGACCGCGACGAGGTCCTGCTCGACATCGGCTACAAGACCGAGGGTGTCATCCCCTCGCGTGAGCTCTCCATCAAGCACGATGTCGACCCGGCTGAGGTTGTCACCGTCGGCGATGAGGTCGAAGCCCTGGTCCTCCAGAAGGAGGACAAGGAAGGCCGTCTGATCCTGTCCAAGAAGCGCGCGCAGTACGAGCGCGCCTGGGGCACGATCGAGGAGCTCAAGGAGAAGGACGAGCCCGTCAAGGGCACCGTCATCGAGGTCGTCAAGGGCGGCCTCATCCTGGACATCGGCCTGCGCGGCTTCCTCCCCGCGTCCCTGGTCGAGATGCGCCGCGTGCGCGACCTGCAGCCGTACGTCGGCCGCGAGCTCGAGGCGAAGATCATCGAGCTGGACAAGAACCGCAACAACGTGGTCCTGTCCCGCCGCGCCTACCTCGAGCAGACCCAGTCCGAGGTGCGCAGCGAGTTCCTCAACGCGCTCGCCAAGGGCCAGGTCCGCAAGGGCGTCGTGTCGTCCATCGTCAACTTCGGTGCCTTCGTGGACCTGGGTGGCGTCGACGGCCTGGTGCACGTCTCCGAGCTGTCCTGGAAGCACATCGACCACCCGTCCGAGGTCGTCGAGGTCGGCCAGGAGGTCACGGTCGAGGTCCTGGACGTCGACATGGACCGCGAGCGCGTCTCGCTGTCGCTGAAGGCGACCCAGGAAGACCCGTGGCGCCAGTTCGCCCGCACCCACGCGATCGGCCAGATCGTGCCGGGCAAGGTCACCAAGCTGGTTCCGTTCGGTGCGTTCGTGCGCGTCGAAGAGGGCATCGAGGGCCTGGTCCACATCTCCGAGCTGGCCGAGCGCCACGTGGAGATCCCGGAGCAGGTCGTCCAGGTCAACGGCGACGTCATGGTCAAGGTCATCGACATCGACCTCGAGCGCCGTCGCATCTCGCTGTCGCTGAAGCAGGCGAACGAGGGTGTCACGCCGGACACCGAGTTCGACCCGACCCAGTACGGCATGGCCGCCGAGTACGACGCCGAGGGCAACTACATCTACCCCGAAGGCTTCGACCCGGACACCCAGGAGTGGCAGGAAGGCTTCGACAAGCAGCGTGAGGAGTGGGAGCGCCAGTACGCCGAGGCGCACACTCGTTACGAGGCCCACATGAAGCAGGTCCAGAAGGCCGTCGAGGCCGACGCCGAGGCCGCCGCGGACGCCGCGACCGGCATCGAGGGTGGCGCGGAAAGCTACACCTCGGGTTCGGCCCCGGCCGACACGAAGAGCAGCGGTGGCACCCTCGCCTCCGACGAGCAGCTCGCGGCGCTCCGCGAGAAGCTCTCCGGCGGTGCGTGAGCACTAGCTCTCTGAGCTGAACCACGGAACCCCCGGTCCACTTCGGACCGGGGGTTCCGTCGTATCGGAGGTCGGGGACTCAGCGCAGGCCGAGGCCGCGCATCATCGCGGCGACGCCCTGCCGGTACATCGCCTCGTTCGCCTCTTCGGTCGGCGGGATGAACCAGTCCGCCAGCGGGGTCCGCGAGGCCAGCATCAGCTCCGAGCCCACCAGCCCGTGCATCGCCGTCCACAGCTGGTACGCCGCGGCTTGGGCGTCCGCACCCGGCGGGCACACCCGCTGGACGCGCTCGATGAACATCCGGAACGTCGTCCGCAGCACGGCCGAGCGCAGCGCCGGGTCCGGGTCGAAGCCGGGGACCGGCCGCTCGAACATCAGCGCGTAGCGGGCAGGGCTCTCGAGGGCGAAGTGCCGGTACTCGAGGGCCAGGTGCAGCACGTCGGCGAGGCCGTCCGCACTCGACGGCGGCAGGCCTTCGAGCATCTCGCGCAGCGAGTCGAACGTGCGCTCGTAGAGGGCGTCGAGCAGGCCCGCGCGGCCGCCGAAGCGGGCGTACACCGAAATCGTCGACGCGCCGGCCGCCTCGGCGACGCCGCGGACGGTCAGGCCGGGGACGCCCCGGTTCACCAGCACGGAAAGCGCGGCGTCGAGAAAGCGCTCGCGGCTGCCCTGGTCGGCAGGGCGCATCGACAAGTGCCTGGTGGCCATCGGCGCACCCCCTTCGCGGCGGCCCGGCGCAGACGGCGTCCGGGCGAACCACCCGCAGCAGAAGATACGATATCCGGCGCGTCTTGGGAATGAGCCGCAGGTCCGAGCACCGTGCCGATGTGGCCACGATCGAAGAACCACCCTGGGAGGACTGACCGCATGGAGCACCCCGAGCCCGGCACGGTGATCGTCACCGCGACCGGCGACGGCACGTACACGCAGCAGGTGACGACGGCGACGCACGAGCTGCTCGTCGACGAGCCGGCCGCGGTCGGGGGCGCCGACGCGGGCCCGAACCCGTACGAGCTGCTGCTGGCCTCACTGGGTTCGTGCACGGCGATCACGCTGCGCATGTACGCGAACCGCAAGGGCATCCCCCTGACCCGCGCGACGATCCGCCTGCGCCACGACCGCATCCACGCGGAGGACTGCGAGAAGTGCGAGACGGAGCGCGGCATGCTGAGCCGGATCACGCGGGAGATCTCGCTCGAGGGGGAGCTGGACGACGACCAGCGCGCGAAGCTGATGGCGATCGCGGACAAGTGCCCGGTGCACCGGACGTTGTCGTCGGAGATCGCGATCGAGACCCACGAGACGGCCCACTGACCGGCGGTCACTCAGATCGATACGGCGCCGGCTGAGTCACGCCACGTCCGTGGTTAGTGCCAGGGGCGACCCAGGTCGGAGCGGCAGTTGTCACGCGGCGCCGGTGGTCGGTAGCGGGCCAGCCGGCTCGGTGCGGCTGCTGTTCGGCGGTGCCCAGGTCGTCCGGCAGCGCCCGTGGTTGGTGGCGGGGCCAGCCGGATCGGCGCCCCGGTCGTCAGGCCACCCGCGTCCGGCGGTGGCTACGCGGCGCGGGCAGTCGCCGGTCGCACGGTTGCCGTGCCCACCGCCGGGACCCAGATGCGCTCGAGGGCTGCCGCGCGGGCCTTGCGGCGCAGGCCCGCGAAGCTGTGCTTCGCCGGCACCAGGAGGGCGCTCAGCCAGGTCCGGCGGTAATCCGCCAGCGCGTCGGCCACGGGGCGGTGAAGAACGCAGTGCACCAGCCCCGGCGTGCCGAGCCGGTGCCTCCCGACGTGCTTGCTGTCCGCCATCGTTCCTCCGTGTGGGCGACCCTGTCGCGCGGACGGTACGCAATTGGGCCGGAAGAGGTGGGTAAGCAACGCGGCGTGTCCGGATATCGGTTGAGTCACGCGTCACGTTCGCCTTGCGGCTCACCCGTTCGTGTGCGTCGGGCTGGGCCGGATGCGACGCCGCGCCGTCCGGGGCGCTTGACTAGGGTGATCGGCATGTTGCGTGTGGGGTTGACCGGTGGCATCGGGGCAGGCAAGTCGACCGTGGCGAACCGGCTCGCCGAACACGGCGCCGTGCTGATCGACTCCGATCGGATCGCTCGCGAGGTGGTCGCGCCCGGGACCGAGGGGCTGGCCCGGCTCGTCGCGGAGTTCGGCGAGGACATCCTGGCCGCCGACGGCTCGCTCGACCGGCCAGCCCTCGCCGCCAAGGCCTTCGCCGACGACGAGTCGCGCCGCCGGCTGAACGCGATCGTGCACCCGCTGGTCGGCGCCCGCACCGGGGAGCTGATGGCCGCCGCCGCGCCGGACGCCGTCATCGTCCACGACATCCCGCTGCTCGTCGAGAACGGCCTGGCGACGGCGTACCACCTGGTCGTGGTCGTCGACGCGCCGGTCGAGGTGCGGGTCCGCCGGCTGGTGACCGCACGCGGCATGGCCGAGGACGACGCGCGGGCGCGCATCCGGGCGCAGGCGAGCGACGAGCAGCGCCGCGCCGTCGCCGACGTCTGGCTGGACAACGGCGGTCCCGAAGACGTCGTGCTGCTCGACGTCGACGCGCTGTGGGCCGACCGGCTCGTGCCCTTCGAAGCGAACGTCCGGCTGCGCAAGCCGCGCCCGCCGGTGTCCCCGAAGATCGCCGAGTACGACCTCACCTGGCCCGCGCAGGCCGAGCGGGTGCTCGCCCGGGTCCGCGCCGCGGCGGGGGAGCTCGCGCGCCGCGCCGACCACATCGGCTCGACCGCCGTGCCCGGCCTGCCCGCCAAGGACGTCCTCGACCTGCAGCTCACGGTGTCCACTTTGGACGACGCGGACACACTGCGGGAACTGCTGTCCGACGCGGGGTTCCCGCGGCTGGAAGGCGACTGGTACGACGACGCCCTGGACGGCACCGGCACGTGGCCGAAGCGCCTGCACGTCGGCGCCGACCCGAAGCGCGCGGTGAACCTGCACGTCCGGTCCGAGGAGACGCCGGCGTGGCGGCTCGCGCTGCTCTTCCGCGACTACCTGCGCGCGAACGCGAACGAGCGCGACGACTACCGCGACGTCAAGCTGCGGCTGGCCGACGCGCACGCCGGCGACGGCAACGTCGCGGCCTACGCGGAGGAGAAGCAGGAGTTCGTCAACGGCGTGTTCGCCCGCGCGGAGAAGTGGGCCGCGGCCACCGGCTGGACGCCCTAGGAACCCAGCAGCCCGCGTTCGAAGGCGACCGCGACCGCGGCCGCGCGGTCGTTGACGCCGAGCTTCGCGTAGACGTGGATCAGGTGCGTCTTGACCGTCGCCTCGCTGATGAACAGCTTCTTCGCCGCTTCCTTGTTCGTCGAGCCGCGGGCGACCAGGGTGAGCACCTCGAGTTCGCGCTGGGACAGCGGTTCCCGCGCCGGCTCGCGCATCCGCCCCAGCAGCCGGCTCGCGACGGCGGGGGAGATCACCGCCTCGCCGCGGGCGGCGGCCTCGACCGCGCGGAACAGGTCCTCCCGCGGGGCGTCCTTCAGCAGGTAGCCCGTCGCGCCCGCCTCGACCGCGGGCAGGACGTCGGAGTCCGTGTCGTACGTCGTGAGCACCAGGACCCGCGCCGGGTTGCCCAGCCGGGCCAGCTCGGTGATCGCCGCGACGCCGTCGGTGCCCGGCATCCGCAGGTCCATCAGCACGACGTCGGGGCGCAGCCGCTCGGCCAGCACGACGGCTTCGGCGCCGTTCGCGGCCTCCCCGACGACCTCGAAGCCGCGGCCGGTGCAGATGCCGCGCAGGCCGTCGCGGACGACGGGGTGGTCGTCGGCGATGAGCACGGTGATCGTCATGCGGAAGCCTCCGGCGGGGCGGGGACGGCGGGCAGGACGGCCGAAATCGCGGTGCCGCCGCCGGGTTCGGACTCGACGTGCAGCGTACCGGCGAGCCGCTGGACGCGGCGGCGCATGCCCGGCAGCCCGAAGCCGGGACCGGGCTCGGGGACGAAGCCCACGCCGTCGTCGCGGACGTCGAGGGTCGCTTCGTCGTCCATGTAGGACAGGGTGACGCCGACCCGGCCCGCCGCGGCGTGCTTGTCCACATTGGACAGAGCTTCCTGGGTGACGCGCAGGACGGTCGCCTCGATCTCCGGGTGCAGCGGCCGCGGGACGCCGGTGGTGGTGACCGCGGCGGGCACGCCGGTCCGCGCGCTCCACCGCGCCGCGACTCCGGCGAGCGCCTCGGGCAGTGTCGCGGAGTCCAGGTGCTCGGGGTGCAGCGCACGCACCGAACGCCGTGCGGCGGTGAGGTTTTCCCGCGCCAGCGCGGTCGCGGAGTCCAGGTGCCGCTGCCACTCCGCCGGCTCGTCCTTGGCCAGCGCGGCGGCTTCGAGCTGCGTGATGATGCCCGTGAAGCCCTGCGCCAGGGTGTCGTGGATCTCCTGCGCCAGCCGCTGCCGCTCGTCGAGCACCCCGGCTTCGCGGGCCTGGCTGAGCAGCTGCCGTTGCAGGCCTTCGTTCTCCGCCTGGGCCGCGGCCAGCTCGTCGAGCATGCGCCGGCGTTCCTCGTTCTGGCGGGCCACCGCCGCCGACAGCAGCCCGCCGCCCCCGATGGTCGCGGTCTGCACGACGATGACCGTGATCCAGATGCCCGGCCGCTCCCGCAGGGCGTGCACGGGACCGCCGTTGCCGAGGGTGTTGATCAGCAGCGAGGTCACCGCCAGCGCGGTGAAGGCGAGCCACGTCGGCCGCAGCCGCATGGCGGCCAGGAACGCGTAGATCATGAAGATGACGAAGGTGACGTCCCGGGCCTCCAGCACGCTGCCCAGCCCGACGATGCCGGCGAACGTGAGCAGGGCGAAGGCGGGCCGTTCGCGCAGCCGCGCCGGCGCGAAGATCACCGTACCGAGCACCCAGAGCGCGGTCACGGCGGCCAAGGTGCCGGTGATGGCCCACCAGCGGTCGTCGCGACCGCCGGCGCCGAGGCTGACGGCGGTCGAGACGACCAGGAGCAGGGCGGGAAGGACGCGCTCGATCCGGTACAGCCACGGCTGCCACCCGTCGGGGCTCCGCGCCGATTCCGGCGGCCACATCGGCCGGCTCCAGTCGGCCCCGAGGCTCACGCTCTCATGTCCTTGAGCCGCGGCCAGATCTCGGCCCAGTCCGCGGTCCGGCCGGTGAGCTGCCAGACGGGCATGTGCTCGCTCGCGTTGCGGACGCCGAGCCGGTTGCCGACCTGGCCGACGATGCGCGTGTTCCCGAAGTACTTCGCCAGCTTCGACGGGTCGTAGCCGACGAAGAGCACGGTATTGGCGTCGTCGGCCGGGCGGCCGAAGTACCAGAAGCCGCGACTCGGGCTGTACGCCTCGGGCAGGCCCCGCTCGGGCCCGTACCGGCCGAGCGCGCCCGCCTGCCAGTAGCCGCCGGTCACGACGGCCGTGCCCGGCGGTGCGGTCCGGTACAGCTTGGCGACGTCGTCGGCGAGGTCCGGCCAGCCGATCTCTTCGGCCGCGTACGCGGGCCGCGGCGCGGCCGGGTGGTCGACCAGCCAGTGCGCCGGCCAGACCGGCAACGTGAACGGGAGGCTGAACAGCGCCGACAGCACGAACACCGGCCAGGTCGGCACCCATCGCCACCAGCGGGACGGTTCGAGCGCTTCGAAGTGCACGGCGGCCGCGGCCCACAGCACACCGAACATCCCGGCGGCGTAGTAGTACCGCCCGTTGGCGACCAGGAAGACCGCGACGACGCCCAGCGCCGTCCAGCCGAGGAACCGGTACGGCCGCAGCTGCTTGCTCCCGAGCAGCACCGCGACGCCGTAGAGGACGCCGAGCGCGCCGATCACCCAACCGGCCCCGGCCAGCAGCTGCGGGACGAAACTCCCGCGGCCGCCCGCCGCGTCGACCTCGGCGCCGACCGCGTCGCCCATCCCGAGCTGCGGCCAGCCGTTCGCGCGCTGCCACAGCAGCGTCGGCACCAGTGAGACGGCGGCGATCAGCGCGCCCAGCCAGAGCTTCGGCCGCCGCAGCAGCTCCCGGGGGCCGAACGCGAGCACCGCGAGCCCGGCCACCACCCAGAACGCGCCGATGAGCAGCTTGCCGTTGAGCGCCACCGCCGTCACGGCACCGAGCCACACCAGCAGCGAATCGTCGCGGGTGCGGACCCAGCGCACCAGCAGCCACAGCACGAGCGTCCACAGCAGCGGGTCGATCGTCGACGTCGCCAGGTAGTGGCCGCTGCCCACGAACTGCCCGCAGATCGCGTACGCCGCGGCGGCCCGCGCCTGCGCCTTGCGCCGGCCGCCCAGCTCGCGGGCGATCAGCGCGGTCACGACGACCCCGGCCGCGGTCGCGGCGATCGCCGGCAGCCGGAAGACGACGAGCGAACCGGGTGCCAGGCGGTCCATCGCCCACGCCAGGAACGGGACGAGCGGCGGCTGGTCGGCGTAGCCCCAGGCCAGGTGCTTCCCGGCGGCGAGGAAGTACAGCTCGTCGCCGAAGTAGCCGTAACGCCCGGCCGTCAGCAGCAACGCGGTGGCCGTGCCCAGCGCGAGCAGCGCGACCGGCAGCCGGGCGAAGGGGGCGAGGTCGGCTTTCGCCTGGTCGGGGGCCGTGGCTACGGCGTCCATCGTGCTCCTTGTCCGTGGTCGGCGCCGGTCCTTCCCGCACCCTACGTGTGCTCACGTGTGCGTGTTCACCAGCTTCGGCCACAGCTGTGACCAGGGTTCGGCGCGGCCGCTCGCCAGCCACAGCGGCACGCCGTCGAAGTAGCTCGGCTTCGCCGCACCGGTGTCCACCGTCCCGATTTGCCGCAGGCCGGTGAAGTGCCCGAGCAGCGGCCGCGGATCCTTGCCGACGAACAGGACGTCGGTGGTGTTTTCGGGCGGTACTGCCAGTGTCGCGTAGCCGCGGTTCCCGCTGGCCGGCTCGGGGAGGCCGAGGTCACGGCCGTAGCGGTCGAGCGCGCTCGCTTCCCAGTACGTCTCGGTCACCACCGCGGTCCGGTCCCGCTCGGGCAGCCGCGCGAACGCGCCGGCCACCGAGCGGGTGCCGTCCGGCCAGCCGATCTCGGCGAAGGCGAACACCGGGGCCGGCAGCGAGGGGTGCTCGGTCAGCCACGTCTGGGGCCAGACCGGCAGTGCGATGGGCACGACGAGCAGTGCGGCCAGCGCGTAGCACGGCCAGGTCGCGACCCAGCGCCACCAGCGCGCCGGTTCGCGGCGTTCGAGCGCGACGGCGGCCATCGCCCAGCACACCGGGTACATCCCGGCGACGTAATAGAACCGGCCGTTCACCGCCAGGAAGGCGAGGGTCAGCAGCACGGTCGTCCAGCCGAGGAAGCGGAGTTCGCGGCCGCGCAGGAGCCGCCACAGGCCGTAGCCCAGCAGGACCGCGCCGACCGGCAGCCCGGCGGCGGCCACCGCGGTCGGCAGGAACGCCAGCCTGCCGCCCCAGGTGCCGCCGACTTCCGCCGAGATCGCCGCGCCCATGCCGAGCTGCGGCCAGCCGTGCGTGGCCTGCCAGAGCAGCGTCGGCACCAGTGCCGCCGCGGCGATCGCCGCGCCGAGCCACAACGCGGGACGGCGCAGCAGTTCCCGTGGCCCGCAGACGAGGATCGCGACCCCCGCGGCGAGCCAGAAGCCGCCGATGAGGAACTTCGTGTACAGCGCCGCCGCCGTCGCCACGCCGGCCCAGACGAGGAGAGCGTCGGCGCGGGTGCGCAGCCAGCGGACCAGCAGCCACAGCACCAGCGTCCAGAGGAATGGGTCCACTGTGGACGTCGCCAGGTAGTGCCCGCCCGCCAGGGACTCCACCGAGACGGCGGCAGTGGCGGCGGCGAGCGTCTGGGCCTTCGCGCCGCCGCCCAGCTCACGCGCGATCATGGCGGTGAGCACGACCCCGGCGAGCACGGCCAGCATCGCCGGGATGCGCAGCACGAACGGCGAGTGCCCGAGCGCGTCCATCGCCTTGGCCAGCAGGGGAAGCAGCGGAGGCTGGTCGACGTACCCCCACGCGAGGTGCCGTCCGGCGGCCAGGAAGTACAGCTCGTCGCCGAAGTAGCCGTAGCGGTTCGCCGTCAGCAGCAACGGGATCGCCGTCAGCACGGTCACGATCGCCACCGGCTTCACGGCGACCGGCCGGAGGACGGCCGGGGCGGGCGCGGTCGTCACTCCCATCGGAACACCCGCGCCGCGATCGTCGTGCAGCCGACGGCGAAGGCCGCCATCGCGCCGAGCTGCAGCAGTTCGGGAGCGTCGCCGGCCCAGGTGGCACGCAGCGCGTTGAGCGTCGACCCGAGCGGCAGGACGTCGGCGACGTGCTGCAGCACCACCGGCAGCCGCTCCTTCGGCACCCAGACCCCGCCCAGCGCCAGCATCGGGAAGAAAACGGCGCTCCCGATGCCGCTCGCCGCGCGGCCGGTCGGAGCCAAGGCGGCCACCAGCAGGCCGACGGAGAACAGCGCCAGCGCCCCGAGGACGATCGAGAGCAGGAAGCCGCCCGGGTTGCCCGGCAAGGGAATGCCGAGCGCGAGCCCGCCGACCCCGGCGATGAGCAGCACCACGACCACGGCGGCGGCCAGATTCACCAGCAGCTGCGCGGCGAGCAACCGGCTCGGCGAAACCGGGCTGGCGGAAAGCCGCTTCAGCAGGCCCTTTTCGCGGTAGGTGCCCATCACGTTCGGGAAGTGCGTCAACGCGAGCATGGCCAGCAGGATCGTGACGGCCATCGGTGCGATCACCGTGGCCAGCGGGCTGTGACCGCCGTATTTCGGGTCCGGCTCGTTCGCGCCGGGCATCAGCCCGAACACCAGCAGCAACGCGAGCGGGATGCCGACGACGACGGCCGGCGCGCCCGGATCGCGCAGGAACACCTTGGCTTCGGCGGCGGTCAGCTTGGTCAGGACGGTCATGGTTTCCCCCTTCACTCCGGCCGGTGGCCGGTGAGCGCGACGAAGGCGTCGTCGAGGCCGGCCTGCTCGACGCGCAGGTCACCGGCGAGCACGCCGAGCCGCGCGAGCAGCGACGTCACCGCGTGGAGCACGTTCCCGTCGCCGCGGACGACGAGGCGCTCGCCGTGCCGCTCGGCCGCGCGGACCTCGGGCAGCGCCCCGAGCACGCCGGGGTCCAGCGGCGCCGACGGCCGGAACCGCACGACCTGCTCGTCGGTGACCCGGGCGACCAGCCCGGCTGGCGAGTCGACGGCGACGACGCGGCCGGCGTCGATCACCGCGATCCGGTCGCAGAGCCGTTCGGCTTCCGCCATGAAGTGCGTGACCAGCAGGATCGTCACGCCCTGGGCGCGCACGGTCTCGATGAGGTCCCACGTGTCGCGGCGGGCCTGCGGGTCGAGGCCGGTGGTGAGCTCGTCGAGCACCGCCAGCTCCGGGCTCCCGACGAGGGCCAGCGCGATGGACAGCCGTTGCTGCTGGCCGCCGGAAAGCTTCTTGTACGCGGTGTTCCGGTGTTCGGTCAGGCCGAGCGTGGCCAGCAGCTCGGCCGGGTCCGCGGGAGTCCGGTAGAACGCGGCGTAGAGGTCGAGCAGCTCGCCGACCCGCAGCTTGTCCTGCAGCCGGCCCTCCTGGAGTTGGACGCCGACGCGCTGGCGCAGCTCGGCCCGGTCACGGCGCGGGTCGAGGCCCAGCACCGAAAGCTCGCCGCCGTCGGGCTTCCGCAAGCCCTCCAAGCACTCGACGGTCGTGGTCTTGCCTGCGCCGTTCGGGCCCAGGATCCCGAAGATTTCGCCGCGCTCGACGGTGAACGAGACGTCGTCGACCGCGACTTTGTCCCCGTACCGCTTGTGGAGGTGCTCGACCTCGATGACCGGCATGCCGCCGTCCCCCTGCTCGATCCGTATCCGACAGATCGAGAATCCCGCGGCGGACCGGTGCGGCGCGTCATCAGAACGACCCACCCCGCATCCATCGTTCGGAGGATGCGGCGGCCCCTAGGGGTGGCGGCGCCAGGTGAGCGCGATGTCCTTCGTGGCCAGCCAGGCGGTGAGGTCGTAGCCGTGCGCGGCCAGCCCTTCGACCGCCGCGTAGGTGGTTTCCAGTGCGTACCGCGCGTCTTCGGCGGTGACCAGGCCGGCGGCGTTGGCGTCGAGGAGCTCGTCGGTGTCGATCACCCGCAGCGAGAGCTTGTCCTTGAGCACGATGTCGACGTAGAGGTCGGTGGCGACCCAGCGCGGGCCGTCGCGGCGGACGCGGACGACGTCGAGGTAGAAGTCCTGGTCGCGTTCGTGGCCGGGGGAGAACCAGAAGTCGGTGAACCGCAGGCCCAGCCCGGGCACCAGCCACGACTCGAGGTAGTGGAACTGGGCGCGGCCCGGCGTCGGGCGGGCGAGGTACAGGCCGAAGGGTTCTTCGCGGTACTCCTCGACCTCCCGCAGGATGCCCTTCGGGTCGATGTTCGCGCGCGCGGCGGGGTCGAAGACCTCGACCTTCGGGGGGTGCAGTGCGGCCATGGCGCTCATCCTGCCGGGCGGGTCACGAATCACGCAGACTCGCCGCGCGCGCCACACGTTCGGGCTAAGGTGCGCCGACTGTGAGTGAGGGGAACCGGGGATGTTCGGGATCATCAGGCCGTGTCGGCACCGGCTGTCCGAAGGACTGCACGCGGACTGGCTGGCGCACCTGTGCGGGCTGTGCCTGACGCTGCGTGACGAGCACGGGCAGCTGGCCCGCGTGGTCACGAACTACGACGGGCTGATCATCTCGGTGCTGCTCGAGGCGCAGACCCGGCGCGGCGACCTGCGCCGCGACGCGGGCCCGTGCCCGCTGCGGGGCATGCGGACGGCGTCGGTGGCGCGCGGCGAAGGAGCCCAGCTCGCGGCGGCGGTGTCCTTGGTGCTGGCGGCGGCGAAGGTCGGCGACCACGTCGAGGACGGCGACGGCGCGTTCGGCCGTCGTCCGGTGGCTCTGGCCGCGCGCCGGGTCGCGGCCCGGTGGGCGTCGCAGGGGAGCAGCACCGGTGGCCGGGTGGGGTTCGACACTTCGGTGCTGACCGAGGCCGTTTCGCGCCAGGGTGAGGTGGAGCGGTCGGTCCGGTCGGGGGACTCGGCGTTGCTGGCGACCGAGCCCGCGGAACTGGCCACGTCGGCGGCGTTCGCGCGGACGGCGGAGCTGGCCGGGCGGCCGGGGAACGTGGCTCCGCTGGCGGAGGCCGGACGGCTGTTCGGGCGGGTGGCGCACCTGCTGGACGCGGTCGAGGACTACGCGGTGGACGCTGCGGCCGGGGCGTGGAACCCGTTGCGGGTGACCGGGACTTCGTGGGCCGAGGCGCGGCGGTTGTGCGATGACGCGGTGCTGGGGGTGGAGCTGGCGCTGCGGGAGGCCGAGTTCGCCGAGCCGGGGCTGGTGCACGCGTTGCTGGTGCACGAGTTGCGTCAGTCGGTGCGGCGGGCTTTCGGGCATGGGGCGGCGCACGGGCACGGTTCGGACTTCGGGCAGCAGCCGCCGCCCGGGTGGATCGGGCCGGGGCCGACGCCGCAGCAGCATCCGCACCAGCAGCCGCCGCCGGGGTGGATCGGGCCCGGTCCGACGCCGCAGCAAGTC
The DNA here is from genome assembly GCF_014873755.1 of Amycolatopsis lexingtonensis. Lineage (NCBI taxonomy): Bacteria > Bacillati > Actinomycetota > Actinomycetes > Pseudonocardiales > Pseudonocardiaceae > Amycolatopsis > Amycolatopsis lexingtonensis. Next base: position 10,645,140 of record NZ_JADBEG010000001.1, read on the forward strand.
CCGCCGGGGTGGGGTTCTCAGCGGCCGCAAGGGTTTCCGCCGCCGGGGCCGGTTCCGCCGCCCGGTGCTCCCGGTCCGGGCGGACCCGGCGGTCGGGGCCCGGGCGGGCCGGGTGGCCGTGGTCCGGGTGGGCCTGGAGGTCCGGGTGGGCCTGGCGGACCTGGTGGCCCGGGCGGACCCGGCGATTCCTCCGGTCCCGAGCCTCTCGACGGCAAAGGCGGCGGCCTCTGGTACCCGAAGTTCGCCGTCCCGCCGAAGAAGCGCAACTTCTTCCTCGGCTGCGCGCTCACGCCGTACATGTGCTGCACGTGCCAGTTCTGCTGCCGCGATCCCTATCCTGGGCCGTGGAGCGGGAAACCGCAGACGTGCGGCGGCTGCGACTGTGGCGGCTGTGACGGCTGTTGCGACTGCTGCTCCTGTTGTGACTGCAGCTGCTGAAGGGGGAGCGGGATGACCATGGACGACCTGCACGACCGGGGCCGTGAGAACTTCGCCGAGCTGGTCGACGACGGCGCGAAACGGCTCGACGCGCTGTTCGCCACGGTCCCCGCGCTGGGCGAGCTGGCCGTCGGCACCGTCTACGGCCACCTGCACGAACGTCCCGCGCTCGACAGCCGGACCCGCGAAGCCGCCACGCTGGCCGCGATCGTCGCGGCGGGGATGGTGGGGCCGCCGCTGAGCGTCCACCTCCGCACCGGTCTCGCCTCGGGGCTCTCGCCCGCCGAGATCTGCGAAGTGGTCGTCCAGACGGCCGCGTTCGCCGGCTTCCCGCGCGCCGTTTCGGCGGCCGACCAGCTGAACCGCCTCTTCGAAGGCCACGGCCTGCCCATCCCGCCGCCGCCGGCCCCGCGCGAGGTGGTGCTGGCCTACCTCGGGGCGCCTGCGGCCGAGGTCGCCGGGGTGCTGGCGGAGTTCCCGCGCACCGAGGTCCAGGCGACCGGGCCGGACCGGGTGCTGGTCTCGTGCTTCGGGGACGAGCCGGTGCCCGGCGCCGTCCTGCACTGCGCTGTTACCGGCGGCGAAGTGACGTCCGTGACGGTGTTCCGACCCTCCTGACCAGGGCCGACGGAAATTGTCGGTGGTGGGTCGTACTCTGGTCGACGTGGCTTTCGCAACCGAACACCCCGTGCTCGCCCAGTCCGACTTCCGGCCCGTCTCGGAGATCCCGCGGACCGGCGGCCGCTTCGAGGTGGTCAGTGACTACCAGCCCGCCGGTGACCAGCCGGCGGCCATCGACGAGCTCGAACGCCGGGTCAAAGCGGGCGAAAAGGACATCGTCCTGCTGGGCGCCACCGGTACCGGTAAGTCGGCGACCACGGCGTGGCTGATCGAGCGCGTCCAGCGGCCGACACTGGTGATGGCGCCGAACAAGACCCTCGCCGCGCAGCTGGCGAACGAGCTGCGCGAACTGTTCCCGCACAACGCGGTCGAGTACTTCGTCAGCTACTACGACTACTACCAGCCCGAGGCGTACATCGCGCAGACGGACACCTACATCGAGAAGGACTCCTCGATCAACGACGACGTCGAGCGGCTGCGGCACTCGGCGACGATGAACCTGCTGTCGCGGCGGGACGTCATCGTGGTCGCCAGTGTCTCGTGCATCTACGGTCTGGGCACGCCGCAGTCGTACCTCGACCGGTCGTCCAAGCTCGAGATCGGCATGCAGCTGGACCGGGACGTCTTCCTCCGCGCGCTGGTGGACGTGCAATACACGCGCAACGACATCGCGTTCGCGCGCGGCACGTTCCGCGCGCGGGGCGACACGGTCGAGATCATCCCGGCGTACGAGGAGCTGGCGATCCGCGTCGAGTTCTTCGGCGACGAGGTCGAGAAGCTCTACTACCTGCACCCGCTGACCGGTGACATCGTCAAGGAGGTCGACGAGGTCCGGATCTTCCCCGCGACGCACTACGTGGCGGGTCCGGAGCGGATGGAAAAGGCGATCCAGGGCATCGAGAAGGAGCTCGAAGAACGTCTGGCGGAGCTGGAGAAGCAGGGCAAGCTGCTGGAAGCGCAGCGGCTGCGGATGCGCACGGCCTACGACATCGAGATGATGCGCCAGGTCGGGTTCTGCTCCGGCATCGAGAACTACTCGCGCCACATCGACGGCCGCGGCGCCGGGTCGGCGCCGGCGACGCTGATCGACTACTTCCCGGACGACTTCCTGCTGGTGATCGACGAGTCGCACCAGACGGTCCCGCAGATCGGCGGCATGTACGAAGGCGACATGTCCCGGAAGCGGAACCTGGTGGAGTACGGCTTCCGCCTGCCGAGCGCGGTCGACAACCGGCCGCTGACCTGGGAGGAGTTCTCCGACCGGATCGGCCAGACGGTGTACCTGTCGGCGACGCCGGGGCCGTACGAGATGGGCCAGGCCGGCGGCGAGTTCGTCGAGCAGGTCATCCGGCCGACGGGCCTGGTCGACCCGAAGGTGGTCGTCAAGCCGACCGAGGGCCAGATCGACGACCTGGTGCACGAGATCCGCGAGCGGGCGGAGAAGGACGAGCGCGTCCTGGTCACCACGCTGACGAAGAAGATGGCCGAGGACCTGACGGACTACCTGCTGGAGCTGGGCATCCGGGTGCGCTACCTGCACTCGGAGGTCGACACGCTGCGGCGCGTCGAGCTGCTGCGGCAGCTGCGGGCGGGCGACTTCGACGTCCTGGTCGGCATCAACCTGCTGCGCGAGGGGCTCGACCTGCCCGAGGTGTCGCTGGTGGCGATCCTCGACGCGGACAAGGAAGGCTTCCTCCGCAGCGGGACGTCGCTGATCCAGACGATCGGGCGCGCGGCACGAAACGTCTCGGGCGAAGTCCACATGTACGCGGACAAGATCACCGACTCGATGCAGCACGCGATCGAGGAGACGGACCGCCGCCGCGAGAAGCAGGTCGCGTACAACAAGGAGCGCGGGGTCGACCCGCAGCCGCTGCGGAAGAAGATCGCGGACATCCTCGACCGCGTGTACAGCGAGGCCGAGGACAGCGAGCAGGTCTCGGTGGGCGGCTCGGGCCGCAACTCTTCGCGCGGCAAGAAGCCCGAGCAGGGCGACCGGGTGCGCAGCTCGGGGATGCTGGTGGACAAGGACGTCTCGGCGATGCCGCGCGCCCAGCTCGCGGACCTGATCCAGCAGATGACCGACCAGATGATGCAGGCGGCCCGCGACCTCCAGTTCGAGCTGGCGGCCCGGCTGCGCGACGAGATCTCCGACCTGAAGAAGGAGCTGAGGGGCATGGACGCGGCCGGCATCAAGTAGGCCCGGCTACGGCGGGGGGCGGAAATGGAACTCTTACACCATCATCGGTACCATTACACCATGGCGATGAACATCAAGGACGCGGAGGCTGAGCGTCTGGCGGCGGAAGTCGCGGAGTTGACGGGGGACACCAAGACCGGTGCCGTCCGGGAGGCTCTGCGGTTGCGGCGTGACGAGCTGGTGGCGCGGCGGAGTTCCGATCGTGACGGTGCGGCGTTCGTCCGGTTCCTGGAGGAGGAGATCTGGCCTCAGGTCTCCGCCGAGAACCGTGGAAAGCCGATCGGCAAAGCGGAGCGCGAAGAAATTCTCGGATACGGACCGGGTGGCGTGTGATCCTCGACAGCTCCGCCGTCATCGCGACGATCATGGGTGAGCCGATGGCGCGGGCGCTGGGAAACGCGATCGGCGCCGCGCCGGCGTGCCGCATCGGCGCGCCCACCCTCGTCGAGACCACCTTGGTCTTGGTGCACAAGGAAGGCCCGCACGGGAAGGCGTTGCTGGCCGACTTCCTGCAGCAGCGGCGGTTCGACGTGATCTCTTTCGGCGATGCGCACTGGCGCGCGGCGCAGATGGCGTTCGTGCGCTTCGGCAAAGGACGGCACCCGGCCGGGCTGAACTTCGGCGACTGCCTCACCTACGCCACCGCGTTCGTCGCGGGTGAACCGCTGCTGTGCGTCGGCGACGACTTCCCCCAGACCGACCTCGAGCTGGTGAAGCTGGAGCTGTGAACATCCAAGCCGTCGTCGCGTACTGCCTCGCGAAGCCGGGCGCGCAGGAGACCTACCCCTTCGGCGATCACGTGCTCGTCGCCAAGGTCGGCGGCAAGGGCTTCGCGTTCATCGGGCAGGACGAACCCGGCAGCGTCGGCGTGAAATGTGGTGCCACGAAAGAAGAAGCGGCCGAGCTGCGCGCCCGCCACCCGGATGCGGTGACGGTGATGGACTACCTCGGCCGCTACGGCTGGAACCGTGTTCAACTCGGCGCCGGGGTTCCGGAAGCCGAGCTGGAAGAGCTGATCGACGCGTCCTACGACTCCGTCGTCACGCGGCTGCCGAAGGCGAAACGGCCCTAGGGCGCCGGGGCGTTCTCGTCCGGTTGGAGCAGGCCGAAGACGTTGCCCTCGGTGTCCGTGCAGTACGCCAGCCAGCCGACGCCCGGAACCGGGTTCTTCGGCAGGGCCAGCGTCCCGCCCGCGTCGGTGACCGCATCGAGCGACGCGTCGAGGTCGGTCACCGCGATCGTGTTGACGAACCCGTGGACCGGCGCCGACGCCTCGGGTGCCGGGCCTTGCCGGGGCAGGAGCCCGCCGTCGATTCCATTTCCCTCGCCGGTCGAGATCACCCAGTACGGGGCTTCGCCCCAGCGTTCGAACTTCCAGCCGAACACGCTCGTGTAGAAGGCCACCGCGCGCTCGGGGTCGCCCGCGTGGATCTCGAAGTGGACGGGGCGAGGCATGCCGCCTCCTCGGGCCGGGCCGTCAGGTGCCGTGAGACTACGCCCGGCCCGCCCAAAGTCACAGCGGTGGCCGCTCCGTCAGGGTGAGGTCCGCGTCGAACTCGGGGAACCCGGCCGGTGCGCTGCGTGCCGTCAAGGCCGATGCCGCCGGAAGTCCCGCCCACCGGCGGATCGTCGCGGTCGCCGCCGCGGCTTCGGACGCGGGCAGCTGCGCGATCTTCGACCCGTGGTTGCCGCCCTGCACGTAGTACCGGTACGAGTCGCGGCTGCCGAAGCCCAGTTCGAAGGGCTCCGCGCCCCACGGGTCGTTCGAGCCGTACACGAACAGCAGCCGCGTGCCGCGGGATTTCACCCAGAAGTCGATGTCCGGCATGGCCGTGTAGTCGAAGCGGGGCAGGCGGATCGACGACGGCACGAACGTCTTCGGCTGGTCGGCGCCCGGGTAGCGGAGCAGGTCGCGGAGGTAGCTGTCGTACGCCTCGGGCGAGCCCAGCTGGACCGCCGCCTGGTAGTAGTACGGGATGTAGGGCGCCAGGTCCTGGTCGGAGTACGTGTTGAGGCTCTCCACCTTCTCGTACCAGGCGTAGACCTCCGCCGCGGGCGCGCCCGCCGCCGGGACCGTCGCGCAGTCCGCCTGTGTCTGGTACTGCCAGAAGGCGAAGTACGAGTCGATCACCGAGATCTCGAGGGACTTGTCCGCCGAGCCGACGATCGAGAACGTCAGCCCCCGCTGAGCCGCGTCGGCAGCGGCGATCGCGCCCAGCTCGTCACGCCGCTTGAGCGCGTCCCGCTGGATCGCCTTCAACGCGTCGCGGCACGCCGGGTCGTTGCCGACCCGGGACAGGAACCGGTTGTAGACGTCGACCGGGTCGATGACGTCGTTGGGGGCGACGTACGGGATCGTCGCGTCGACGTCGTCGGGGAAGAAGCGGCGGAAGTACGTCGCCGTCATGCCGCCCTTGCTGCCGCCGGTCGCCAGCCACTTGCCCGGGTAGATCGCCTTGAACGCTTGCACCGCGCGGTGCTCGTCCGCGGCGGCCTGCCAGATCGTCAGCTGCTTCGCCCAGTTTTCCGGCTCTGGCCGCGAAGGCGTGAAGTAGCGGTACTCCATCGACAGCTGGTTGCCGTTGACGATCTGGGTCGGCTCGGACCGGTTGGGGGAGCCGCTGACGTTGTAGCCGCTGGTGTAGGCGACCGTCGGGGCGGCGAAGTCGCGGTGGAGCAGGGTGAACCGCTGCTGGAACGTGCCCGCGCCGGGGTGGCGGTGGTCGGCGGGCTGGGTGTAGGTGAGCTTGAAGAACCGGTAGCCCGCCGGTGCCGGGTCCTCCGACGTGATCGTCAGGCCCGGGATCTTCTGCAGCTCGGCCTTGATGTCGGGGGCCGCCGCGGCCGCCGGGGCCAGGCCCGCCATCGCCAGCAGGACCGCGCCTGCGGTGAACAGTCTGCGCATCGAGCACCCTCCCCGGCTCACGAACTCTCCGTGGGACCCTCACAGAACCGGGCGGGGTCGGCAATCGGCTGTCCGGGCGCAGATCCGGGCAGAACCCGACTTTCGGCGGGTACGGCCGGCGGCGGGTCGGCGTCCTCGACCGTGCGCGGTCGCGGGCACCGTGCGAGTTGTCCGCGTGATCGGCCCCGCGTTACCGTCCGAAGCCGTAGGCACCGGCATCGAGCGAGGGGTCCGCCATGAAGGTTTCCGACTGTCCTACGACGCAGGTCGAAGTCCGCATCGAAGCCGGCCCGGACGAGGTCTGGTCCTGGCTGCTCGACGTCGACCTGCCGGCCCGGTTTTCGAACGAGTTCCAGGGCGGCGGCTGGGTCGAGGGCTCCGAGCCCGGCCTGGGCGCCCGGTTCCGCGGCCGCAACTCCCACCCGGTCGCCGGGGAGTGGGAGACCGTCTCGACGGTGACCGGCTACGAGCCGGGGCGGCTGTTCGCGTGGGCCGTGATGGACGTGACGAACCCCGCCGCGTCGTGGAAGTTCGAGCTCGTCCCGGACGGCGACGGCACGGTCCTGCGCCAGTGGGCCCAGATCGGCCCCGGCCCGTCCAACCTGACGACCATCATCGGCTCGATGCCCGAGCACGAGGACGAGATCGTCGCGATGCGCCTCGGCGAGCTGCAGGCCAACATGCAGAAGACCGTCGAAGGCATCAAGGCGCTCGCCGAAAGCGGTGTGCGCGCCTAACGCAGCACCCGGTCCACATAGGACTTGACGGCGGCCAGCGCCGCGGGCGAGCGCCACAGCCGCTCGACCTCGGGGTCGTCGGAGTGGCGGTACTCGGCGATCCGCTCGTGGAAGGGCTGCCGGATCTGGGCCTTGGTGTGCGCGAACGCCTCGGCCGGCAGCTCGCCGAGCCGGTCCGCGACGGCCAGCGCCCGGTCGAGCACCTGGTCCGGCGGGGCCAGCTCGTCGACCAGGCCCGCGGCCAGCGCGTCCTCGCCGCTGCGGGTTTCACCCGAGTAGGTGAGCGACGGCAGCGGCGCCGTGCCGTAGGCGCAGCGCAGGATCTCCAGCGCGGCCAGCGGGAACGGCACCCCGACCAGCAGCTCGGTCACGCCGATGGTGCCGCTGCCGAGCACGCGGTGGTCGCACGCGGCGGCGAGCACCGCACCACCGGCGACGGCGTGCCCGTTCAGCGCGGCGACGACCGGGCGCGGGCAGCCGAACACGGCCAGCAGAGCGTCCGACAGCAGCGGGAGGAACTGCGACACGTAGGCGGCGCCGCCCTCGTCGACCCGCTTGAGGTCGACGCCCGCGGAGAAGACCCGCCCGGTGCCGGTGAGCACCACCGCGCGGGCCTGTTCGACCTCCTCCAGCCGCAGCACGAGCTCGCGGCACGAGTCCGTGTCGAGGGTGTTGCCGCCGCCGTGGTCGATCCGCAGCACGGCGATGTCCTGGTGGCTCTCCAGCGTGATCGGCACGGGCCCGACCGTACCGGCTTCAGCTCGTGATGTCCTTCCGCGCGAACCGCCGCCCGGCGTACAGGAAGAACACGGTCCCGTAGATGACCGCCGACAGCATGCCGCTGGCCAGGTTCGTCCAGTCGACGTCGGTGGAGATCAGGTCCATCCACGAGAACGCGTAGTGCGTCGGCAGGTAGTTCCGGAGCCCCTCCAGCGCGGTGATCTGGTCGAGGATCTGCGACAGGATCGCCACCAGCACCGCGCCGCCGACCGCGCCGAGCGGGGCATCGGTCGACACGCTCAGCGCGAGCGCCAGGCCGGCCACCCAGGCCAGCTGCAGGATGATGTACACAGTGGACAGTGCGATGGCCAGCAGGCTGTCGCCGAAGGACACCGCGTCACCCGTCGGGCTGATCGCGTCGCCCGCGCCGTACCAGAGGATGCCGACGCCGAGGGACACCAGCGGCAGCAGCACCAGCGCGAACGCCGAGAGCAGCCCGGACACGATCGCCTTCTGCCGCAGCACCCGCTGCCGCGGCACCGGCACGGCCAGCAGGTACTTCAGGCTCGACCACGACGCCTCGCTCGCGATCGTGTCGCCGAAGAACAGCGCCACGATCATCGGCAGCAGGAACGTCCCGGACACGAACAGCGCCAGCACGACGAAGTTCGGCGCCGAAGCCGTGGCCAGGTCGACGAACCCGCCGCTGCGCCGGTTCGGGTTCGACTGCCCCAGCTCGAACGCGATCACCAGGATGAACGGCAGGATCGCGACGAACCCGAGCAGGAACTGCGTGCGCCGCCGCTTGAGCTGGCGCCGCAGCTCGACGCCGAGCCGCAGCGTCCGCCGGGCGCTGTAGCCCTCGACGGCGCCGTCCGCGCCGACGCCGGCGTGTTCGGCCGAAGCGACGTCGCTCAGTTCGTCGAGCGCGTGCGGATCGGTGTGCACACCCTCGCTCATGATTCCTCTCCGACCAGTTGCAGGAACGCGTCTTCCAGCCGGCGCCGGGGCCCGGCCTGCTCCACCGCGACGCCGGCGCGGACCAGCACGGCCACGGCTTCGGCGCGGGGCAGCCCGTCGAGATCGGCGTGCACGAGGTCGCCCTCGACGTCGACCGAGGTGACCCCGCCGTCCGCTTTGAGGGCCGCGGCGGCCGCCACCGGGTCGTCGACCCGGAACGTCGCCTCGCCGCCGGCCGCGGCCAGCTCGCCGACCTCGCCCGAGGCCACCAGCGAACCGCGGTGCATCACCACGACGTGCGTGCAGGTCTGCTCGACCTCGGCCAGCAGGTGGCTGGAGACCACCACGGTGCGGCCGGTCGCGGCGTACCGCTTCAGCACCTCGCGCATCTGGTGGATCTGGGGCGGGTCGAGCCCGTTGGTCGGTTCGTCGAGCACCATCAGCTCCGGCAGGCCGAGCATCGCCTGCGCGATCGCCAGCCGCTGCCGCATGCCCTGGCTGTAGGTCCGCACCCGGCGTTCGACGGCCGAGCCGAGCCCGGCGATCTCCAGCGCCTCCGCGAAGTGCGCCTTCTCGGCCGGCCGCCCGGTCGCGGCCCAGTACAGCTCGAGGTTCGCCCGGCCGGACAGGTGCGGCAGGAACCCGGACCCCTCGACGAACGAGCCGATCCGCGACAGCACCGGCGCGCCCGGGGCGATCTTGTGCCCGAACACGCGGATGCTGCCTTCGGTCGGCGTGATCAGGCCCATCAGCATCCGCAGCGTGGTCGTCTTGCCCGCGCCGTTCGGCCCGAGCAGGCCGAGCACCTGGCCCGGCTCGACGCGGAACGAGAGGTCCTTCACCGCGACGAACCCGCCCGCGTACTGCTTGCGCAGCCCTTCGATGACCAGCGGGGTCGTGGCCAGCTCGGGATCGACGTCGGTGGCCCGGCGGCGCCGCAGCGCCGCGAAGAGCACCACGGCCAGGCCGATCGCCAGCGTCACGCCGATGCCGACCAGCTGCCCGACCGGGGCCGGCGAGCCGACCGACGTGCCGGGCACGACCGGCACGGCCAGCGCGGTCCCGCTCGCCAGCGCGATCCGGAAGACCGCGGGCGAGGCCGGCGCGGCGAACGCCTGGTCGGTGGTGCCGACGACGAGCCGCAGCGAGTGGCCGCCTTCGATCGGGCGGACGATGCCGGGCAGCGTCACGGTGACGTCGACCGGTGTGCCGTCGGCGGGCAGCCCGCTCACCCGGAACGGCGCGATCGCGTTCGCCGGCAGCACGCGGGAGCCGTCCTGGCCGACGTCGTAGAGCTTCGCGAACAGCACCGCGTCCGGTTGCGGGTGCGCCGGGTCCGCGGCGACCCGCAGCCGCACGGTCGACGAGCCGCTGATCACGACCTGGCCGTCGAAGGCGGCGGTGGTGAACTGCGCGGCCTGGCCCGGCGGGTCGTTGCTGAACAGCGCGCCCAGCCGCGACGAGCTGCTCGCGACGCCGTTGAGGCCGGGGATCCCGCTCACCGCGGCCGGGTTCGCGCCGGCCGGGCGCACCACCGGCTGGGCGGGACCGGACATGGGCAGCAGCCGCCGCTCGGTCGCGGGGCCGGTCAGGCCGGGGTAGGTGTCGGCGGTGACCGTGCGGACCGACGGCGTCCCGTTGGCGCGCAACGTGCCCTGGACGTCGTAGCTGAAGCCGCTGCCCGGGTCGCCGCCGTTCACCGCGGTCCACAGGAAGTCGCCGATCTTGGCGCGCAGCTGCGGGCCCGGCTTGCCGCCGTCGTGGCCGCCGGTGTACCAGATCGTCTTGACCTTGCCGCCCGCCGCGGTGATCTGCCGGGCGCTGGCGTCGGACTGGTCGAGGCCGAACAGCGTGTCGCTTTCGCCCTGCACCAGCAGGGTCGGCACGGTGATCTTGCCCGTCACGGAGGCGGGGGACACGCGGCGCAGCAGGTCGACGCTCGCCTGGCTCGCCTGCCCGGTGGTGCCCAGCTCGGTGTAGGCGCGGCAGACGGCGGCGGTGAAGCGGCCGCACGGATCGGCCGGCCCGTTCTGGCGCCCGCCGCCCGCACCCTGGGGCACGGCGGGGGCCGCGGCCGCGGTGCCGGCCGCTCCGGTGGTGCCCGTGTCGGTCTCCTGCCCCGCTTCCGGGGCTTCGGCCGACGGCGACCCGCTCGCCGCGGCGCCGGAGCCCGCCGAGAAGAAGATCCCGGCCCAGCTCTTCTTGAACACGCCGTCGGTCGCGAACGCGCCGGCCGCGGGGGTGCCCGACGCCGTGAGGGCGGGCGTGGCCGCGTTCGGGACCAGGCCCTGCGCGAGGTCGTTGTAGGTGATCACCGGGGCGATCGCGTCGACGCGCTTGTCCGTGCCGGCCAGCAGCAGCGAGAGCGCGCCGCCGTAGGACGCACCGGTGACGGCGACCTTCGGGTCACCGTTCGGATCCGTCGTCACCTGATGTTGCGCGACGAGTCGGTCGATCAAGTGGCTCGCGTCGGCGACCTCGCCGTCCGGGTCGTTGAGCCCGATCTTGCCGGTGCTCTTGCCGAACCCGCGCGCGGACCACGTCATCACGACGAAGCCCTTCCGCGCGAGCTCGCGGGCGTCGTCGGCGACGCTGTTCTTGTCCCCGCCGAAGCCGTGCGCGAGCAGCACCGCGGGCGCGGGCACGGTGGCGGGCAGGTAGGTCGTCGTGTCGATCTTGACCTGCTCCGCCGAGCCGGGGGCGGCGGGCAGGTCGATCAGCGCGTCCTGCGTGGGCACCGGCGCGGGCGCGGCGGGCCGCGTGATCCAGAAGACCGCGCCGGCGGCCAGGACCACGACGACCGCGGCGAGCGCGGTGAGGCGGGCTCCGCGGGTGCGCGGGAGCGGGAATCGGGGCACGAGGAGAAACCTATTTGAGGTTTGCTGAGAGTGCTCCGCGCGGCTCACAGCGATCACACGCGCGAGACCACCTGGTGGACCGAAGTGACCGAAATTACAGGACCAACCCGGTGACGTGCGGCGTTCCGGCTGGCGTTCGGGTGGGGGTAACCGGCAGACTGGAACGGCTGTGAGGGGAGTATTCCTTCGCGGCGGTGTCGTCAGCACGGTGGCCCTAGCGCCCCCGGCACCGTCGGCCGGTGTTCCACCGGCGGGAGAGACCTCCGGTTAGTTGCTCATGCGCACTATCCGGAGGTTCTGGTTTCATGACTGTCCCCCTGTGGCTGTGGATCGCCACGATCGGCGGCCTGCTCGCGCTCATCGCGCTCGACCTGGTCATCGTCGATCGCAAGCCGCATGAAGTGACCACGGGGGAAGCCGCTCGCTGGGTGATCTTCTACGTCTCGTGCGCGGTGCTCTTCGGGGCAGGCGTGTGGATCTTCGCCGGGCACGACCCGGGCGTCGAGTTCTTCACCGGCTACATCACCGAGTACTCGCTGAGCGTCGACAACCTGTTCATCTTCATGATCATCATGGCGTCGTTCAAGGTGCCCGCCATCCACCAGCACCGCGTGCTGCTGGTCGGCATCCTCCTCGCGCTGGCCATGCGCAGCGTCTTCATCGCGATCGGCGCCGCGCTCATCGCGCAGTTCGTCTGGGTGTTCTTCCTCTTCGGCGCGATCCTGATCTGGACGGCGATCAGCATGCTGCGCGGCAAGGGCGAGGACGAGGAGTACCACGAGAACGCCGTCACCCGTCAGGTCCGCAGGTTCGCGCCGGTCACCGACGACTACCACGGGCACAAGTACACGGTGAAGCTGAACGGCAAGCGGATGATCACGCCGATGCTGCTGGTGATCGTGGCCATCGGCTCCGCGGACCTGCTGTTCGCGGTCGACTCGATCCCGGCGATCTTCGGCATCACCCAGGAGGCGTTCCTCGTCTTCACCGCCAACGCGTTCGCGCTGATGGGCCTGCGGCAGCTGTACTTCCTGCTCGGCGGGCTGGTGACGAAGCTGGTCTACCTCACCTACGGCCTCGCGGTGATCCTCGCCTTCATCGGCGCGAAGCTGTTCCTGCACGCGCTGCACGAGTACCACGTCGTGCCGGACTGGCTGGACATCAACAACTGGGTGTCCCTCGGGGTCATCATCGTGGTGCTGTCCGTGACCACGGTGGCCAGCCTGGCGAAGGCCCGGCGCGACGAGCGCAAAGAGGTCGCCGCGTAAGTCGTTCGCAGCGCTAAAGATTTCCGGTACGGTCGGGGGCGTGCGTCCTGCCGACATCGAAGACCTCGTCGTCCCCGGCCGTCCCGCCCTGCGCGGAAACCTGCTGCTCACCGCGCTGAGCAAACCCGATCTGAAGGCGGATGCCGCCCGCAGCGCGCTGCGCCGGGTGTCGCTCGACGGCGGCGAATCCGCGTGGACGCACGGTCCGCGCGACTCCGCCCCGTCGATCTCGCCCGACGGGCGCTGGGTGGCGTTCCTCCGCGCGGGGGAGGGCAAGGGCGCCGACGGCAGCCCGCAGCTGCACGTGATGCCGTCCGACGGCGGCGAGGCGCGGCGGCTGACGTCGCTGCACCTCGGGGCCGGCGAGCCGGTGTGGGCGCCGGACTCGCGGCGGATCGCGTTCACCGCCCGGGTGCCCGAGGCCGGGCGCTACGGGACCGAGGACGCCGACGGCGAGACCCCGGAGCCGGCCGCCGAGGCCCCGCGCCGGATCACCCGCATGGATTACCGGCTCGACGACGTCGGCTTCGTGCGCGACCGCGTGCAGCGGCTGTTCGTCGTCGACGCGGCCGAGCCCGCCGAGGCGCCCGAGCCGCTGACCGGCGCCGGGTTCGACGCGAGCCACCCGGTCTGGACGCCCGACGGCACGCGCGTCGTCTTCGTCGCGCCGCCGGAGTGGGGCGCGGCCGAGAGCGACTTCCGCGACGTCTGCGCGATCTCCGCCGAGGGTGGCGAGCCTGAAGTTCTCGTGCGCGGCGAAGGGTTCTGCGAGCGTCCGGCGTTCGGCGCGGACGGTACGTTGTTCTACTTCGGACAGTCCTTTGCGGAGCACCGCGAAGCCGCGATGACCGGCCTGTACGCGGCGACGCCCGAGTTCGGCGCCGGCCCGGTCAAGGCCCGCCGGCTGACCGACATCGAAACGGTGGACTGCGAAGCCTCGGCGGGCGCCCCGGCCCCGCGCGGCGCCGACGTGCTCGTGGCCGTCCGCAACCGCGGCGCGGTGGAGCTGCGCGCGGTCTCCGTCGACGCCGCGGACGCGCCACTGGCCGACCTGGCGGTGGTCTACGCCGACCGCACGGCGCTGCGGTCGTTCTCGTACGACGGCTCGGTGCTGGCGGCGGTGATCGCGACGCCGTCGACCGCCGGGGAGGTCGTGCTCCTGGGCGACGGCGAGCCGCGCGTGCTGACCGACTACTCGAAGCCGTTGCGGGACAAGGGCATCCGGCCGATGATCGAGCTGGAGACGACCGCGCCGGACGGCTACCCGGTGCACGGCTGGCTGGTGCTGCCCGAGGGCGAAGGCCCGCACCCGGTGCTGCGCGTGATCCACGGCGGCCCGTTCACCCAGCAGGAGTGGGCGGTGTTCGACGAGGCCCAGGTGTACGCGGCGGCGGGCTACGCGGTGGTCGTCGGCAACCCCCGCGGTTCGGCGGGCTACGGCCAGACGCACGGCCACGCGATCACGCACGGCTTCGGCACGGTCGACGTCGACGACGTCCTGGCCCTGCTCGACAAGGCGTTGGAGCGCCCGGACCTGGACGCCTCCCGCGTCGGCGTCATGGGTGGTTCGTACGGCGGCTTCATGACGAGCTGGCTGGCCGCCCACCACGGCGGCCGCTTCAAGGCGGCGTGGAGCGAGCGCGCGGTCAACGCGTGGGACTCGATGGTCGGCAGCTCGGACATCGGCTACTTCTTCGTCGACGCGTACATCGGGTCCGACCCCGAGGTGCAGCGCGACCGGTCGCCGCTTTCGTACGCCGACCGCATCGAGATCCCGTTCGCGGTGGTGCATTCGGAGCAGGACTGGCGCTGCCCGCTGGAGCAGGCGGAGCGGATGTTCGTGGCGCTGCGGCGGGCGGGCGCGCCGGCGGAGATGCTGCTGTTCCCGGGCGAGGGCCACGAGCTGACCCGGTCGGGCCGGCCGCGGCACCGGGTGCAGCGCTTCGAGGCGGTCCTGGAGTGGTGGGCCCGGCACCTGTGAGTGTTATGGCATGACGCCGAGTTGTTTGAGGATCACGGCGACGCGGTCGGTACCCCGATGAGGAAGCTGGTGCGAGGTCACGCTCAGCGTATCGAAGGCCGCAGGCAGAGCAGTGTCGATCCGTTGCCGGTACCCTTCGTCGACAACTCGCACGTCGTCGGCAGCGATGGGCTGAGCGATGTCCGGCCTCGCCCAGAAGACGAAGTCATAGGTCGGTTGCCAGCTACGCGCCAAGCCGAGCAAGGTGGCTTCCGGGTCCGGATGCCCCGGGGTGTGCACGAGTATGTCGGGCGGCCCGCCGTCGCAGAGGACGACCCGGAGGCCCGGCCGCGACACCAGCTCGCTTTCCTCCCTGATCAGGTCGCCCATCAACCACCGAGCTGTATCGACGTCCTGGTGCAGGTCCAGGGACAGGGGACAGTGGCGAGCTGGTTCGAGCCTGACGACCGACGGGACACCGCGGTGTTCCAGCGCTTCGTGCAGCAGGCTCAACGTGGATGTCTTGCCGGTTGAGAAGCTCCCGCTGAGGAGCACCTTGGTCACGCCGTCGATCTTCATCGGCTCAGGTCGCTGCGAGTTGGCAGCGGCCGAGGAGGAACCGGGGAAACTCCCATGCCACTGGGTAGACGCCTTCCACCCCTGCATCGGGCATGGGTTCACTGAGCTCACTGATGTCCAGCCCGGCGCGGATCAGACCGTTGATGTAGGCGTTCAGCGGGCGGTGGGCGTGCGTGGTCCTGAGTTCCGAGTCGCGGGACAGCGAGGTCTGGAACGGCGCTTCGATCCACACTTCGTTTTCGTACCGGAACCAGCTCTCTTTGTCGTAGCGCCAGTATCGCGACCAGAAGCACGGATGTGGTACCGCGAAGACGAACTTGCCCCCAGGAGCGAGCAGTTTTGCGCACGCCGCGACCACGTCGTCGAACGAAGCTACGTTCTGTAGCAGCATGTTGGCGATGATCACGTCGAAGAGCTGGTCTCGTGAAGAGTCGGCAAGCAACTCTTCCACGGCCATTGCGCGGAACTCCACGTTTGGCAGCGGATCTCGCCGTCCTCTTGCGATCCTGACACTGGTGACGCTGGGATCAATGCCTACAAAAGCGGTTTCCGGATGTTCTGCGGCGAGCTGGGCAACGAAGGTGCCGGTGCCACAACCGGCATCGAGGACGCGGTGGCCGCCCTTGAGAGCGTCCCCGAGCAGGCTTGTCAACGACGGGAGAAGGATGTACCGGTAACTGAGGTCGCGTCCGCTCGCTATCAGTTCTTCGCGATGAGGCGCCAACTCGTCCCACTCGGCCGCCAGTCGGGCGCTGGCCTGAGCGCTTACCCTTTTCGCGCGATGTTGTCTCACTGGCACCGGTCCTGACTCCGATCGGCTGGTGATCCTGTTCCGGCGGCTACCTGCATTGGTGCTCCAAGATCCTCGTTACGTCTGTGAAGTCACGGTGATAGATATGCGCCGAAAGAATGTGGATGGTGATGGGGCCGACTTGGGCATCGACACGAGCTGCGATGTCACGGTGAAATGACGACAAGGCGACAATATTGCCGGGCTGGCTTGCGAAAACGTTCTGGCTGCGGTAGACGACGTTTGTGTGCAGAACTTCATTGCGGATCTTTGCGTCGTAAAGAGAGATGCAACTGAGCTCCTTGCTGCCGGGTGCGTGGAAGCCAATGGTAGCGGACTTTGTTTCGCGTTTCCAACGTAACCTGTCCACCAGCCAGGCGACTTGATTAATCCCTTCGTGATGGCTGAAGAGTGCCCCATAGCTCATCGTGTAGGGCGGAACGGTGGTGTCCGAGTGGTACTTGCGCATCATGAGGTCGATGCGTGCGGGTGAGGCTCCTGCGGCAATGAAGTCCTCGGCGGCACTCAGGCTTCCTGAAATGGTGACATTCAGTAACTCGCGGATTCCTATGCCGTCGTCGGTGATGTCCTGTCCGTGATTCATTACAGTGCTCAGGCAGTCGAGCCATGCGTCACACAGTTGGACGAACGGGTTGAGTCCGATTTGTGTTATGCGCACCTGATCGGGCAACATCGTCCGTTTTCCTCCTCAGATCCAATGGCTACGAACGATCGACCTGATTGGTTCGAATTCTGGCTTGCGTCGTGACCAGCGGTAGGAGTTGCCGAGGTCCACGGCGCGTTCGCCGGCGACCTGCCGGTGTATCGCGTCGGCAACGAGCCGCAGGTGGTGGGATGCGAAGTGCCACCAACCAGGCAGTGCTCTCAGTTCGAGGACCAGCTTGCTGCCGAACGTTTTCGGCAATGGGGCCTCTGCGAGGAGGCTGAGGTGATCCAGGAGGTGGTGGTAGTAGTACGGGCTGAGCCGGTCGCGCCGGTGGGTGACCTCCGTGTGGGTGAGTGGTCCTATCGTGCCGATGAGGTGCACCAGGCTCACCCGTTCTTCGAACACCTCGTCCAGCGGGTGGTTGTGGCTCAGTCCGGTGCCGTGGCGGAGCGCTTCCATCAGGATTTGGCGTGAGAAGGAGAAGTGCCCGGCCAAGCGCTCCACGTCGGCCTGCAAAGCGCCGACGGCCTCTTCGTGGGCTACGGTGCGACTCAAGCTGCCATCGTGTCCCAAATGGGTGAGGTCCAGTAATTGGCGAAGTGTCAGGCTAAGCCTGCTGACCGCGCTGCTGTTGTAGTGCTCGCGAATGGTGATCGACTCGCCCGGTTGGAGGTCGTCCCGTGCTGCACGAATAAAGCCGTCTGCTCCGGAGAAGCCTCGGATGAGTGCGAAGGGGCTTCGATTTATCAAAGCTTCGGTCCGCTCGGTCGCGTCTCCGTCGACCTCGGTCAACGACTTCACATCTCGGCTACCGTAGCGAGATTTTCCGTACTGATCGATCTTGTAATCCAGGTAGCCGCGAAAGTGACTTGTCGGATCTTCGACGTTCTCGCCGAGAAGGAAAAGAAGGTCGCCCGCTTCGACGCAGGGTAGGAGCTCCGTTATTGTGTCGGCCACCGTCTTGGATCGGTACGGATCGGCGCAATGTACAACGATTTTGTTGGCCAGGAGCAAAGCGGCCTCGATGTGTTGTCGCACCGGAGCTTCCGGCAGGCCTCGTCCGTAGAGACGCGCGTTGTGGATGTCGGAGATGGCAACGTAGAGACTCGTCGGCGGGAGGTCGCTGATCGTCAGGACCTGCTTGCGCGTTCGCTCGCCCAAGGTCGACGTCGCCGGATCGGCCTTGGGCAGGCTTGGCGGCGGTGCGAATTCCTGGTCCAGTGGCTGGGTGGCTCGCTTGATCCAGACGACGGTGGAGGTCTCTTTGTTTTCGACACGGATTGGCGCGAACTCGGCAGGGTCGATGGAGCCGTACCCAGGGCGGATGATCTTGTCGTAGAAGTCACTGGAGAAGACCGGCACGCTGCTTGTTGATGAGGCGCGGAGCGCCTGTCGAGCGGCTCCGTTGTCGATGATCCGGAACGCGTGGTTGAGGGCTTCTCCCGAGTAGCCGGCGTCGTCCTTGATCAACTCCCCGTGGTGGACGCCGATCCGGAGCCTGATGGTGGCCGCGCTGCTCGCGGTGGAATTGTGGTGGCGGAGGCGTGTCTCGAGACCGGGCAGGAGTGTCATGATCAGTTCAGTTTTCGGCACATTTGGACTAAAAAGCATCCATTTTCCGTCGCCGGTGTCACCGTTTGCCACCAACGGTTCATCCGTGTGGAGCAAGCTTGTAGCGGATTCGACGATTGCTTCGAGTGTGCGCCGGAGGCCTGCGCGGATTGGATCTGTGCGCGTCTTGGAGCCGAAACCCTCGATATCCAAAGTCATGATCGAATAGTGCTTCGGGGCCCACTCGGCGTTCGACACATCTCAGGTTAACATTGGCTTTCCGGCTGCTGGAACATGTCCAGGAAATGACCATTGTTCGCAAAGTGGGCGCTGGGCCTCCCGGGGCGCTGTTGTTCGAAGTCTGGTTGTGATGTCGGGTGACGTGGTCCTGAGTTGCGGTGACCGGTGGCGGCCTGCCCTACAGACAGGTGAAGGCCTCAGGTTGGGAAGTTCAGTTGTCTGCGAACCGGTTTACCCGCCGGAGGCCTTCGTGCCCACCCTGACCCCACGCGCCTGGCTGCGACCGGCCCGTCTGATCGTCGAACAGGACTGGACCTCCACCCCGGTAGCGAAGATGTTCATGGTCGCTACCAGACCGCCCGAAGTGGGCTCGGCACTACCGCGCTGGAGGCGCGGCCGGAATGGCTGACTGCGGCGCACGCCCGCCCCGCATCCCGAGTACCTGCTGCGGGCGATCGTCCGGCCGCGATGGCCGCGCCGGCTGGGCCCGGTTCAGACGGCCAGCCAGCCTGGCATCCCGGCCTCGATCGTGCACGCGGTGCCAGTACGTTGCCGGATCAATCGGCTCACCGACTTCGACCGGGGTCACCGGCGAGGCGCTGCGTCGCCACGACACGACCACCCGGGGCTCGCTCATCCACGTCGATGTCACCAAGTTCGGCAACGTCCCGAGGGCAGCGGACACTGGTTCCTCGCCGTGCCCGAGGCCGAAGAAACCGCACGCGACACCCGGTACACCGCGCAACGCCTACCGCAGCCCAAGCTCGGAACGCGTTCGTGTACAGCGCGCTCGACCACCATTCCAGCATCGCCCACGACGCGATCCACACCGACGAAACCGCCGCCACCGGTCGTCCTGCGCTGGGCGGTGGCCAGTTCGCCGCCCGCGGCATAAGCGTCGAACGCCTGCTGTCGGATAACGCGTCTGCCTGCCGATCTGATGGCCGGCGCGGCACCTGCTCAGGGCTCGGAGTCATCCCGAATCTGTCGGAGGCCGGTCAATCATCACCCGGCTGGTCCAACCTCCTCGGAGGCCACAACTAGTTCAGCAGCGTGTAGTTCAGCTCTTCGCAGACCCGGCCCAGCGGGACGTCCAGTCCCGGGTGGTCCAGCGGGAGCAGCACGTCCGGCGCGATCGGCAGGGCCGCGCCCGCCGGCGGGTCCCACAGGCAGATCGCCGGGTCGCCGGAGTCCATCGAGGAGCGGTACCAGAGGCCGTCGAGGTCGCTGAACGCGCCGCGGATCGCGCGGGCCCACGCCTGCGTCAGCTTCTTCGGGCCGCTCGAGATCTCCTGGGACGCGCCGACCCGCGTCGGCCAGAGGCCGGTCAGGTCGAGCAGGCGCAGCGTGCGCGTCGGGCGGACGACGACCAGGCGGGGGCCGCGCGTGCGGCGGTCCACCGTCGAGCTGGTCTGGAAGACCTCGGCGATCGACGTGCGGACCGTGAGGCCGAAGTAGAGGACCCCGTTCGCGGGATCGGTGACCGGCGCGCCGCCGCGGCCGGGCGGCTGCTGGTCGAACCGGCCGTGCGGGAGCGGGCCGGTGTAGCGGAACGAATTCCACTGCTGGGGGTGGTTGCCGTGCGCCGTGAAAATCCGCACCAGCCTGGTCGCGGGCTGGACCGTCACCACGTCGTCGGCGCGGTTCAGCTGCCGGACCAGGACGGATCGGGCGGGCGGCAGCGGTAGCCGGGCCATGGGTCGGGGGTGGTCCGTCCTTGTCGGTGATCTTGCTCGGGGAGGTCCAGCCTAGAGTGGCGAGCCGAGCGTGGCGATGAGGCGGGCGACGTGGTCCGGATCACCCCCGGACAAGAGCCACTGGCGAGGGGTCGCCGCGTGGTCGTTGATCACCAGGTCCGGTTGCGGTGTGCTCATGAAGGCGGCGACGACGAGCGCGGGCTGGTCTTCGGGCAGCGCCTTCAGCACGACCTCGAGGCCGGGGAGCACGCCCGAGCCGGCGAACTGCCAGGCGGGGAGCTTCCAGCCGCCGTCCTTCCAGCCGGTCAGCCTGCCTTCCTTGAGGCGGTGCCGGATGCGGCTGTCGTCGACCCCGAGGGCTTTCGCGGCCTCGTTGACGCTCATCGCGCCCTCGGCGAGCACGGCGTGGGCGGCGACGGTGCGCGCCCGGAAGTCCGGTTCGTCCTCCCGCCGCGGCGAAAGGTCGAGGCCGACGTCGGTCAGCGCGGCGCGCTGGTCGGCCGAGAAGTAGTGCGAGGGATCCGGATTCGGTGGGGACAGTCTGCGCGCCGCGTCTTCGACGAGCGTGAGGAACTCGTTCGCGTCGACCTTCAGGCCCGCCTTGGCGAGGATGTTCTCCAGCGCTACAGACATGGGACTCAGGTTAACCCGAAACAGCGCGCGTGTGCGGGTTCGTGCGGTTTCTTGCCCTGTCTGTGGGTGAATTCACCAAAGATCGACACTTACCGCACATCACAAAACACGTTGAGTAGGCAACTGTCGGTCAGTCTGACCGCATCGGGCGAGCTTGTCCAGACCCGCGGTGCCTTGACACTCCGGGCTCGCGGTCCTACGTTCCGTGTGAGTAAACGATTTCCGCTCCGTGCTCACGGGATCCGGCGGTTTCCGCGCCGGTCATGGGGGACACAGGGGGTGGGGCGTGCCTGGGGGGCCCGGCACGAGCCGGCTCCCCGGGCACGTCGCTCCCTTGGTCAGCGCCGGGAGCTCTTCCGTTCGATCAGTCGCGCTTCGAGCGTCGTCGTGGTCGCGTCGCGGCTGCTGTCGGCGATCCGGGCCAGCAGGAGCTGCGCGGCCACCCGCCCGACCTCGTACGCCGGCTGCGCGACCACCGTGAGCGGCGGATCGATCAGCGTCGTCCAGGGTGCGTCGTCGAACGAGACGATGCCGACGTCCCGCCCGGGGCGCAGGCCGCGCGACGCCAGCGCTTCGAGCACGCCGATCGCCATGGTGCTGTTCGCGACGAGCAGCGCGTCCGGCGGGGCCGGCTCGTCGAGCAGTTCGAGCGCGGCCAGCCGCGCGCCCTCGGCGCGGTACTCCGCCCGCCGGGACAGGACGTTCGCCTCGCCGACGACGTCGCCGTACCCGGCGAGGCGGTCGTCGGCGGTGCGGACCCCGGCGGGCCCGGTCAGGCACCCGACGCGCCGGTACCCGCCGGCGAGCAGGTGCCGCGTGGCTTCGGCGGCGGCGTGCCGCGTGTCGACGAGCACCTGGTCGCCCGCGGCGGCGGGCAACGGCCGGTCCACCGCCACCAGCGGGGTCCCCTGGCGGCGCAGGCCTTCGACGTTGGTCGACCGCCCGGTCGGGGACAGCACCACGCCGGCGACGCGCTCCTGTAGCGCGACCTCGATGTAGCGCCGTTCCTTGTCTTCGTTCTCGTCGGAGTTGCAGAGCACGACCGAGTAGCCGGACCGCTGCGCGAGGTCCTCGACGCCGCGCGCGATGGCGGTGAAGAAGGGGTTCTCGACGTCGGAGATGATCAGCGCGAGCACGGCGGTCTCCTGCCGCCGCAGGTTCCGCGCCAGCCCGTTCGGGTGGTACCCGAGCTCGGCGGCCGCCTCCTGCACCCGCGCGGCCAGCGTGGGGTCCACAGTGGACTTCCCGTTGAGCGCGCGCGACACGGTCGCCGTGGAGACGCCGGCCCGCGCGGCGACGTCGCTGATGGTGGCCACACGCCCTCCCTGATCACTCGTCGAAGGGAGGATAGCGCTCCCGGTAGTGGTTTACCGTCCGCTTACCTTGCGGGGTGAACGTCCCACTTCCGGTTGTCCGCGCGGGTTACGCCGAATGGCGCCGATCACGCGTGGTGGTGTCCACAGTGGAGGTGGGGTGGAAGTAGGCGCGCGGGGTGAGCCCGGTGAGCGCCCGGCAATCCCGGCTGAGGTGCGCTTGGTCGGCGTACCCGGCGGAGGCGGCGAGGGCGGCGAGGTTCGGGGCGTGCGGGGCGAGGGCGATGGCGCGCTGGAAGCGGCTGACGCGGAGGTAGGTGGCGGGACCGTAGCCGACGGCTTGGACGAATCGGTGGCGCAGCCGTCGTTCGCCGATGGAGGAGGAGCCGGGGGCGAGATCCGGTGACGTCGCTGCAGTCGCCGGGTTGGTCGCTTGCCGGGCGGGAACAGGGGGTGCCTGGCCGCGATCCGTTGGCTGCGTGAAAGTTGCAGCGCCGGTCCCCACCCGTTCCCCGAGCAGCGCCACTGCGTCGGCGACCCGGGCCACGCCTGCCTCCAGCCGGGCCACCAGCTCCGCCACCGCTGGGTCCGGCGGCGGCACCGCCGGCAGCCAGGACGCCACCGCCTCCGCCGGGGTCACCTCGCCCGTCAGCAACCGCTCCGCCAGCAGCTCACCCTCGCGGCCCCACAGCTCGGCCAGCGGGACCCTGCTGTCCCGCAGCTCGTCCGCCGCTACGCCGAGGACCGCGCCCGCCCGGCCGGGCACGAAGCGCAGGCCCTGCAGTTCCGCGCCCGGGCCGGTCACCGAGGACCACGCCGCCGTGTCCGGGCCCGCGACGAACACCTCGCCGTCGCCCACCACCAGGTCCAGGCAGCCGTCCGGGACGATCCGCTTCGGGCCCGCCGGAGCCGATCGCCACACGCAGCGCGCCACGCCCGCCAGCCGTGCGGGTGGCGCCGCCTCTTCGTACACACCCCGATCATGCACCCGGGGTCCGACAAAATCCGAGCCGCACCCGTTTGGGTGAAAGTTGGACTTCTCGGCACGGGTGGCTAACGCGGAGTTAGGTCACGGCGAGATATAGGCGACGCACTCGACGGAAGTGCGCGCGACGAGAGAAGACCTCTCCATGGGTGTTCCCACCGCGACCCGCGAGCACCGCGCCCGGACGGCCGGGAGCGTGGTAGTGGTCCTGGGTGTGCTCGCCGCGGCTTTCGCGGTGACGTCGTTCATCGTGCCGCGGTCCGCGCGCGGGCCCGCCGCGAAAGAGCCGGTGGCCGCGCCGGTCGCGCCGGCCGCCGTGCGGACCGTCAGCCGCACCGTCGTCTACGAACTGCTCGGGCCGGACGGCGCCCGCAACGTCACCTACGCCGCCGCCGGCTCGGCGCTCGCGCAGCAGGCCCGGGTCGCCACGCCGTGGTCGGTGACCTTCACCCGGACCGGCCCCGCCGACCGCACCGAGTTCTACAGCATCGCCGCGCAGAACCCCGGGCCCGGCGAGCTGCGCTGCCGGATCCTCGTCGACGGCGTCGTGGTCGCCGAGAAAGCCGTCGCCGAGGCAGGGCGCCTCTTCAGCTGCGCCGTCTGAGAGGCAGGATCTGCGGCGTGAACGACGCCGCGATCACCTTCGGGCCCGCCCTGGTGGCGGTGCTGGTCCTGCTCGCCGTCGCGGGCGCCGCCGTGGTCCGGCTGGGCGGTCTCGGGCGCGGCCGCGACGTGCTGATCGCCGCCGCCCGCGCGATCGCCCAGCTCGCCGCCGTCTCGCTGGTGATCACCGCGGTCCTGCGCTCGTTCCCGCTCACCGGCCTGTTCGTGCTGCTCATGTTCGGCATCGCCGCGGTGACGTCGGCCCGCCGCGCCGGCACCTGGGCGAACCTGCCGTGGACGGCGCTGGCCATCGCGGCCGGGGTCGCGCCCGTGCTGGCGCTGGTCCTCGGCGCCGGCGTCGTCCCCTTGAAGCCGATCTCGGTCGTGCCCATCGCCGGCATCGTGATCGGCGGCGCGATGACCGCGACGTCGCAGGCCGCGCGCCGCGCCCTCGACGAGCTGAAGGCCCGGCACGGCGAGTACGAAGCCGCCCTCGCCCTCGGGTTCCTGCCGCGCCCGGCCGCCCTCGAAATCTGCCGCCCGAGCGCCGGGCACGCGCTCATCCCCGCCCTCGACCAGACCCGCACGGTCGGCCTGGTGACGCTCCCGGGCGCCTACGTCGGCGTCCTGCTGGGCGGCGCGGGCCCGATCGAAGCCGGGCTGACGCAGGTGCTGGTGCTGATCGGGCTGCTCGCCGCCGAAGCCGTCTCGATCCTGGTGACCGTGCAGTTCGTCGCGGCCGGGAAGCTCAGCCGAGCGGCGTAGCCAGGTGTGCGGTGTCGTTGAAGCGCCGCACGATCCAGGTGTCGCCGTGCAGCACCAGGTGCGAGATCGAGCCGTTGTCCGCGCCGAGGAACGCGAACCGCTCGACCGAGCGGCTGGCCTGCGCGAACACCTCGCCGATCACGCCGCCGTGGGTGAACACGGCGACGCGCTGGTCCGGGTGCGCGGCCGCGATCCGCGTCAGCGCGCCGCGCAGGCGGGCGCCGAAGGTCTCGTCGGACTCCGCGCCCGGGATGACGTCCCAGCGCTGCTCGCTCCACAGCCGTTCGACGATCGGGTGGCCTTCGGCGGTGTACTTGCGGAAGAGGCCGTTCTCCCAGTCGCCGAGGTGGATCTCGCGCAGGTCCGGCTCGACGACGGGCGTGATCCCGAGCTTCTCGGCCAGCGGGGCCGCGGTCTCCACCGTGCGGCGCAGCGTCGTCACGTAGATCGCGTCGATCCGCTCGCCGGCCAGCCGGTCGCCGACGCGCCGGGCGTGGTCGCGGCCGTCGGACGCCAGCTCCGGGTCGGCCTGGCCGTCGACCAGCTCGAACGGGTCGTCGCCGCGGGCGGGAGCCGACTCGCCGTGCCGCACCAGGAAGATCTCCGTCGCGCCCGGGGGCGGGCTGAAGCGGTGCTGGCGGTACTCGATCTCCTGCTCCGGGGTGCTCATGGCCCCGACATTAGCCGAGCTGCTTGTCCACGAAACACCACCGCCAGGTCTCACCCGGCTCGAAGCTGCGCATGACCGGATGGCGGGATTCGTGGAAGTGCTGGGTGGCGTGGCGGCGCGGCGAGGAGTCGCAGCAGGCGACGTTGCCGCACTTGAGGCACATCCGCAGGTGCACCCAGGTCGTGCCCTCTTCGAGGCAGGCGGCGCACGCGTCCGGCGAGCTGGGCTCGCGCTCGACCCACTCGTGCGCCAGGTGCTTGCACGAACCGGCGGTCGCGGCCGGCGTGCGCAGCTCGCGGCCTTCCACCTCGGGCTCTTCTTCGTCGCGGTCCAGCATGGACTCTTCGATGTCGAGCCGTTCCAGGACGCGCCGCAGGACGTCGTCGTCGGCGCTGCCGGCGTCACGGGCCTTGAGGAACTGCTCGCGTTCCACCTCGAGGAGCTGGATCCGCAGCCGGCGGTAGGCGTCGCTCGGCGTCTCGGCGAGCACGCTCTGCCGGCCCAGCTGCTCCCACGCGGAGTCGGAGCGGTTCTGCAGCCGATCGCGGAGGCGCTGGATGATCTCCGGCGGGTCGTCCGGCTGCCGGATCTCCTCGAGCTTCGCCAGCGCCGCGGTGGTCATGTCGTGCAGCACGGACGCTTCCTGCAGCGCGTCCTCCGCCGGGTCGGGCCGCGGCAGGCGCAGCCGCCGGATCAGCGGCGGCAGCGTCATGCCCTGCACGGCGAGCGTGCCGGCCACGACGACGAACGCGGCGAGCACCAGCACGGCCCGCTGCGGGGTGTCCGCCGGCAGCACGAAGGCCGCGGCGAGCGTGACGACCCCGCGCATGCCCGCCCAGGAGATCACCGCCGAGTAGCGCCACGGCCAGATCTTCGCCCGGTTCTTGCGCGGCAGGAACCGCCGTTCCAGCCGCTTCACGGTGCCGATCCCGACGAGCCACACCATCCGCGTGACGATCGTCGCGACGAGCACCGCCACGCAGATCCAGGTCAGCATGGCCAGCGACAGCCCGGATTCGCCCACTTCGGACAGGATTCGCCGCAGCTGCAGGCCGATCAGCAGGAAGACCATGTTCTCCAGCAGGAACGCGATGGTCTGCCAGTTCAGCCTGCTGGCCAGCCGGGCCGAGCCGGAGAGGATCTTCGGTGCCTTGTGGCCCAGGATGAGCCCGGCGACGACGACGGCGAGCACGCCGGAGCCGTGGATCGCCTCGGTCGGGATGTAGGCGATGAACGGCACCGCGAACGACAGCGCGGTGTCGAGCACCGGCTCGTTCAGCCGGGCGCGGATGAACGCGGCCACGAACCCGACGACCAGCCCGACCACGATCCCGCCGATGGCCGCGCGCAGGAAGTCGGCGCCGACCTGCCAGAAGCTGACCGAGCCCGCCAGCGCGGCGATGGCCGTGCGCAGGGCGACCAGCGCGGCCGCGTCGTTGAAGAGGCTCTCGCCCTCGAGCAGCCGGATCAGCTTGCGGGGCATGCCGACCCGGCGGGCGACGACGCTGGCCGCGACCGCGTCCGGCGGGGCCACGATCGCCCCCAGCGCGATGCCGCCGGCCAGCGGGAGGCCGGGGATCACGGCCCAGGCGACGAGCCCGACGCCGAGCGCGGTGAACACGACCAGCCCGACCGACATCAGCCCGATCGCCCCGCGGTTCTTCCGGAAGTCCACCAGCGACGTCTGGATGGCCGCCGAGTACAGCAGCGGGGGCAGCAGGCCGAGCAGCACGACCTCGGGGTCGAGGTGGTATTCCGGGACGCCGGGGACGTAGGACGCGGCGACGCCGACGACGATCAGGCACAGCGGGGCGGACCAGTCGAGCCGCCGCGCCACCGCGCTGACGACGAGGACCGTCACGACCAGCGCCACTATCTCTGCCGCGATGTGCACGGGGTAATCATTACCCGCCCGCCGCGGCGGGCGTCACCTGGCCGGGTCGGTGAGCACTTCGGCGACCAGCTCGGTGTCCATGTACTCGGTGATCTCGCGGATCCGGTCGTCTTCGAGCCGGAAGACGAAGCAGTACCGGTTGTCGTACCGCGCGCCGGTCTTCGTGGCGACGCTGCCCTGCGCCTCGACCACGACGACGTCGTCTTCGGCGACGAAGCGGCTCGCGGTGCTGGTGTAGGTGCCGTCGAACTGCTCGCCGAGCGGACCCAGCAGGTCGCGGCGGACCGAGTCCTTGCCGACGAAGCTGCCGGACCAGCTGTTGTGCCCGCTGACGGTCCACGTGACGTCGTCGGCCATGGCGGCGATCAGCGGGCGGATGTCGCCGGTGGCCCAGGCGTCGAAGGCGGTTCTCAGCAACTGCTTGTTTTCGGCTGCGCTCATGACCCGTAGTCAACACGCTGGAGCGCGCTTCGGGGCGAGTTCGTAGGCTGGGCCGCGTGACGAAGGTGGAGATCGCGGCCGGGACACTGCGCGGGACCGGGCACGACGGGGTCCGGACGTTCCTCGGCGTCCCCTACGCCGAGCCGCCGGTGGGGGAGCTGCGCTTCCGCGCGCCCCGGCCGGTGCCGCACTGGTCCGGGGAACGCGACGCGACGAGGTGGGCCGCGCGGGCGCCGCAGCCGGAGCTGACCGGCCGCGGCTTCACCGGCGACGAGGACTGCCTCTACCTGAACGTCTACGCGCCCGAGGCACCCGGCTCGTACCCGGTGCTGGTGTGGATCCACGGTGGCGGCGGTGTGATGGGCGCGCCGCACCAGTTCGACGCGTCCGCGTACGCCCGCGCCGGCGTGGTCGTCGTGACCGTCGCCTACCGGCTCGGCGTGCTCGGCCTGCTGCACCTGCCCGGCATCGCCGACTCGAACCTGTCCTTGCGCGACCAGGTCGCCGCGCTGGAGTGGGTGCGCGACAACGTCGGCGCGTTCGGCGGCGACCCGGGCCGCGTGACGCTCGCCGGGCAGTCCAACGGCGGCCGCACCGTCGGGACGCTGCTCGCCGTGCCCGCCACGCGCGGGCTCGTCCACCAGGCGATCGTGCAGAGCGGCACCGGCGTCGGCTCGGTCGTGCACACCCCGGCCGAGGGCGCCGCGATCGCTTCGGCGGTCCTGGCCGAGCTGGATGCCGCTCCGGGTGACCTCGCCACCCTGCCTGTGACGCGGATTCTCGAAGCGCAGCAACGGGTTTCGGCGGTTTCCGGCACCAAGGTGACGTACCGCGTGGTCGTCGGCGACGAGCTGCTGCCTTCGCGCCCTCTCGAGTCGGTCCGCGACGTCCCGCTGCTCATCGGGACGACGGCCGACGAGGAAGACCTGTTCAGCTGGCTGCAGTCGGGCGGCGCGAAGCTCCTGGGCGTCGGCTCGACGATGCTGGACGCCGTCGAGGTCGAGAAGGCCGTCGCGGCGTACGCCTCGGTTCTCCCCGATTGGCCGGCGGACCAGGTCCGCAACCGCGCGCTCACGGCGGGGGACTGGTGGATCCCGGCGATCCGCTTCGCCGAGCAGCAGCCGGACGCCTGGATGTACCGCCTCGACTGGCGGATCGCCCCGCGCGGCCGCGGCCTCGGCGCACCGCACGGGCTGGACCTGCCGCTGGTGTTCGACGACATCCGCAACCGCAACTGGCGGTTCCTCTTCGCCGGGCGGACGTTCCCGGCCGAGCGGATGCAGGCGATGGCGACGGAGATGTTCGGCGCCTGGGTCCGGTTCATCGCGACCGGCGACCCGGGCTGGCCGCGCTACACGACGCCCGACCGCGTCACGCGCCTGTTCGACGACGTCTCCACGACGGTCTCGGACCCGGACCGCGCCCAGCGCCTCCTCTGGGAATGACCGAGGGCGGCACTTTCACGTGAAAGTGCCGCCCTCGGCCCGGGGTCAGACGGTGATCTTGTCGAGGTTCGGGCCGCCGTTGGCGGTCGTCGCCGTCGCCTTGATCTTGGAAGTGCCCGCGGGGAGGGTGACCGGGACCGTGACGGTCTGCCACGTGTCCCAGTTCCCGGTGCCGCCGAACGCCACCCCGGACGCCACCTTCGTGCCGTTGACCGAGATGTCCATCGGCCGGTTCGCCGTGGTGCCGTTGGCGAACCGCAGGACGACGTTCGCGCTGCCCGCCGCGGCCGCCGTCACCGAGAACTCGACCGCGCTGCCGGTCGCGTTGTCGTAGTTGACGAACCCGCTGCCGGTGTAGCCGAGGTGGTTGGACTCCGCGACGCCGTTCGTGATGGTCGCGTCCTCGGCTTGGTAGTCGGCCGGGTTGCCCGGGGTGACCGTGCCGTCCGCCGGGATCGTCTTCGTCCCGGTGTTCCAGCCCGCGACCCGCACGGACGGCTTGGCGCCCTTGAGGTCCGCGGTCCGGTACGTCGCCGTCAGCGTCGTCGACTCGCCGGGCCACAGGCTGACCTGGTTGTCGGTCCACCGCACCGGCAGCACCGGCGCGCCCGCCGCGCCGACCACGTGCGCGTCGACGAAGAACGCCGGCACCTTGCCGGACGCCGGGTTCGTCAGCGTCACCTTGGTCGTCGTGGTGCCGTCGCCGTTGGTGGTCGTGGTGGCGGTCGACCCCAGCGAAACCTGGGCCAGGCCGTTGAGCCCGGACAGGTCGGCGTACGTCGTCTGCGGCGTGTAGTACCAGTCGCTGTTGCCCCAGTCGAGCGTGTCGGCCTTGGTGGACAGCCAGTACACGTTCCGGCTGACCTCCTTGCCCGAGGAGTCGGTGAGGACCAGCTTCGCCAGGTACGTCGTCGACAGCCCGCTCACCGAGCCGATGGTCAGCGCGGTCGTCTTCGCGCCGTCACCGCCCACGGACACGGCCTTGGACTGGTTGAATTTCTCTGTCCCGTCCAGGTTGTAGAGCTTCACGGACGCGGTGAGGCCCGACGCCGCGTCGTGGTTGTGGTTGACCACCACGACGGACTTGGTGTCGTAGGAGTACTGGATGTGCAGCGGCTCGTTCGCCTTCTTGGCCCCGAAGTAGGAGCCGTTCTGGTCGAGGTAGGCGTCGAACAGCTGCCAGTGCAGCGACGTCCAGCCGCTGTTGAGCATCCAGTAGATGATGCCGGTGGCCGGGTTCGAGCTGTCGCTGAAGTTGCGCGAGTGCGACTCGAACTCGGCACGGACGTTCTCGTACTGCGCCAGCTGCGCCTTGCGGACGAAGTCGTCGAGGCTCGCCGGCTTGCCGTAACGACCGGTCAGCGCGTCGCCGAAGAGCTTCAGGTTGGCGAACGTCGAGGACGACGACCGGTGGTACTGCGGGCTCGACGGGCTCTTCCACATCGTGTCGAGCTCGCCCGCGGACATCATCCGCTTCAGCGTGTCCATGGTCGGGATGTCCGGCCCGGCACTGGTTTCGGAGTTGAAGCTCCACGCGCCGCCGAGGTCGGTGTGCGCCTTGTCGTACCAGTAGTTCGGCGGCACGTAGTCGTACGGCCCGTTCATCTTCATGCCGGACGAGCCGAGCTGCGGCGACGACTTCGCCGACGCGGCCGGGACGATCGGCGTGGGCCAGTCCGCGGCGCTCAGCGCGTCGAGGTAGTTCTTCTCGATGGTCGCGTCGGGCGCGAAGTCACTGCCGATGAGGAAGGAGATGACGCTCGGGTGGTCGCGCAGGCGCTCGGCCTCCGCGGTCATCGACGCCTTGGCGACCGGGTAGTCCGCGGCCGTCCACGGGTCACCCTTCTCCTCGCCGTTGACCTGGCCCTCCCACTTGTCACAGCACTCCCAGCCGGGCAGCGTCAGCACGCCCATCCGGTCGGCGAGGTCGAAGAACTCGTCCGGCTCGATGTGCCCTTCCAGGCGCACGGTGTTGAGCCCGAGGTCCTTGACGTAGGCGAGCTTGTCGGCCGCGTACTGCTCGTTCCAGCGCAAGAACAGGTCCGGCGAGTAGCCGCCGCCCTTGATCAGCAGCGGGCGCCCGTTGATCGTGTACGCCCGGCCGCCGCTCGAGTTCTTGTTGGCCGTGACCTGGCGGACGCCGAAGCTCGAGTGCGAGGTGTCCGACGCCGTCCCGCCGACGGCCGCGGTCAGGTCGAGGTCGTAGAGCGGCTGCCCGCCCATCCCGGCCGGCCACCAGACCTGCGGGTTGTCGATCCCGATCGCCGGGAAGGTGACGGTCTTCTTCTCCTTCGCCGCCAGGCTCACCGTCTGGCTGATCGGTTTGCCGGCGACCGTGCCGGAGACGGTCGTGGACACGGCGGCCGCGGAGTCGTTGCGGACGTCGGCCTTAACCGTCAGGTCGGCGTGGCTCAGCCCGGTCAGCTTCGTGACGACGTGGCCGCCGCGCAGCGCCACCGGGCCACTGCGCCGGACGAGGACGTCCCGCACGATGCCCATGTTCTGGTCCGGCGGGGTCTGGGCCCAGTCGATCCAGCCCATCGACAGGTCCTTGTTCGGGTCGTTCGGGTAGACCTTGAACGCGACGCTGTTCGTGCCCGCCTTGACCAGCGCGGTGATGTCCAGGTCGTGGCGGGTGTAGGCGCCGGTGACCTGCGTCTTGTCGGCGACGCGCGTCCCGTTGACCCAGACGTCGGCCTTGGACAGCACGCCGCTGAAGTCGAGGTAGGTCCGCTGGGTGGTGTCGGCGACGGTGAGGTCGGTGCGGTACCACCACGGGACTCCGAAGTCCGCCGTGGGCACGTTCTTCATGTTCGTCGAGTAGAACGGGTCGGCGTACTTGCCGTTGGCCAGCAGGCCGGCGTAGACGGTCGAGCGCGGGCCGACGGGGTACCAGCCGGCGGTGCTGTACCCCGGCTTGGAGACCGCCGAGTCGTCGCTGACCTGCGCCGACGTCTGGATCAGGAAGCCGGGGACCGCGGTCGCCGGCCCCGCGGCCGCGACCACCGCCTTCGCCGGTTCCTGCCCGGTGGCGGCCGGGGCGGCCGCCCCGCTCACCGCGACGGCCAACGCGACCGCCGACAGCAGTGTCGTCCGTGTTCTTCTCTGCCGATGACTCACTAGCGCGCCTCCTAGGCACCGCGGCGGCGAGGGACGGGGTTTTCGTTAGTAAAGTTCCCTAACAATTGCGGACGATCGTAGCGGGCCGATCACGCGGAGAACAGGGGCGTTCCGGTCAGACCCGGGCGGCCTGCCAGGCCGCGGCGGCGCGCAGGGCCAGCAGGAGCGGCAGGGAACCGTCTTCCCAGAGACGTTGAGGAAGTGCTTCGCTGAGCGGGACACCGGCAGCCAGCGCGGCGCCGATCGCGGGGAGGTCGACGTCGAAGAGCGTCAGGCCGGCGCTGTAGAGCCGTTCGCCGCTGACCGGACGGCGCCGGGCGACCTCCGCGCTGCCGACGGCCAGCTCGGTCAGCCCGAAGAACTCGGGCTTGGCGCCGCGGTCCATCCAGCGGGCGAACCCGACGACCTTCGTCTCGCGGACGTCGGCGGGGGTGAGGCCGCTTTCTTCGCACAGCTCGCGCTCCATCCCGGCGCGGATCGCGGTGTGCAGGAACCGCCGCGTGCCGCCGTCCGGCGTGCGCAGGTCGCGGGGTTCGAGCGAGCCGCTGCCCGACGGCGCGAGCAGCAGCCCGCTCACGGCGTTGAGCGCCGACTGCCGGACGGTGAGCAGCTTGCCGTCGGTGGTGAAGGCGACCGTGGAGACCCCGACGTGGTCGGCCAGCGAGCTGCCGCTCAGCTCGCGCAGCGCGCCGGCGGAGTCGGTGAGCTCGGCCTTGCGCAGGTCGTACTCCTCGCCGGTGTCGGTGCGCGTGATGCGGAGCGTGCCGAGCTCGTTCGAGCAGACGGCGTCGAAGAACCGGGCGCGGTGCAGCCGGATCGGCGCGGGCCGTGCCCCGGCGGCGGGCAGCGGGTCGCCGCGCATGCCGATGACGGGGCCGTTGAACAGCAGCCGGCCGCGGGCCCGCAGCGGGAGGACGTGCGGCGCGGTCGCCTTGAGGGAGGGAGGCAACCGGTAGGGCTCTTCGGCGACCTCGACGGTGTGCCGCTCGGTCCAGAGCTCGCGGTCGATCGCGGCACTGACCAGCGCGGTTCCCCGGGCGGGCACGGCGAGGTACTCGGCTTCCGGGTAGGCGGCGGGCGGCGGCAGCTCCGCGGCCGGGAAGGGCGCGGCGATGGCGGTGAACTCGAACCCGGCCCACCGGCGGCGCAGCAGCCGCACGTCCCGGGTGAAGGTGGCGACGCCGAGGGCGAGCGCGACGACCGAGAGCACCACGCCGATGGCGCTCGGCAGGATGGTGACGACCCCGAGCAGCACCCCGAGACCCGACGCGGCGAGCGGCCATTCCCGGGCGCCGAGGAAGCCGAGGTAGTCCGCTTTGGCGCGGGCGCGGCGCGTCAGTTTTCCCATCGCCGCACTGTTTAGCACGACGGCGGTGGTGCGCGGGGCGGGTTTCAGGCTTCGGCGTCGAGGTAGACCCAGTGGCCGTCGTCACGCCGGAAGCGGCTGTTCTCTTCCAGGAAGCCGTCGCGGCCGCGGTGACGGTAGTGCGCCCGGAACTCGACGGTGCCTTCGGTGTGCAGCAGGCCCCCACCGGTGCGGCCGAGGATCTCCAGCCGCGTCCACTCCTGCCCGGGATCGAAGTCGAGCCGCCGCGGCCGGGTGTCCGGGTGCCAGGTCCGCAGCAGGTACGCGGTGTCGCCGACGGCGAAGGCGCTGAACCGGGACCGCATCAGCAGTTCGGCCGTCGGCGCGGCGAGCGCACCGCCGTGGAACCGGCCGCAGCAGGCGGCGTAGGACTCGGCGAGACCGCACGGGCAGGAGGCGGGAGGCACCGGTGAATTGTGCCACGACCGTCCACTGGGGACTAACGGCGTCACGGCGCCGGGAACTCCACCGCGTCTTGGAGCACGACCGGGTCCGGGCGGCCGCCGCTCGTCGCCTCGGGGGTCCCGTCGCGATCGGTCAGCTTCCGCAAGTCACGGGCTTCAGCGGCCTTCGGCATGCGGACCCAGGCGATCGTACGACCACGGTGTTCCGGCCCCCTGCAGCGTCCGCGAGAGCGCCTTCGCGTTCGGCCAGTTTCTTGATCGTCTTGAGGCCGAGGCGCTTCATCGCGTCCTCGTGCCGGCCCTTGCGGGCCGATTCCTTGCTCGAACTGCGGGCCTTGAGGGACGATCCGCCGCCGGACCCGACCGAGGCCGTGCCGCCGCCCGCGCTCAGCGCGGTACCGCCCGCGGCAGCGGCACCGACGACCGCGGCGACGAGCAGGGCGGCCCGCCCTTTCTTCGGTTTGTCGTCCCCGAACGGCCGCGGCTTGCCGCCGACCATGCGCACCATCGTGAGATCCCGTTCCCTCCCCGGTCCGGAAGGGTCCGAGTCTGCGACGGAACCACGACGGGTGGAACACCGATCGCCCGAACGGCGCAGCGATCATCCACTCCGGACTAACCGGCGTTGACCGGCTTCCCCGACTCCCGCGCCTCCTGCGCCCCGCGCACCGCGAGCCGGTCGGCGCGTTCGTTCTCCGGGTGGCCCGCGTGGCCCTTGACCCACAGCCATTCGACCTGGTGCTCGCCGATCGCCGCGTCGAGGCGCTGCCAGAGGTCCGCGTTCTTGACCGGTTCGCGGGCCGCCGTCTGCCAGCCGTTGTTCTTCCAGCGGGGCAGCCACTGCGTGATGCCGTTGCGCACGTACGTGCTGTCGGTGAACACGCGCACCTGCGACGGCCGAGTCAGGGTCTCCAGTGCCCGGATCGGCGCGGTCAGCTCCATCCGGTTGTTCGTCGTCGGCGTGGCTTCGCCGCCGTACAGCTCGCGCTCGTGCTTGCCGTAGCGCAGCACCGCGCCCCAGCCGCCCGGTCCGGGGTTCCCGCTGCACGCGCCGTCGGTGTAGATCTCCACGTCCACGCCGGGGACCCTATCGGTTCCGGCTCTCGCCCAACGCCGCCACGCCGGGTTACGGTGGGCATCCGGAGCGGAGCGGGGATTCTGGCGATGAACGGGCACGACGACACGGCGGACGGGGCGCTGCTGGCCTACCTCGCCGACACCGATCGCGAGTACCTGCTCGCCAGGGGCACCCGGCGGCGGTTCCGCGCGAACGACGTCGTGCTCATGGAAGGCGACCCCTCCGACCACGTCCACGTGCTGGTTTCCGGCTGGGTGCGGGTTTCCGCGATCGTCGAGGACGGCCGCGAGGTGCTCTTCGGGCTCCGCGGCCCCGGCGAGGTGCTCGGCGACCTCGCGGCCGTGACCGGCCGGCCGCGCACGGCGTCGGTCCGCGCGATCGAACCCTGCACCGTCTTCCAGCTGACCGGGGCGCAGTTCATCGACGTCCTGCACGCCCGCCCCGAGATCGCCATCGCGACGATCAAGACCGTCGCGGCCCGGCTCCGCAACGCCGAGTCCGCCCGCGTCGATTCAGCGGCCCTCGACGTCACCCGCCGGGTCGCGGTGCACCTGCTCCGGCTGGCCGAAGAGCACGGGCGGTCCGTCCCGGAGGGCGTGGTCATCGAGGCCGCGCTCTCGCAGACCGACATCGCCGCCCAGGTCGGCGCCGCCCGGCGGACCGTCGCCCGCGCGCTGCGCGTGCTGCGCGAGCGCGGCATCGTCGAGACCGGACGGCGCCGGATCCTCATCCGCAAGCTGCGCGTCCTGCAGGCCTTCGCCCGTTCTGAGCCAAACGGCACACAAGGGCAGTGACAGCGGGCATCTGACGACCGCCGCGACCCGGCGATGCTGGAACCCGGCCGGGAAAAGAAATGCGATGCCACCGGCCGGATTTCAGTGAGACTTATTCAGCCGTCGCCCGCCGCATGACAATCGTGCTGGCCAGCGGTCCGTACGGGGGACGCGGCGGGCTAACCAGAATAAGCCTCATTCTCGAGCGAGGTCGGGGAGTGCTCGTCGTGAACGTCCATTGCAAGATTTCGACCCTGGTGAAATCGGTCTTCGCCGCGTTCGTGGCCGGTGCCGTCGCGGGATTCGCCGTGGCTGCCGGAAACGCGGTGGGGCCCGCCACTCCGGCGTTCCACGACTCCGCGTCACTGTCCGCCTCGGCCTGGGTGCTGCGATGAGGGAGGTGTGTGTGATGGAAAGCCACTCGATCTGGGCCCTGATCTTCGGGGCCCGCTGACCCCGCGGTGGGAACCCGGCCGGCCGGCACGCGGGGGGCCGGCCGGCCGGGCATTCCGCGAATCCCGTGTCCGGGATTTGTCACGTCACTCCCGCCCGTGGCCGCTGGTAATGTGAAAGCTCTTTCCACCGGCGGCGCGGAGGGGGGTGGGATGACGTCGGAGAACTCGTTCCCGTTCGTGCGCGAACTGAACGAACTGCGCCGCGGCCGCGGGCTCGACGCGGCCGACCTGCACCAGCGGATCGGCCCCTGCCTGCGAGCGGCCTGCGAGATCGCCGACGACGACCCGCCCGCCGCCGCGCGGCACAAGGTCGTGCTGCGGCTGACCGAGCTGTGCGGCCGGCTGCCCGGTGACCTGCGGCTGGCCGCGCTGGCTGCCCTCGGCCTGCACGAAGAGGCTGCCGGCGAGTTCCTCGACCGCCGGATCTCGTGGCTGGCCAGCGTCCTCGACCGCGACCCGCGCACCGCGCGCCGCCGGATCGACCTCGCGTTCCGCCGGCTCGACGAGCTGCTCGGCGCGCCCCAGCGCGAGCGTGACCTGCACCCGCTGGCCGGCTGGTACGTCGAGTCGATGAAGGCGATGCTCCGGCTCGACCGCGACCCGCCGGACCTGCAGGAGGAACGCCGGATCGTCGCGGAGGTCGACGAGCTCGACGAGCTGGTGCTCTCGTTCAGTGCCCCCGCCGACCCGGGTCTCGACCCGGTCCCCGCCATCACCGCGGACGTCCTGTTCGGCGGCGAAATCGTCGAAGCGCGCCAGGTTTCGGCGAGCCACGCCCAGTTCATCATGCGGTTGCCGAGCCCGTTGCGGCTCGGGCAGCGGCACGAATACGGCATCCGCTTCGCGCCGCAGCGCTCTTCGCTGCGGCCGTACTACGTCATGACCCCCTTGCGCCGCTGCGAAAAGTTCTCGGTGCGGGTGCGGTTCGACCGCGACGGGCCACCGGCGCGGGTGTGGCGGCTCAACGGCGTACCCGGCCGCGTGATCGACGACGGCACCGACTCCGGCGACGCGCTGACGGTCAACAGCCTCGGCGAGGTCGGGCTCGAGTTCCACGACCTGCACCAGGGGCTCAGCTACGGGCTGCAGTGGTCGTCCGATCCCGGCGCGGGCTGAGCCGGCCGTGCGCACCGACCCGGTGACCGCGACCGTCGTCCGGCTCGGGATCGTCGCGCCGAGCCGGGGCCGGACGGCTCGCGCGGTCCACCTCGGCGTCACCCTCGACGCGGTGCTGGACGAGGTGTTCGAGCGCGTCCCGGTGCCCTACCGCACCCCGACGTGGTTCCGCCGGGCCGAGGGCGACGCCACGACGTTGATCATCCCGCCGACTGTGCCGCGCGGCTGGATCGCGGCGGACCTCGTCGCGCTGCTGGCCGGGGCGCTGCGGCGCCGCAACCGCCACCTCAACGAGTTCGGCAAGCTCCGGCTGCGGGTGGCCGCCGACCACGGCGACGTCGTGCTGCGCCCGCCCCACTTCGGCGGCGCGGCGGTGGCGCTGGCGACCTGGCTGTGCGCGGCCGAAGAGCTGAAGGCGGCGATCGCGGCGGCGCCGGAGCTGGACCTGCTGCTGATCGTCTCCGACCGCTTCCACGCCGCCATCGCCGACGACCCGGGCTACCGGCGGATCGTCGTCCCGGCCGGCGGCGAGCGCGAAATCGCGTGGCTGGGCCCGGGTCCGGATACTGGGACGCGGAATACCGGCGCCGGCGGCGGGTTGGCACCGTCGTAGCCGACGGGAAGGGGTCCGCGATGAGCACGTTCACGCAGGAGTGGCAGGACTGGAAGACCCAGCGGGAGGCGGACCTGGCGGCCCCGCACGGCTGGCTGGCGCTGGTGTCGCTGGACTGGCTGACCGAGTCCCCGCGCGAATACCCCGGCATCCCGGGCCGCTGGTGGCAGGACGCGGACGCGGCGTACGTCGACCCGGCCGGCGCTTCGCTGACGCACGAGGGCGCGCCGATCACGGAGGTCCGCCGGTTCGAGCTGTTCAACAGCGGCGCGGGCACCCGGGTGCTGGCGGGCGACGTCGAGATCGAGGTGGCCCGCCGGTCCGGGTACCTGATCCGCGTGCACGACCCGAAGGCCGAGGTGCTGCGGGAGTTCCACGGCATCCCGGCGTACGAGCCGTCGGAGTCGTGGGTCCTTTCGGGGCGCTTCGAGCCGTTCGACGAGCCGCGCCCGACCACGGTGGGTGCGGTGGTGGAGGGCCTGAGCCACGTCTATACGGCGCCGGGCGTGGTCCGGTTTTCCCGGGACGGGGAATCGCACACGCTGACGGCGTTCAACGGCAAGGACGGCGGCTTGAGCATCCTGTTCACCGACGAAACCAGCGGCGTGACGACGTACGCGGCGAACCGCTCGCTGCCGGTCGGCGCGCCGGCAGCGGACGGTTCGGTGACGCTGGACTTCAACCGCGCGGTGAACCTCCCGTGCGCCTTCACGGACTTCGCCACGTGCCCCCTCCCGCCGGCCGGCAACAACCTGCCGTTCGCGGTGGAGGCGGGGGAGAAGATCCCGTACGAGCGCGGCTAGGAGGCCACGTCGATCACGACGCGGTTGGGCGCGGTGAGCGTGAAGACGTTCACCGCGGTCCGGGTCCGCACCCCGAGCCCGACGGAGAGGTGCGCCTCGAAGTCCCCGGTGACGGCGACGGCCATGACGTTCCGCAGATTCCGCGTCCGGAACTTCTGCGGCCCGGTGTAGGTCGGGTTCCCGGCGGCATCGTGCGCGGCGGCCGGCGTGGCGGTGACGTTGACGAAGTATTCGCCGGTGAGCCAGACGATTTCCCCGCTCGGGTCGGCGGTCAGCTCGTCGAGGAGCTGGCAGCTGACGGTGGGCGCGGGGCCGGAGCTGAGGTCGAGCACGATCCGGTCGAAGCCGGTGTTGAGGCCAGTGCGGATGTTCGTCATGGCCGGGATGACGGGATCGGCGGCTTGGGCCGGCCCCGCGGCGGCCGCGAGGCTGCCGGCGATGAGGATGGTGAGGGCGGCGAGCGCGCGCCGTGTGGGTCTGGACATGTGGGCCTCCTGGCGGAGAGAACCGGTGGAAGTCCCAGCGCTGGGTCTGCTGGGGACGTCCGGTTCGCCGGGGAGTTGCCCTGACGTCCGTTATCGTTACCCGGCTGCTCCGACCGGGTCAGCCGCGGAGATCCCGGGGCTTGAACCACTTCGGGCGGTGACCGGCTTTCGCGCAGGCGGCGAGAAGACGGGTGAAGGCCGCCGCGACGGGGGTGAAGTCGAGGTCTTGCCGGACGACCGGCCGCCCGGCCGCCACGTCGACGAAGGCCTGGGAGAGCGCGAGGGCGTCCCGGCGCAAGGCGAGCACGAGGCTGCTCAGGCTGGGGGTCGCGCTGCCGATGACGTCGTCGGCAGCCCCCGACCCCCCGATGCCGGCGAGGTCCACCAGCCGGCGGGCCATCGTGACCGCTTCGATGTTCACCTTCCCGGCGCTTCGCATCGCCCTCGCGTACGTCGGGTAGAACTTCTTCCCGTACTCGTCCACCTGCCGGTACAGGACGCGGTCGGCGGCCTCGCGGGACATCGTCGCGCCCGACGACGACGGCAGATCGTCGAGACTGAACCAAGCGGGCGTGTGCCCGCCGTCCAGGCCGGCGATGACCAGGTCGAAATAGGCGTTGACCACTTCCGTACCGGCCGCGTTGCAGTCGGTCATCGGCCGGGACCGGTCCTTGACGAATTCGGCGAGCAGGAGAACGTACCGGGAAGCGGCGTCGATCAGCGCGTCGGCTTTTTCCCGGAGCGGGTGCGCCAAGCCGGTGATCAGGCCACGGTCCTGTTCTTCCCCGTCGCTGCCCAGCTTGGTGAGTTCGAGGACCTGCGAGACGAGTTCCGCGAAATCGATCTCGAGGTGGCCGTCGTTCGCCATGAAGCGGACGAAGGTGGGGTAGAACGGTTTCCCCTTCCGCGCGAAGTCGTCCCACAGCGCGCGATCGGGCGGCGTCGTGTCCCGCCCGGGGTGGATGTGGATGTCCCCGGCGACGTGACCGGCCTGGACAACGGTGCCGGAAACGAGGCCGGTCACTTCGTTGTGGTTCACGGAGCCGCCGTCCGGTCGTGCCGGTGTCCGGCCGCTCCCACCGGCTCCCGCGTCAGGTGCTCGAGCCGCAGCGGCCAGTCCCAGCCGAACCGCTCGTCCAGCAACCCCACCAGCCGTGCCCCGTCGACCAGCTCGATCCGCCCGGTCTTCGCCGCCAGTTCCACGGCCGCCCGCGTGAACGTGCTCGCCGTGACCACGACGCCCTCGCCCAGTGACCGGACCACGTCCACCCCCACCGGCTTCTCCCGCCGGGAGACGGCCAGCACTTCCGCGCCGGTGCACACCGACCCGGCCAACCGAGAGAACTCCCGCGGACCAAGCTCGCCGAGCAGCTCTCGCCGCGCATCCACGGACGAAGGAAGCCCGATGTACCGCGCCCGGATCAGCGCCTCCGCATCATCGGTCGCGTGCGCCACCGCCGTCGGCATCGACCGCGCGTGCGCCACCAGGTACGCCTCCGTCGCCTGCAACGCCGAGTGCGGGTGGTCCGGCAGGAGATCCAGCACCCACCGGATCCCGGCCCACGGCGGCTGGTCGGTGCGGTTCGCGTAGTACGCCTCGATCCGCCGGAAGTGGGGATCGCCGTCCGTGGCGCCGGTGGCCCGGGCCGAGGCCAGCCGCGAATGGTCGTCAGGCGTGGTGCAGGCGGGCATCAGCAGGTGGCGAAGCACCAGGTCGAACTCCGCGTCCGGCCGGTCCGCCGCCGTCGCGACGAACTCGTCGCGGGTCTCGTCGTCCGGGAAGCTCCAGACCCGCTTCAGCACCGTGCTGGCCGTGCTGTCCGCGTACGCGCGCAGCTCGGCCAGCCAGGTCTCCAGGCTCGGCGAATCAGCTCTCATCGGGTCACCAGCCGCGCTCGCGCCACTCCTTCAGCTTCGCCCGCTCGGCGCCCAGCGTCGAGTCGTCGCCGTGGCCCGGGTAGAACCACGTCTCGTCCGGCAGCTCGCCGAAGATCCGCGTCTCGACGTCGTCCAGCAGCGACGCGAAGTCCTCCGGTGACGTCGTCCGCCCCACGCCGCCCGGGAAGAGGGAGTCGCCGGTGAACAGGTGGGGGTGGCCGGCCGGGTCGCGGTAGAGCAGCGCGATCGAGCCCGGGGTGTGGCCGCGCAGGTGGATCACCGACAGGGTGACCTGGCCCACCGACAGCGTGTCGCCGTGCTCGACCAGGAAGTCCGGCGGCACCGGCAGCGGCGAAGCGTCCAGCGGGTGGGCCGCCGTGTTCGCGCCGTTCGCCCCCGCGACCGCGCCCAGCGCCTGCCAGTGGTCCTGGTGCTGGTGGGTGGTGACGACCGTCTTCAGCGCCGGCCGGTCCGGGCCGTGGCCGATCAGGTCGGAGATCCGCTCCGGGTCGTTCGCCGCGTCGATGAGCAGGGCTTCGTTGTCCGCCCGGCACACCAGCAGGTACGTGTTGTTGTCCATCGGGCCGACGGACAGCTTGGTGATGGTCAGCTCGTCCAACGTGCGCCGGGTGGCGTCGCCGCCCGGGTCGACGTGCCCGGTGTAGGTGTCCACGATGTTCACCGTGCACACGGTAGTCGTTTCGCTCCAAGCGGTTCCACCCGCACGAGCGCACGGCCGCCGCGGCACGTAGGCTCACGGCGACCCCCAGCCAGCCCGACCTCAGGACGACCGTGCCCACCTCCCCGACGCCGCGCCGGATCAGCTGGGACCTCCTCCGCGTCGTCGCCGTCCTCGCGGTCATCCTCGGGCACGTCACCCACCAGGGCGCCCTGCTGCACCCCGAACTCACGGGGTACCCCTTCCGGGTGACAGCGCAGTTCGGCGCCGCGATCCTGCTGGTGATCTC
The DNA here is from genome assembly GCF_014873755.1 of Amycolatopsis lexingtonensis. Taxonomy (NCBI): domain Bacteria; kingdom Bacillati; phylum Actinomycetota; class Actinomycetes; order Pseudonocardiales; family Pseudonocardiaceae; genus Amycolatopsis; species Amycolatopsis lexingtonensis. The sequence continues at coordinate 10,687,139 of NZ_JADBEG010000001.1, forward strand.
CGCCTTCTTCGTTTGCGCCAGCCTCCGCAAGGGCAATCCGCGCCGGTGGCTGTGGAACCGCGTCGCGCGCCTCGTACCCGCGTACCTGGCCGCCGTCCTCGTGACCTACGTCGTGACGCGGTGGGCGGCCATCTCCTTCAGCGGCCTGCCCTACCCGCCCGGGATCACCGGGTTCCTCTTCGGGGTGCCGCAGGGGCCGCCGACGAACCCGTCGCCGTGGTACATCCCGACCTGGCTGGACCTCCTCGCCAACCTCGGCATGGTGCAGGAGTGGGGCATCCGGTCGGAGACGTTCTACTACCTCGACGGCTCCTACTGGACGCTGCCCGTCCAGCTCATGGCCTTCACCGGCGCCGCCCTGCTGTGGCCGCGGTCGTGGCGCACCCACCGGCTGACCGTCGCCCTGCTGTGGGCGCTGATCCTGGTGCCGCTCGCGCTGCGCTTCGTGGTCTTCCCGCCGGGGACGGCGAGCCCGGTCGTCGAGACGTTCTACTACGGCCTCGGCCTGCACCGGCTGCACGTCTTCGCGATCGGCGTCGCGATCTGGCTGTGGGCGCAGCACCGGCTGAAGACGTGGCACGCCGCGCTGTTCGTCTTCGCCGCGGTCGCCGCGCAGGACCTGCAGGTCTTCCCGTTCCACGTCGCGCTGGCGCAGGACGCGCTGCGCTGGCCGTCCACGATCGGGTTCGCCGTGCTCCTGCTGCTGGTCTGCCTGGCCGCCCGCGGCCCGGACTGGCGGTTCCCCGGGCTGGCGCGGATCGCCCCGGCCGTCACCTGGCTCGCGGGCATCTCGTATGGTCTTTATCTGGTGCACCAGGAACTGGGTTACATCCTGGCCCGCGCTCTGCTCGACCTCGGCCTGCCCGGCTGGCTGCGGCTGCCCGCGGTCGTCGGCGCCGCCGTGCTGGCCGGCTGGGCGGTCACCGCGGGGGTCGAACGACCGGCCCACCGGTGGCTCACCAGACGTCGAAAGCCCGAAGAACCGCAGGTCAAGGACGCGGAACCCGTTTTTGTCGGTGGTGGCTCGTAGCATGGATCGCGGCCACCCGTGCACCCTGAAACCGGGTCGGCGACCGCACTGAAGAAGACATTGAGAGGACCCTGGCGTGGCTGATCGCCTCGTTGTTCGCGGTGCCCGCGAGCACAACCTCCGCGGCGTGGATCTCGACCTGCCCCGCGACAGCCTGATCGTGTTCACCGGCCTGTCCGGGTCCGGGAAGTCGAGCCTCGCCTTCGACACCATCTTCGCCGAGGGGCAGCGGCGCTACGTCGAGTCGCTCTCGGCGTACGCCCGGCAGTTCCTCGGGCAGATGGACAAGCCGGACGTCGACTTCATCGAGGGCCTCTCGCCCGCGGTGTCGATCGACCAGAAGTCCACTTCGCGCAACCCGCGTTCGACCGTCGGCACGATCACCGAGGTCTACGACTACCTGCGTCTGCTCTACGCCCGCGCCGGCAAGGCGCACTGCCCCAAGTGCGGCGAGGCGATCAGCAAGCAGACCCCGCAGCAGATCGTCGACCAGGTGCTGGAGATGGACGAAGGCGTCCGCTTCCAGGTGCTCGCGCCGGTGGTGCGCGGGCGCAAGGGCGAGTACGTCGACCTGTTCGAGAACCTGCAGCAGCAGGGGTACGCGCGCGTGGTCGTGGACGGCACGGTCCACTCGCTGACCGACCCGCCGAAGCTGAAGAAGCAGGAAAAGCACCAGATCGGCGTGGTGATCGACCGGCTGAGCGTCAAGTCGAGCTCGCGCCAGCGCCTCACCGACTCGGTCGAGACGGCGCTGCGGCTGGCCGACGGGCTGATCGAGCTCGAGTTCGTCGACCTGCCGGAGAACGACCCGCACCGCATCCGCGGCTTCTCCGAGAACCTCGCCTGCCCCAACGGCCACCCGCTGGCGATCGAGGACCTCGAGCCCCGCTCGTTCTCCTTCAACTCGCCCTACGGCGCCTGCCCCGAGTGCACCGGCATCGGCATCCGCAAGGAGGTCGACCCGGAGCTGGTGGTCCCGGACGACGAGCTTTCGCTGGCCGAGGGCGCGATCGCGCCGTGGTCGGGCGGCCAGAGCGCGGACTACTTCATCCGCCTGCTCGAGTCGCTGTCGGAGACCATCGGCTTCCGGATGGACACGCCGTGGCGGCGCCTGCCGGCCCGCGCCCAGAAGGCCGTCTTGCACGGCGTCGACGAGCAGGTCCACGTCCGCTACAAGAACCGTTACGGGCGCCAGCGCTCGTACTACGCGGCCTTCGAGGGCGTCATCCCGTTCCTAGAGCGGCGGCAGGAGCAGACCGAGTCCGAGTACATGCGCGAGCGGTACGAGGGCTACATGCGCGAGGTGCCGTGCCCGGCCTGCCAGGGCACCCGGCTCAAGCCGGAGATCCTCGCCGTGACGCTGGCGCACAAGACCCGCGGCGACATGTCGATCGCCGAGGTCTGCGCGCTGTCCATCGCGGAGGCGTCGCAGTTCCTCGACGAGCTGGAGCTGGGGCAGCGCGAGTCGATGATCGCCGGCGCGGTGCTCAAGGAGATCCAGGCGCGGCTGCGCTTCCTGCTCGACGTCGGCCTGACGTACCTCTCGCTCGACCGCGCGTCGGCCACCCTTTCGGGTGGCGAAGCGCAGCGGATCCGGCTGGCCACGCAGATCGGCTCGGGCCTGGTCGGCGTGCTGTACGTGCTCGACGAGCCGTCGATCGGCCTGCACCAGCGCGACAACCACCGCCTGATCGAGACGCTGACCCGGCTGCGGAACCTGGGCAACACGCTGATCGTCGTCGAGCACGACGAGGACACGATCCGCTCGAGCGACTGGGTGGTCGACATCGGCCCGGGCGCGGGCGAGCACGGCGGCCACATCGTCCACAGTGGACCGTACAAGAAGCTGCTGAAGAGCAAGGAATCGCTGACCGGGCAGTACCTGTCCGGCCGCCGGAAGATCGACATCCCGGCGATCCGGCGCCCGGTCGACAAGAAGCGGCAGCTGACGGTCGTCGGCGCGCGCGAGCACAACCTGCGCGGGCTGGATGTCTCCTTCCCCCTGGGCTGCCTGGTCTCGGTGACTGGCGTCTCGGGCTCGGGCAAGTCGACGCTGGTGAACGACATCCTCGCGACGGTGCTGGCGAACAAGCTCAACGGCGCTCGCCAGGTGCCCGGCCGCCACACCCGCGTGAACGGCCTGAACAACGTCGACAAGCTGGTGCGCGTCGACCAGTCGCCGATCGGGCGGACCCCGCGGTCCAACCCGGCCACCTACACCGGCGTCTGGGACCACGTCCGCAAGCTGTTCGCGGCGACCACCGAAGCGAAGGTGCGCGGCTACCAGCAGGGCCGGTTCTCGTTCAACGTCAAGGGCGGGCGCTGCGAGGCGTGCGCCGGCGACGGCACGATCAAGATCGAGATGAACTTCCTGCCGGACGTCTACGTCCCCTGCGAGGTCTGCAAGGGCGCGCGGTACAACCGGGAAACCCTCGAGGTGCACTACAAGGGCAAGACCGTCTCGGACGTGCTCGACATGCCCATCGAGGAGGCCGCGGAGTTCTTCGAGCCGATCAAGGCCATCCACCGCCACCTGCAGACGCTGGTGGACGTCGGCCTCGGCTACGTCCGGCTCGGGCAGCCCGCGCCGACGCTGTCGGGCGGCGAGGCGCAGCGCGTCAAGCTCGCCAGCGAGCTGCAGAAGCGCTCGACCGGCAAGACGGTGTACATCCTCGACGAGCCGACCACCGGCCTGCACTTCGAGGACATCAACAAGCTGATCGGCGTGATCAACGGCCTGGTCGACAAGGGCAACTCGGTGATCGTGATCGAGCACAACCTCGACGTGATCAAGACGTCCGACTGGATCATCGACATGGGCCCCGAAGGCGGCTCAGGCGGCGGCACGGTGATCGCCGAGGGCACGCCGGAGCACGTCGCCGGCGTCGAAGGCAGCTACACGGGCGAGTTCCTGCGGACGGTCCTCACGGCCGACTGACGGCTCACCGCTCCTTCCCGGTGGTCTGGTGGACCACCGGGGAGAGCGGGCCGTAGTGCAGCGCCCGGAGCCGGAAGGCCGAGTTCTCCTCGCCGGGCAGCAGCGAGAGCGTGCACGTCGTCACGTCCGGGTCGGTCACCTCGACCGGGTCGAAGTCCGGCGCGCCCGGACGGCGGATCTCCACGAGGAACCCGGCCTCGTCCGGTGAGCGGTCGGCCCACGTGAACGTCACCGTGCCGCCCGAAGTCTCGGCGTGCAGCTCCGTCGAGACCGGGCCGGTGAACGGCTGCTCCCGGTAGTAGAACGGCGTCTCCGGGATGAGGTCCGGGTGGTGGTAGCTCGTCGTGTGCGGCGGGAGGAACCGCAGCGTCGTCCACGGGCCGGCCGGGTCGTTCGCGTACTCGACGCGGTGCCCGGCGCCGTCGTCCGGCCAGCTGAGCACCACGTCCGTCGGCGAGGTCAGGGCCGCCGTGAACGACGGCGGGGCGGCGGCACAGCCCGCGGCCAGCAATGCCACCAGCACAAGGGGTTTCACGGACACGGCGGCTCCCGGGAACGGCGGGGGCGGCGTGCGTCCAGCTTAGGAACCGGGCCCGCCCGGCGACAAGATCGTGCCGATCACCGGGACGCACCAATCCACCCTCGCGCCTGCGCCGAATCGCGCGCGATCCCGGCTGAACCGTTCCCGGCGACCGTCCGTGTTACCCGATGTCGAGGTCCGCCGGACGGCGGTGCCGCCCTCACCGAGGAGAGAAACGTCATGAACCGTTCCCGGCCGGTCGTCGCCAGCGCGGTCGCGCTCGTCGCCGTCGCCACGTTGTCCGCCTGCGGTGAGATGGCCGACGGCGCCCAAGGGCCGCAACACGGTGAGCCGGGGCACAAGATGCTCGCGGTCGCGACGATCAACGGGGTCGGGGCCGTGGTCACCGACGCCGACGGCAAGACGCTCTACCGGTTCGACAAGGACCTCTCGCAGCCGCCGACGTCCACCTGCGAGGGCGAGTGCGCGACCGCGTGGCCGCCGCTGCTCGCGGGGGTGGCCACCCCGATGCTGAAGGGCATCCAGGAGACCCAGGTCGGCACGACGACCCGCAAGGACGGCAGCAAGCAGATCACGCTCAACGGCTGGCCGCTGTACGGGTTCTCGGGCGACAAGGCGGCGGGCGAGCTGAACGGCCAGGGTGCCAACGGCACCTGGTTCGCGGTCGCCCCGGACGGCAGCAAGGTGACCGCGGGCGGCAAGGCCGGCGGCTCCGGGTACTGACCACCGACGGATTTCCGGGCAGAACGAGGAAGGACGGGCAGCCGATGAACACCATGGTCGCGCTGCGCTCGGCGCACGCACCGCCGGTGGCCCTGCGGGTTGCAGTACTGTCCTCGCCGACTCAGAACACCGTCGGGAGGACGAGGGTGGCCATAGGAGGCAGGCGGCCTAAGAAGGCCAAGGGCGAGGACTTGATTCGGCAGCTGTACGCCGAACACGGGCGGAGCCTGCTGGCCTACGCGACGAGGCTGACCGGTGATCGGGCGGCGGCCGAGGACGTGGTCCAGGAGACGCTCGTCCGAGCGTGGAAGCACGCGGACGACTTGCAGAACGACGGGAAGGGCTCGGTGCGCGGCTGGTTGCTGACCGTCGCGCGCAACCTGGTCACCGACCGGGCCCGCGCCCGGGCGGCGCGGCCCCAAGAGGTGGCCGAACCGGCCGAAGGCGTGCCGACGCCGGCCGTCGAGCGCGACCACGCCCAGGGCGTGGTCGACTCGATGACGGTGCTCGGCGCGATGGACGGCCTTTCGAACGAGCACCGAGAGGTCCTGGTGGAGATCTACTACCGGGGACGGACGGTGGCCGAAGCGGCGAGAACACTGGGCGTCGCACCGGGTACCGTGAAATCAAGGTCGTACTACGCACTGAGAGCACTGAGAGCAGCGATGATTTCGAGCGGAACGGAGGTGGCGCGATGAACTCGGTCGACGAGAGTCACACGCAGCTCGGCGCGTACGCCCTCGGCGCGCTCGACCCGGCGGAGGCGGCCGACTTCGAGCGGCGGCACCTGCAGACCTGCGCGCAGTGCCGGTTCGACCTGAACGAGCTCGTGGCGTTGCGCGAGTCGCTCGACGAGGTACCGCCCGAGGCGTTCCTCGACGGGCCGCCCGAAGGCGGGGACCTGCTGCTGCAGAAGACCCTGCGCCGGGTGCGCGACGAAGAACAGGCGGCACCCGCCACCCGGTCGACGTCGAGGCGGGGCCTGGCCCTCGTCGCGGCGGCGGTGCTGGTGGTGGCCGCGCTCGGCGGCGGTGTCCTGGTCGGACGGCAGACGGCGTCCAGCGACGTCGCGGTGCCGAGCCAGCCGACGGTGGTACCGGGGACGAAGGACGTCCGGGCGACGGACGCCTCGACCGGCGTGCAGCTGGCCGCTTCGGTGAGCCCGTTCCAGGGCTGGGTCCGGGTGAACGTCGCGGTGAAGGGCGTCCAAGCCGGGGAGAAGTGCCTGCTGCAGGTCACCACGAAGGGCGGCCAGTCGGTGACCGCCGGCAGCTGGCAGGTGTCGGAGAAGTGGGAGAGCCAGGGCTTCTCGCTCGACGGGTCCGCGCTGGTCGCGCCCGACGACGTCAAGTCGGTCGACATCGTCACGGTGGACGGCCGGAAGCTGGTCTCGGCTCAGGTGTGACGGGCTTGGCGGGCGCGAGCTACCGGTTCCGCAGCACGTGGCTGCTGCCGGGAACCGTGCCCGAGCGGGTGTTCGGCGTGGTCACCGACCTCGCCGGCTACCCGCGGTGGTGGTCGGACGTCCGCGCGGTGCGCCGCGTGGACGACGACACCGCCGAACTGGTCTGCCGGTCCCGGCTGCCGTTCCGGCTCGTCGTCCGGATGCACCGGGACCACCAGGACGAGCGCACGGGCCTGATGCGGGTCAGGCTCAGCGGCGACCTCGACGGGGTACTGGCCGGTGCGGTCCGCGCGGCGGGCGCGGGCACACTGCTGGAGATCACCCAGGAAGTCCAGGCTCGCAAGGAGTTGCTGCGGCGCCTCGACGCGGTGGCCCGGCCGCTGTTCCGCGCGAACCACGCGCTGATGATGCGGCGGGGCCACCGCGGCCTTTCTGCCTACCTCGCCTGATCACCCGGCCCCGAGCGCCCCAATGTGGCGTTGGTTGCGTCCAGCGCACCCAATGTGGCGTTCGGTGCGTCAGACGCACCGAACGCCACATTGGGGCGCTTGAGGCGGGTCAGGCGCGACCGGCGGTGCAGACCGCAGGCTCTGCGGCGGGAGCCGGAGCGGGGGCCCGGCGGGTGCGGCGCGCCAGCACCAGTGCCCCCAGCGCCACCGCGGCCACCAGGAAGCCCGCGCTGACGCCGTACGCCAGCCGGAACCCCGCCGCCAGTGCCTCCCGGTGATCGCCGCCCAGGCTCGCCGTGCGGGACGCGGCCACCGAAGCCAGAACCGCCGTGCCGATCGCCGCGCCGACCTGCTGGGTCGTGTTGATCAGGCCCGACGCCACCCCCGCGTCCGACGCCGGGACGTCGGCCATCGCCAAGCCCATCAGCGCCGGGAGCGCCGCACCCGCGCCCAGGCCCATCACCAGCAACGGCGGCAGCACGCCGGTGAAGTAGGAATCCGACACCTGCGTCAGCAGCACCAGGCCGACGATCACCAGGCCGAGCCCGGACAGCAGCACCGCCCGCGGCCCGAAGCGCGCGGTGAGCTTGTCCGCGAAGCCGAGCGAGGCCACCGCGATCACCAGCGGCACCGGCAGGAACGCGACGCCGGTGCGCAGCGCGTCGAGGCCCAGCACCTGCTGCAGGTACAACGCCGTGACGAACTGGAAGCCGAGCATGCCGGCGACCATCAGCACCATCACCAGGTTCGCGCCGGTCACCGCGCGGATCCGGAACAGCCGCAGCGGCAGCAGCGGGGTGCGCGCCTTCGCCTGCCGCAGCACGAACGCGGCCAGCAGGACGACCGCCACGGCCAGCGCGCTCCACACCGCGGACGAAATCGCGTAGACGCCGAGCATCACGGCGCCGGTGACGAGCACCGCGCCGAGCACGTCCAAGCCCGCCCGCAGGCCCGTCCCTGGCTCCGGCGAAACGACCCGGACGGCCAGCAGCAGCGCGGCCACGCCGATCGGCAGGTTGACGTAGAACGTCCAGTGCCAGCTCAGCGCCTGCGTCAGCGCGCCGCCCGCGATCAGCCCGATCGACGCGCCCGCCGCCTGCGTGAAACTGTAGACGCCGATCGCCTTCGCCCGGGCCCGCGGCTCCGGGTACATCGTGACGATCATCCCCAGCACCACGGCCGACGCGAGCGCCCCGCCGACGCCCTGGGCGAACCGCGACACGACCAGCACACCGGCGTCCGACGCGAGGCCCGCGACCAGCGAAGCCAGCGTGAACAGCGTCAGCCCGCCGAGGAAGACGCGGCGGCGGCCGAGCAGGTCGCCGAGCCGGCCGGAGATCAGGAGCAGGCCGCCGAACGCGACCAGGTAGGCGGTGACCACCCAGGCGAGCCCGGCGGGGGTGAACCCGAGGTCGGCCTGGATGGCGGGCAGCGCCACCGCGACGATGCTGCTGTCGAGCACTACCATCAGCGAGGCGGCGCACAGCACCGCCAACGCGAGGCCGCGGGAGCGGGTGGGGTGGTTCTCGGCCATGTGAGGCCCCTCCAGTCGAGTTCCCCCTGGTCGTCGCCAGGGCACTTCTTGTAACAGTGCCCATCATGTGTGACCATGGGGGCCCGCGTAAGGAGGCACTTCCATGTCCCAGGGGAACATCGGTGTACCTGTCCAGGTCACGGAGATCGACCCGGAAAAACTCGATGTCTGCACCGTGCTGGAGGTCATCAACCGCATCAGCGGGAAGTGGGCGATCGGCATCCTGCTGGAAGCCATCCGCGGGCCCGTGCGGTTCACCGAGCTGGAACGCGCGGTCAACGGGATCAGTCGCCGGATGCTGACGCTGACCCTGCGCAACCTCGAGCGCGACGGCCTGCTGCAGCGCACGATCTACCCCACGGTCCCGCCGCGGGTGGAGTACGAAGCCACGCCGATGGCCAAGGAGCTGTACCAGTCGCTGAACGGCCTGCTCGGCTGGGCGGAACGGCACCGCGACGACATCGCCGCGGCGCGCGTCGCCTACGACGTGGCCTGAAACGTGGAACGGGCCGCGGTGCGAGGTCGGGGAGACTCGCACCGCGGCCCGCGGTGGCTCGTGCTCAGCGGGGGCATGAGCACGAACGTCGAAGGGTTACTTCGCGACGGCTTCCGCCGGTTCCCGCTCTTCGTCGACCATCGTCGATTCGTCGAACGGCGCCTGCCCGGCGAACACGCGCTGCGCCTGTTCGCGGTCGAACTCCTTGGTCCAGTTTCCGATGAGGACGGTCGCGACGGCGTTGCCGGCGAAGTTCGTCAGCGCGCGGGCCTCCGACATGAACCGGTCGATGCCGAGGATGAAGCCGACGCCGTTGACCAGTTCCGGCCGGTGCGACTGCAGGCCGCTGGCCAGGGTCGCGATGCCGGAGCCGGACACGCCCGCGGCGCCCTTCGACGCGATGATCATGAAGACCAGCAGGCCGATCTGCGCGCCGATCGACAGTGGCTCGTCCTGCGCCGCGGCGATGAACAGCGTCGCCATGGTCAGGTAGATCGCGGTGCCGTCGAGGTTGAACGAGTACCCGGTGGGCACGGTGATGCCGACGACGGACTTGTCGACGCCGAGGTGCTCCATCTTCGCGATCAGCCGCGGCAGCGCCGACTCCGACGACGACGTCGACAGGATCAGCAGGAACTCGCGGCCGAGGTAGCGCAGCAGCTTCAGGATGCTGACGCGGGCGCCGAACCAGAGCACCAGCCCGAGGACCACGAACACGAACACCAGGCAGGTCGCGTAGAACCCGATCATGATCACGGCCAAGCTCTTCAACGCGGCCCAGCCGGTCGCGCCGACCACCGCGGCGATGGCGCCGAACGCGCCGATCGGGGCGGCCCACATGATCATCGCCAGGATCCGGAAGACCAGCTTCTGCAGGTGCTCGACACCGCGCAGGATCGGGGCGCCCTTCGGGCCCAGCTTCTGCAGCGCGAACCCGACGAGCAGCGCGACCAGCAGCGTCTGCAGCACTTCGCCTTCGGTGAAGGCGGAGACGAGCGTCTTCGGGATGATGCCGAGCAGGAAGTCGACCGGGCCTTCGGCGCCGGAGGCGGACTTCTGGACGCTCTTCACGTCGGCCGGGTTCAGGTGCAGCCCGGTGCCCGGGTGCAGCAGGTTGCCGACGACCAGGCCGATGGCGAGCGCGAAGGTCGACATCACGATGAAGTAGACCAGTGCCATCACACCGACCTTGCCGACCTTCGCCGCCTTCGCGACCGAGCCGACGCCGATGACGATCGTGCAGAAGATGATGGGCGAGATCATCATCTTGATCAGGTTGACGAAGCCGTCGCCGAGGGGCTTGAGGCCCTTGGCGAAGCCCGGGAAGAGGAAGCCCACCAGGATCCCGAGCAGGACCGCGACGATCACGGCCAGGTACAGGTAGTGGGTCTTGTCCCGCTTGCGCGGGGTCTCCTCGGTGGTCGGTGGGGTCGGCACCGTTGCCTCCAGCTCAGGGGTGTTCCAGGTTGCGGCACACTGTAGGCGCACTTCGGTGACCCGGCTCACTTGTGTTCATTGAGTTCGCGCGACCGTCCCGTTCGGACACCGGGGGAGCGCGTGTGCTGGTATGAGGAGGTGCCCCCGACGATGCGGTCCCGCTGGAGCCTGGCCCGCCAGCTGCTCGTGCTGCAGCTGGTCGTGCTCTGCGTGCTGGCCGGCGCCGGCAGCACGTTCGCCTACCTCGACGCGTCCCGTGCGGTGAACGAGAACGCGCGTGACCAGGTCCGCGCGGTGGCCTCGGCGGTGGCCGACGCCCCGACCGTCGCCGCCGCGGTGGCCACATCGGACCCGAGCGCGACGCTGCAGCCGTTCGCCCTGCGCGTGCAGGCCGACACCCACGTCGACTTCATCACGATCATGAGCCCGGACGGGATCCGCTACACCCACCCGACTCCGGCGCTGATCGGCCAGCACTACATCGGGACCATCACGCAGGCGCAACGGGGTCAGCCCTACACCGAGACCTACACCGGCTCGCTCGGCCCGTCGGTGCGCACGGTCGTGCCGGTGTTCGGGCCGGGGCAGCGGGTGGTGGCGCTGGTCGCCGTCGGGATCACCGTCGCGGCGATCTCGGCCGAGCTGCGCGAACGGCTCTGGCCGCTGTTCGGCGTCGCCGGGGCGGTCCTGCTCGTCGGGGCGCTGGGCGGCTGGCTGATCAGCGCCCGGCTGCGGCGCCAGACCCGCGGGATCGCGCCGGACGAGCTGAGCAACCTCTTCGAGTACCACGAAGCCGTGCTGCACTCGGTCCGGGAGGGCGTGCTGCTCGTCGGCCGGGACGGGCGCATCCGCCTGTGCAACGACGGCGCGCGTGCCCTGCTCGGTCTCGACGCCGACCCGGTCGGGCGCGAGCTGGCCTCCCTCGGACTGCCGGACGAGCTGGCGCGGGCGTTCACGTCGGCGGAGAACCGCGCCGAGGAACTGCACCTGACCGACGCCCGGGTGCTGCTGGTCAGCACGACCGCCGTCCGCTCGGGCGGCCGCGCGCAGGGCACCGTCGTCGTCCTGCGCGACCACACGGAACTGCAGACGCTGACCGGGGAACTGACCACCGCGCGCGGCCTCGCGGAGGCGTTGCGGTCGCAGGCGCACGAGGCGGCGAACCGGCTGCACACGGTCGTTTCCCTGGTGGAGATCGGAAAACCCGAGCAGGCGGTGGAGTTCGCGACCGCCGAGCTCGCGCTGGCGCAGGAGCTGACCGACCGGGTCGTCGGCGCCGTCGCCGAGCCGGTGCTGGCCGCGCTGCTGCTGGGCAAGGCCGCCGAGGCGAGCGAGCGCGGGGTCGAGCTGACCGTCACGCCGGACACCGTGATCGACGACGGTTCGCACGGGGTCGCGGCACGCGACCTGGTGACCATCCTCGGCAACCTGATCGACAACGGCCTCGACGCGGCGGTGCGCGGCAGCGGGCACCCGAAGGTCGTCGTCACGGCCCGCTCCGACGACGACGGCCTGCTGCTGCGCGTGGCCGACACCGGGCCCGGCGTCCCCGAAGACGCCGATGTGTTCCGACGCGGCTGGTCGACGAAAGCGGAGGACGGCCACGGGCTCGGGCTGGCGCTGGTCGGGCAGGCGGTGCGCCGCTACGGCGGCACGGTGGACGTCGGCCGGGACGGCGGCGCGGTGTTCACCGTCCGGCTGCCGCGGCAGGAGGCGAACCGGTGATCCGCGTGCTGGTGGTGGAGGACGAGCCGGTCGCGGCCGAGGCGCACCGCGTGTACGTCGAGCGGCTCCCCGGCTTTTCGGTCGCCGGCGTCGTCCATTCCGGCGGCGAAGCCCTGCGGTTCTGCGAACGCGAGCCGGTCGACCTCGTGCTGCTGGACTTCTACCTCCCCGACACGCACGGCCTGGCGGTGTGCCGTTCCCTGCGCGCAGCCGGGCTCCCGATCGACGTCATCGCCGTGACGTCGGCGCGGGACCTCGGGCTGGTGAAGGCGGCGGTGTCGGTCGGAGTGGTGCAGTACCTGCTCAAGCCGTTCACGTTCGCGACCCTGCGCGAGAAGCTGGAGCGCTACGCGGAGTTCCGCGACGCGTCCGGCGAGGTGACCGGCCAGGCCGAGATCGACCGCGCGCTCGGCGCGTTGCGCACGACCGAGCAGCCGCCGCTGCCCAAGGGGATGAGCGTCCAGACCCTGGAAGCCATCCAGGACGCGCTTTCCGGAGCGGCGGAAGGCCTGTCGGCGGGAGCGGCGGCTTCGGCGATCGGTGCTTCGCGGGTGACGGCCCGCAGGTACCTGGAGTACTTGGCGGACAACGGGATGGCCCACCGCGAACCCCACTACGGCCAGGTCGGCCGGCCGGAGGTCTGGTACCGGCTGACTCGCGTATAACGACCTATACGGCGAGCCTCCGACTTCCGGCGGTTCCGGCGGCGCGGCCCGTGCGGTACACCGGGAAGATCACCGACCAGGGGAGTGCCGCCATGCGGAAGTGGGCCGGGATCTTCGCCGCACTGCTGATCGCCGCCGGAGCCGCCACGCCGGCGCAAGCCGAAGAACCCGCCGGCACCGTCACCGACGTCCAGGTGACCGGGCCGGTCTCGCAGCGGTTCAACCTCGTCGTCCTCGGGGACGGCTACACCGCGGCCGAACAGCCCAAGTTCTTCGCCGACGTCCAGCGGCACGTCAGCACGCTCTGGTCGCTCGAGCCGTTCAAGTCCTACCGCAGTTATTTCAACGTCTTCGCGGTGTCGATCGCCTCGCCCGAGTCCGGTGTGGACTGTGACCCCTCACTCGACGCGCCGAAGAAGAACACCCCGCTGGACATGGGTTTCTGGGGCGGCTGCAACGCACAGAGCGTGCAGCGCCTGCTCACCGTCGACGACGCCGCGGCGCAGCGGTACGCCGACCTCGTGCCCGGCACCACCCCGGCGAACCGGCAGATCCTGGCGCTCGGCAACAGCAGCACCTACGGCGGCGCGGGCGGTTCGTACGCGACGGCGTCGGGCGGGAACGCGTTGTCCGCGCTCATCTCGCCGCACGAACTCGGGCACTCGCTCGGCGGCCTCGACGACGAATACGACTACTACGCGCGCGCGGTTCCCGGTGGCGCCTACGAAGGCGGCGAGCCGTCCTCGATCCACCACACCCTGCTGACCGAAAAGGAGATGCGCGACCAGCACGCGAAGTGGTGGCGCTGGCTCGGCGAGCCGAGCGAGGCCGGCGGCTCGATCGGCCGCTTCGAAGGCGGCCTGTACACGCAGACCGGCGTGTGGCGGCCGAGCGCGCACTCGATGATGAAGACCCTCGGCTACGCCTTCGACCAGGTCGGCCGCGAGCGGATGACGCAGCGGATCTCGGCGAAGGTCCCGCTCGTCAGCGGCGGCACGCCGGCCGGGACGATCGGCGCCGACCGGGTCGTGTGGCTGCGGACGATGCACCCGGTGAGCCACCGCCTGGACGTCCGCTGGACCCTCGACGGCCGTCCGCTGCGTGGTTCCGAGGCCCTCGACCTGCGGCAGGCACACGTGAAGCCGGGCAAGCACACCCTGACGGCGACGGTGACCGACCCGACGCCGTTCGTCCGCGACCCGGCGGTCCGGCCGTCGGCCACGCGCACCTGGACGGTGGACACCTCGGTGGTGACGCCGCCCGCGAGCGGCCCGTCCGTCGTGGCGTCGACCCCGACCGCGCAGCCGGTGGGCGGGCACGACGTCGTCTACGTCGAGACGGGGGAGCCGACGGGGTCGATCCCGCCGGTCCGCTGGAGCCTCGACGGAAAGCCGGCCGGGAGCGGTGCAGACTTCGCCCTCGCGGAGACGCGCGGCGCGCACACGTTGACGGCGACGACCGGCGGCACGACGCTGACCTGGACGGTGGACGCGACGGGCCCGGCCACGACGGCCGAGGCACCGGCGGGCGAGGTGGTCCACGGCTCGTTCACGATGCGCCTGACGCCGTCGGACGGGATGGCGGAGTTCCGCGTGGACGGCGACGGCTGGCACAAGTACTACGGCTGGCCGACGGACCCCAACGCGCCGTACCTGTTCACCCCGCGCGGCACCGACATCGACGGCCTGGCGTACGGCAACCTCGGCTCCGGCGGCCTGACGGTGTCCCCGTTCGCGACGCGGACGCCGGGGTACGGCCGGCACCGCATCGAGTACCGGTCCATCGACGCGGCGGGCAACACCGGCCCGACGCGCTCGTTCGAGGTGACGCTGCTGCCCTGAGCCATCGACAGCCGGTGGGCGCGTGGGACGTCATGAACGGGTCGTTCATGACGTCTGGCGACGGGGTCCCGGCAAAGTCACGCGGCCGGGCCACTCTGCCGCCGGTGACCCGCTCGCCCCACGTCTTGAATGACTCATTCAGGTCTTCGGAGGTCCTGAATGAGTCATTCAAGACGCCGGCGCACCGCTGCGGAACCGCTGAATCAGCGTGGCCGGCCCGGTACGCCCGGCCGGGTCTGCCACGGGTGCGGTCCCGCCAGCGGCCGGTACTCGACGCCGAGCGCGTCCAGTCGCGGGAGGTGGTGGTCGCGCAACCGCGGCAGGAACTCCGCGTAGTCCCGCGCGCCACTGCTCCACGCGACCTCCGCGAACGCCGACAGCCGCGGGAACGCCATGTAGTCGACGCGCCGGACGCTGTCGAGGTGTTCGCTCCACACCTGCGCCTGTACGCCGCGCAGCCGCGGGCCGGTGAGCGCCGGCTCGTACGCGTAGACGTCCGCCAGCGTGTGCACCATGCCGACCGGGATCGGCTCGTCCGGGTGCTCGGCCTGGCGGTGGTCGAGGTAGACGTGCTGCTCCGGGCACATGACGACGTCGTGGCCGGCCTCGGCCGCCCGCAGGCCGGCGGCCTCGTTCCGCCACGAGCCGATCACCATCGGGGGGAGGCCGCCGATGTCGAGGACCTCGTCCCAGCCCATCGGCGTCCGGCCGCGCGCCGCCAGGTGCTCGGCCAGCAGGCGGACGAACGCGCGGTGCTCGTCGGTCGCGCCCGGCGTCTCGTCGCCGCCCAGCGCGATCACCGGCGACGGGAAGATCTCCAGCAGGTGGTCGAACACCGTGCGGAAGAAGTCCAAAGTGGACTCGGATGGCGAGAGCAGCGAAGTGCTGATGCCCCAAGACGTCCAGATTTCGTACGAAGACTCGGTGCCCAGCGCGGGATAAGCGGCCAGGGCCGCCCGCGCGTGGCCCGGGATGTCGATCTCCGGCACCACCGTGATGGCCCGCGCGGCCGCGTAGGCGACGATCTCCCGCAGGTCGTCGCCGGTGTAGAAACCACCGTGCGGGCGGCCGTCCTGCGCGCCCCCGCTGCCCGTCATCGACGACGGCCGCCAGCCGCCCACCGACGTCAGCTTCGGGTACTCCGGGACGTCGAAGCGCCAGCCCTGGTCGTCGGTGAGGTGCAGGTTCAGCACGTTCAGCTTGTGCGCGGCCAGCAGGTCGACGAACCGGAGGACCTCGGCCTTGGTCCGGAAGTGCCGGGCGACGTCGAGCAGGCAGCCGCGCCAGCCGAACCGCGGGTGGTCTTCCACCACGCCGCACGGCAGGGAAAGCCCGGTTTCGAGCGAAGCGGCCCGGAACGCGTCCGGGCCCGCGAGCTGGCGCAACGTCTGCCGCCCGTAGAACTCCCCGGCCGCGTCGGCGCAGGACAGCACCACGCCGGACGGCGAGATCTCCAGCCGGTACCCCTCCGGCGGCAGCGAAGCGGAACGAACGTCCACAGGGGACGGCCAGGGGCACGACCCCTCGGCGGGCGTCACCGAAACCGGCCGGGGGAGCAGGGTGTCGAACGAAGACATGTCAGCCCTTCACGGCGCCGGCCATGCCGGACACCAGCCGTCGCTGGACGAGGACGAAGAACACGAGCACCGGGATGGTCATCAACGTCGAGGACGCCATCACCGCGCCCCAGTCGGTGTCCTCCGGCTTGAAGAACACCAGGATCGCCTGCGGCAGCGTCTGGTTCTCGGTCTTGGAGATGATGAACGTCTTGGCGAACAGGAAGTCGTTCCAGGCGTGGATGAACGCGAGCACGCTCACCGCGACCAGTCCGGGCGCCACCAAGGGGAACAGGATCTGCCAGGTGAACCGCATCCGCGACGCGCCGTCGAGCTTCGCCGCTTCTTCCAGTTCCACCGGTACCGCGGCGACGAACCCGCGCAGCATCCAGATCGCGAACGGCAGGCTGAACGCCAGGTGCACCAGCACCAGCGAGCCCAGCTCGTTGAGCCCGAACGCCGGCACCGCGCCGCCGATCTGGCGCATCAGGAAGAACAGCGGGATGGTCAGCGCCTCCACCGGCACCATCTGCGCGACCAGCGTCATCACCAGCAGCACGGTCCGGCCCTTGAACGAGAACCGCGTCAGCGCGACCGCCGAAAGGAACGACAGCAGCAGCGACAGCGCCACGACGACCAGGGCCACCAGCAGGCTGTTGAGGAAGAAGCGCCCGAAGCCGGAAACCGTGAGCACGCGCGAAAAGCTGTCGAACGACGGGCTGAACGTCCACGGCTTGGGGGTCGCCGACTGGATCTCACCCGGCGGCTTCACCGCCGAGAGCAGCATCCAGTACAGCGGGAAGGCGACCAGCCCGGCGATGACGATCGTGACGGCCTCGGCGATCAGCCGGCCGGGGCGGCGAACGGCTAGAGCCATGCCGCGCTCCGGCGCTGCGACCGGACGTACAGCCCGGTGATCGACAGCAGCAACAGCGTCATCACGACTCCGATCGCCGAGCCGAGGCCGTATTCCTGCCCGGCGAAAGCCTGTTGGTAGGCGTAGACGTTGAGCACGAGGTTGCGCCCGGCCACGCCGCCGCCGTTGGTCATCACGTAGATCTGGGTGAACACCTTGAAGTCCCAGATGATCGACTGGACGGTCGCGATCATGAGCAGCGGCCGCACCATCGGCAGCACGATCGACCAGCTCGTGCGCCACACCGACGCGCCGTCGAGCGACGCGGCCTCGAGGACCTCGTCCGGCACGCCCTTGATCCCCGCGTACATCGTGACCAGCACGAACGGGAACGAGCACCAGACGACCTCGGCGGCGACCAGGCCGAACGCGCCGAGCGTGCCGAACGTCCACGAGTGGTGCTCGAACGGCAGCCCGAGCCCGGTCAGCACCTCGTTGACCAGGCCGAAGTCGGTGTCGAAGAGGAACAGCCAGACGTAGGAGCCCGCGATCGCCGGGGTCGACCACGCGCCGAGTGCGGCCAGGAACAGCAGCGACCGGGGCAGCGAGCGCACCCGCGAAGCCAGCACCGCGAGCCCGGTGCCGACGATGAGCGAGCCGGCGACGCAGGCCGCGGCGAACCCGACCGTCTTGCCGAGCACGGTCCAGAACTGCGCCTGGGACAACAGGTCGGCGTAGTTCGCGAAACCGAGGAACACCAGTGGCGCGTTGCCCGCGGCCTGCGGCTGGCCGTAGTCGTAGAACGAGATCAGGACCAGCTGGTAGATCGGGTAGGCCAGCATCGCGGCGAGCAGGATGCCCGCCGGGGCGAGGTAGAGCGCCGCGGCCCGCCCGTCCCCCCGCCGCCTCGGCCGCCTCGCGGGGGCCGTGACGGAGGGGGCTTCTTGGACGGTCACCACTAGCCGAAGGCCTTGTCCATGGCGGCCGCGGCGTCGGCGAGCGCCGCCGCCGGGTCCTTGCCGCCGGTCGCGATCTGCTGCACGGCGGTCGGGAGGACGTTCTGGCTGTCGATCTTCGACCACGCCGGCGTCGCCGGGACGAACTTCGTGCCGGACTTCAGCGTGTCGACGAACGGCTTGAGGAACGGGTCGTTCGCGGCGAGCTTCTGCTGCACGCTGCTCAACGTCGGCAGGTTCCCCATCGCGGTGTACATCTTCTCCTGGTACTTCGCGCCGCCGAGCAGCTCGATGAACTCCAGCGCCAGGCTGCGGTGCTTGCTCGCGTTGAAGACGCCCAGCAGGTTGCCGCCGGCGAACGCGGGGGCGATCTTGCCCGGGGTAGCGCCCGGCAGCGGGACGACCGCGTACTTGACCTTCGCCGCGCCCTGCTCGACGGCCTTGCGGTTGAAGTCGCCGCCGATCGTCATCCCGGCCTTGCCGCCGGCGAACGCCGTGACGCTCTGCGTGCCGGTGAGGTTCGCGCACTGCGCGGGCGGGCAGACGTCGTCCTTGAGCAGCGACGCGTACTGCGTGACGCCGGCCTTGGCCTGCTCGCCGGCGACGGCCGACTTCCACGTGCCGCCGTTGTCCTTCGCCAGCTCGCCGCCGTTGGCCCAGAGGAAGGGCAGCATCGCGTAGGTGTACTTGCCGCCGACGGCGATGCCGTAGAGGTCCGGCTTGGCGGCGCGGATCCGGCGGGCGGTGTCGGCCAGTTCGGACAGCGTCGCGGGCGGCTTCAGGCCCAGCTCGGTGAAGACGTCCGTGCGGTAGTACAACGCGCGGATGCCGGTGTACCAGGGCAGGCCGTAGGTCTTGCCGCCCGACTTCGCGGTGTCGAGCACGGTCGGGATGAGGTCCTTGCCCTCGCTCCACGACGCCAGGTCGCCGCTGAGGTCGGCCAGCGCGCCGGTGGCGGCGTAGCTGGAGACGTCGGTGTTGCCGAACTCCGCGGCGTCCGGGGCGTTGTTCGGGTCGTTGAAGGCGCCGGAGAACTTGTCGGCGCGGCCTTCGACCGGCACCCACTGGACGTCGATCTCGACGCCTTGGTGCGCGGCCTTGAACTCGGTGATGGCCTCCTTGACCGCGGCCTCCTTCGGCGCGCGGTTGGCCTCGTCGAACAGCCAGACGCGGACGGTGCCGGTCTTGTCGTCCCCGCCACTGCCCGCGGGCGCGGACTGGGTGGGCGCGCAGCCGGCCAGCAGGGCCAGCCCGGCAAAAAAGGGCAGGGTGCGGCGCAGTCTCATGGTGTGCTCCAGTGGGGACCGGGGATCAGGCGAAGTAAACGGAGTTGACGCTGCCGACGGCGAGCGAGCCGGCGGGGGCGCCGGGCAGGCCGGTGGCCGGGTCGCGGGGCAGCCAGGTGACGGTGCCGGAACGCTGGTTCGAGACGTAGAACCAGTTTTCCGCGGGGTCGAGGACCACGTGCCGCGGCCAGTTGCCGCCGGTCGGCACGGTGGACACCAGCTTCAGCGAGGCACCGTTCACGGCGAACGTCGCGAGGGTGTTGGGGCCGCGGACGGTGGCGTAGGCGAACTTCCCGTCCTTCGACAGGGCGATCTCACCGGGGTAGAGCTCGCCGGTGCTGCCCGGCGGCACGGCCGGGACGACGGAGAGCGCCTTCAGCGTGCCGGTGGCCGCGTCCCAGCTCGCCACCGTCACCTCCGGCCGCAGCTCCTGCAGGATGTAGGCGAACGCGCCGGTCTTGTCGAACGCGAGGTGCCGCGGTCCGGCGCCGGCGGGCAGTTTCAGTTGCTGGTGCAGGGAAAGCTTCCCGGTGGCGACGTCGAGGGCGTAGACGTACACCGAGTCGGCGCCGAGGTCGACCGACAGCACCCAGCGGCCGGTCGGGTCGTTGACGACCTGGTGCGCGTGCGCCTGCCCGGAATCGGCTTGGTGCGTCACGAGATCCGTGGCCGCGCCGAGCTTTCCGCCGGCCAGGATCGGCAGCACGACGACGCTGCCCGAGCTGTAGTTCGCGGCCAGCACGTACTTCTGGCTCGAATGCACGCTCAGGTGCGTCGGCGCACCGCCCTTCGACGAAACCTTGTTGAGCAGCTTCGGGTGCGCGGCGTCGGCGACGTTCAGCGCCGAGACGTACCCGGCGGGATCGCCTTCGTTGGTGACGTACAGCGTCTTGCCGTCGGAGCTACGGTCGAACCACGACGTGTCGGTGATCCCGGGGATCGTCCGGACGGGCCCGAGCGTGGCGCCCGTCCGGCTCGAGACGTCGAGGCCGTGCCCGGTGGCCCCGCTGGTGTAACTGCCGATGTACGCGGTTCCCCCGACGATGCAGCCCTTCGAAGTGGTGGCCGCGGAAGCGAACTGCGCGCCGAGAACGGTCGCGGCACTCGCTCCCGCGGCGGCGCCGAGGAACGTACGACGGGAAAGTCCGGTCATCGTCTTTGTCTCCCAACGGTTCGGGCGGCGGCTTCCCTCCAGTATGGTCTAGACCACGGCCATGAGCAATGCCGAAGCGCCGAATCCGGAAAGGGAAAGCACCGTTTCCAGCGCCGTCCAGGACTTCAGCGTCTGCGGCACCGTCAGGTTGAAGTACCGCGAAACGATCCAGAAGCCGCCGTCGTTGACGTGCGAAGCGATGATCGAGCCGGCCGAGATCGCCATGACGAGCAGCGCCAGCTGGATCTGCGAATACCCCAGCTGTGCCACGGTCGGCGCGATGATCCCGCTGGTGGTCACGATGGCGACCGTCGCCGAACCCTGCGCGATCCGCATGCCGCAGCTGATCACGTACGCCGCGAGCAGCACCGGGAGCCCGGCGTCGTGCAGTGAATCGGCCACGGCCTTGCCGATCCCGGTGGCCGAGAGCACCGCGCCGAAGAACGCGCCGGCGCCGACGACCAGCAGGATCATCGCGACCGGCCGCAGCGACTTCGCGGCCAGCTCGTTGAGGTCCTTGCCGGTGAACCCGCGCCGCAGCCCGAGCAGCCAGGACGCGAGCAGCACCGCGACGGTCAGCGCGACCGCGGGCGTGCCGATGAACGCGGCGACCCCGGCGAGGGCGGAGCCCTTCGGCAGCCAGATGCTGCCGAACGTGCCGGCCAGGATCAGCACCAGCGGCACCGCGATGATCGCGGCGACCAGGCCCAGCGACGGCGGGTTCTGCTCCTTCTCGCCTTCTTCCTCGGCGAAGACCATGTCCTCGGGGACGTCGACGACGATCCGCTTGCCGATCCACGTCGAGTACAGCACGCCGCCGATCAGGAACGCGGGGATGCCGCAGGCCAGGCCCATCAGGATGATCCAGCCGAGCTCGACGTGCAGCAGGCCGGCCGCGGCCACCGGACCGGGGTGCGGCGGCAGGAAGGCGTGCGTGATCGACAGGCCGGCCAGCAGCGGCATCGCGTACAGCACCAGCGACTTGCCGCCCTGCTTCGCGGCGACGTAGACGAGCGGCGCCAGCACGAAGATGCCGATGTCGAAGAACACCGGGATGCCGAAGACGAACCCGGCGACGCCCATCGCCAGCGGCGCCCGCTTCTCGCCGAACGACCGCAGCAGCGCGCCGGTGAGCACCTTCGCGCCACCCGAGCGTTCCAGGATCGACCCGAGGATCGTGCCGAGCCCGATGATCGCCGTGATGTGCCCGAGGATGCTGCCGAACCCCTTCTCCAGCAAGGAATCCGACGCCTTCTGGGCGGAGCCGACGATCGTCCCGACCGGCAGGCCCGCGGCCAGCGCCGTCAGCAGGCCGACCACGATCAGCGCGATGAACGGCTCCAGCTTCAGCTTGATGATCAGCACCAGCAGGACGGCGATCGAGACGGCGGCGAGCGTCAGCAGCCCGCCCGTGGTGTGTTGCAGCCAGTGGATCATCGGGCTCTCCGGGGGTTGCGCAGGGAGTGGCCGGCAAGGGCGCCGGTGGGGGTTCCGTCGTCGAGGGCGGCGACGCCGTTGACGAAGACGTGGGTGATCCCGGCGGCGGCCTGCCGGGGATCGTCGAAGGTGGCGGTGTCGGTGACCGTTTCGGGGTCGAAGAGCACCAGGTCGGCGGCGTACCCGGCGCGGACCAGCCCGCGGTCGGCCAGCCGCAGCCGCCGCGCGGCCCGCCCGGTCAGGTGGGCGACGCACTCGGCGAGGTCGAGCACGCCCAGCTCGCGGACGTACCGGGCGAGGTAGCGGGGGAACGTGCCCCACGCGCGCGGGTGCGGCCGGGCGCCGACGAGCAGGCCGTCGCTGCCGCCGGTGTGCGTGCGGTGCCGCATGATCGCCTGGACGTTCTCCTCGTGCCCGACGTGCATCAGGCACGACGTCCCGAGCTTCTCGTCCAGCAGGGTGTCGAAGTACAGCTTCGCCGGTTCGGTGCCGGCCGTGCGCGCGGACTCGGCGACGCTGTGACCGACCAGGTGCGCGTTGTGCTCGTTGCGGACGCCGTTGATTTCGATGGCGTCCCAGTCGATCGGGACGCCGTGCGCACCGTCCGAACCGGACTCCTCGATCTCGGCGCGGATCCGCTCGCGTTCGTCCACATCGGACAAGCGAGCCAGCGTCGGTTCGAGGCCGCCTTCGGTGGCCCAGCTCGGCAGCAGCGCGCTCAGGTAGGTCGCGCCCGGTAGGTACGGGTAGGTGTCGAGGGAGATGTCGCAGCCGTCGTCGAGCGCGTCGTCGAGGAGCTTCAGCAGGTCGGGTGCCTTGCCCTTGTTGACCGAGAAGTTCATCGTCGCGTGCGCCAGGTGCAGCGGGCAGCCGGACTGCCTGCTGACGTCGATCATCTCGGCGAACGCTTCCAGCGCGCCCTTGCCGTAGCTGCGGTGGTGCGGGCTGTAGAACCCACCGCCTTCGCCGACGACGCGGCACAGCTCGACCAGTTCGCTCGTCTCCGCGTACATCCCCGGGGTGTAGGTGAGCCCGGACGACATCCCCATCGCGCCTTCGGCGAGCCCGGTCGCGACGAGTTCCTTCATGCGGTTCAGCTCCGCGTCGGTCGCGGGCCGGTCGTCGAAGCCGACGGCGAGCATCCGGACCGTGCCCTGCGGCACGAGGTAGGCCGCGTTGACGGCGATGCCCCGGTCGAGCCGGTCGAGGTACTCGCCGACCGAGCGCCAGTTCCAGTCGAACCCGGCCGGGTCGTCGTTCCACCCGGCGAGCTGCTGCCGGAGCGCTTCGAGCACGGCGTCGTCGACGGGGGCGTAGGACAGCCCGTCCTGGCCGAGTACCTCGGTCGTGACGCCCTGGGTGATCTTCGCCGGGTGGTCCGGGTTGGCCAGCAGCTGCAGGTCGGAGTGCGAGTGCATGTCGATGAACCCGGGCGCGAGCACGAGCCCGTCGGCGTCGATGGTCCGGCGCCCGGCGAGGGAGCCCGCCTCGGCGACGCTCGCGATCTTCCCGCCGGTGACGCCGACGTCGTGGCGGGTGAGCGGGTCGCCGGTGCCGTCGGCGACCAGCGCGTTCTTGAAGACGACGTCCATCAGAACCACGTCCGGACGAGGTCGACGACGGTTTCGCCGTCGGCCGCCGTCACCGGGAGCAGCGGCCACTTGTCGAACACCGTGCACGGGTGCGAGAGGCCGAGCCCGATCCAGTCGCCGACCTCGACCGGGGACCCCGGCGGCAGCGTGAGGAACGCGTGCTGGTCGTTCATCTTCGCGACGACGTGGCCTTCGAGCGGCTCGGCGGGCCCGCCCGGCGTGCGGCGCAGCTGCGGCTCGGGCATGCCTTCGTCGAAGGACGCGTCGCGCTTGCCGATGGTCAGCAGCGCGAGGGTGTCCGACGGCTTCGACGTCACCTGCGCCCAGGCCCGCAGTGCCGGCCGGAACGACTCGACGCCGTCGATGCGCGGGTGGTCGCCGAGCGGGGAGATCTCGCGGTAGAAGCCGTCGTCGTGGGTGAGGTAGGCGCCGCTGCGCAGCACCGGCAGCACGTCGAGGCCGGCCGGCCACGGCTTGGTCAGCTCGTTCGCCACCTGGTCGAAGTACGCGCTGCCGCCGGCGGTGACGATGATCTGCCCGTCGAGGAGTCCCTTGTCCGCGAAGGCGATCGCGAGGTCGCGCAGACCGTCCACATAGGAGCTGATCTTCGCGAGCGCGGCTTCGTCGGTGTCGTGGGAGAGCGCGCCTTCGTAACCACCGGTGCCGCGCAGCCGCAGCGCCGGGCTGGCGTCCACCGCTTCGGCGACGGCCCAGGCGGTCGCGGTGTCGCGGACGCCCGTGCGGCCGCCGTCGGCACCGAGTTCGAGCAGGACGTCGACCGGCCG
Organism: Amycolatopsis lexingtonensis; assembly: GCF_014873755.1. NCBI lineage: Bacteria > Bacillati > Actinomycetota > Actinomycetes > Pseudonocardiales > Pseudonocardiaceae > Amycolatopsis > Amycolatopsis lexingtonensis. Next base: position 10,711,544 of record NZ_JADBEG010000001.1, read on the forward strand.
CTCGCTGCCGGCGAGGGCTTCGGTCATCAGCTCGACGCCGCGGACGGAGTCGACCCAGCAGACGAACTCGAAGCCCGGGTCCGCCGCCAGCTCGGCGGCCAGCCAGCGCAGGCCGGCCGGGTCGAGCAGCTGGTTGGCCAGCAGGATCCGCGAGACGCCGAACGCGCGGTAGATCCGGAGGTGACCGGCGTTCGCGCAGGTCACGCCCCACGCGCCGTGCTCGATCTGGCGCGCGAACAGCTGCGGTGCCATGGTCGTCTTGCCGTGCGGGGCGAGCACGACACCGCGCGCGGCGCACCACGCGGCCATCGTCCGCAGGTTGTGCTCGAGCGCTTCGTCGTCGAGCACGACGAACGGCCCGAAGAACCCGTCGGCGAAGAGGTTGAGCCTGCGTTCCGCGGCTTCTTCCAGGGTCAGCCCGGTCAGGGCGGGGGCGGCGGAGCGGAAGCGCCAGTCGACGCGCTCCTGGCGGAGGGCGTCGAGCGCGGCGGTGTCCATGGTGCAGGCGTTCATCGGCGGCGACCTCTGTTGCGTATGTTGCAACGACTGTTGCGCATTTTGAGTGCCATAGGTGTAGCATCCGGGTCGCCACAGGTCAACGGGGTGAAGGGCAGGGAGACGGACAGTGACGAGCGGGCCCGAGGTGCTGTGTGTCGGCGAGTCGATGGCGATGTTCGTGCCCGCCGAAGCCGGCCCGCCGGACGAGGTGAAGCGGTGGCTGCGCACGATCGGCGGCGCCGAATCGAACGTGGCCTGCAACCTGCCGGCGCTGGGGGTTTCGAGCGGCTGGGTGAGCGCGGTCGGTGACGACCCGTTCGGCCGCGCGATGGTCCGCGAAATCGCCGCGAAGGGCGTCGACGTCAGCGCGTGCTCGGTCGACCCGCTCCGCCCGACCGGGCTCTACATCAAGGAAAGCGGAGCGGGCGGCAGCCCGGTGCGCTACTACCGGACCGGCTCGGCCGCGTCCGCGATGGGCCCCGAGGTCCTCGACCGGCTCGACCTCGACGGCGTCCGCGTGCTCCACCTGTCCGGCATCACGCCGGCGTTGTCCGACAGCTGCCTCGCGCTGGTCCGCGCGCTTTTGGACCTGCCCCGCGGCGACCGGCTGATCTCGTTCGACGTCAACTTCCGCCCCGCGCTCTGGACCGGGCGCGACCCGGGTCTGCTCGCGGAACTGGCCGGGCAGGCCGACATCGTGCTGACCGGCGACGACGAAGCCCAGCGCGTGTGGGGGACCGGCGACCCGGCGGACCTGCGCGCCCTCCTGCCGGGCCCGCGCACGCTCGTCGTCAAGCACGGCGAGCGCGGCGCGACCCTGGTCGAAGGCGAACCGCTGTTCTCGCCGGCGCTGCGGGTCGACGTCGTCGAGCCGGTCGGCGCCGGGGACGCGTTCGCCGCCGGCTTTCTCGCCGCGACCCTGCGCGGCGCCGAGCCGTTGGCCCGCTTGCGCCAGGGTCACCTGCAGGCCGCCGTCACCCTGCTCACCCACGACGACGTCGGGGTCCCCTTGCCGCGCCCGGTGGTGGATAGCCTGCTCCAGGCGGATCCGGACGAGTGGCGTTCGGCCCGGCTGACCGGAGAGGGGCTGGTGCGGACGTGAGCCAGAGCCTGGATCGCGCGTTGACCCTGCTGGACTCGATCGCGAAGGACGCGCGCACCCTCGACGACCTCGCCGACGAGATCGGCGTGCACAAGTCGACCGTGCTGCGGCTGCTGCGCACCCTCGAGCAGCACCACTTCGTCCGCCGGGAAGGCACCCGCCACTACCGGCTCGGCAGTGCCATGTTCGACCTGGCCAACCAGGCGCTCGACTCGATCGACGTCCGGCGCAGCGCTCAGCCCGCGCTGGCCGCGCTCAACGCGCGCACCGGTCACACCGTGCACCTGGCCAGCTACGACGACGGCGAAGTCGTCTACATCGACAAGTACGAGGGCCGCCACTCGGTGCGGATGTACTCGCGCGTCGGCAAGCGCGCGCCGCTGCACTGCACGGCGGTGGGGAAGGTGCTGGTCGCGGCGATGCCCGAGGCCCGGCGCGAGGAGATCGCGCGGTCGATCGAATACCGGGTGCTGACGCCGAACACGATCACCACGCCGTCGGACTTCCTGGCGGAGCTGGAGCGGGTCGCGCACCTGGGGTACGCCGTCGACAACGCCGAGCACGAGGACTTCATCCACTGCATCGCGGCGCCCGTCCGCGGCGCCGACGGCGAGGTGCTCGCCGCGGCGTCGATGTCGGTGCCGAAGGTGCTGCTCGACTACGAAGGCCTGCTCGCCCTGGTCCCGGACCTGCGGGCGGCGACGCACGAAGCTTCCGTCCACAGTGGATGGACGGGGAACGGAAAGGGGCACTGATGAGCAAGACGGCAGTTTCCACCGAGAACGCGCCGAAGCCGCCGGCGAAGTTCTCGCAGGCCGTCCGCAAGGGGAACCTGCTGCAGGTCGCCGGCCAGGTCGCGTTCGACCCCGCGACGGGCGCGATCGTCGGCGACGACGTCGTGGGCCAGACCCGGCAGACGTTCAAGAACATCGAGGCCGTGCTGGCGGAGGCGGGCTCGAGCCTGGCCGACGCGATCATGGTCCGGGTGTACCTGACCGACACGGCGCACTTCGCGCCGTTCAACGAGGTCTACAACGAGCTGATCGGCGACGCCCCGCACGCCGCCCGCACGACGGTGTACGTCGGCCTCCCGGGCGAGCTGCTCGTCGAGATCGACGTGCTCTGCGTGCTGGACTGAGGTTCCGCCGGGGCCGGGTTCGTGCCCGGCCCCGGCGCGCTCAGCCCAGGATGCTCGTGTAGCCGTTGAGCGCGGGCTGCCCGCCGAGGTGGGCGTAGAGGACCTTCGAGTCTTTGTCGATTTCCCCGCGGCCGACCAGGTCGATGAGGCCCGCCATGGACTTGCCCTCGTACACCGGGTCCGTGATCATCCCCTCCAGCCGGGCGCACGTCTCGATCGCGTCCACAGTGGACTTGTCGGGGATGCCGTAGATCCCCGCGTGGTACCGGTCGTCCAGCTCGACGTCGGCGATCTCGCCGGCGCCGATCAGCTCCGCGGTGTTGCGCGCGATCCGCGTGATCTGCTCGCGCGTCTCGGCCGGCTTCGCGGAGCCGTCGATGCCGAGGATGCGCCGCGGCTTGCCGCTCAGCGCCGTCCCCGCGACCATGCCGCCCTGCGTGCTGCCGGTGACCGAGCAGACGATCACCGTGTCGAAGAAGACGCCGAGCTCTTCTTCCTGCTTTTCCAGCTCGACGATCCAGTTCGCGAAGCCCAGCCCGCCCAGCCGGTGGTCCGACGCGCCCGCCGGGATGGCGTAGGGCTTGCCGCCGCCGGCCTCGATCTCGGCGACCGCGTCTTCCCAGGCCTGCTTGAAGCCGATGCCGAAGCCGGCCCGGACGAGCCGGACGTCCGCGCCGAGGATGCGCGAGAGCTGGATGTTGCCGACCTTGTCGTAGAGCGGGTCGTGCCAGTCGACCCAGCTTTCCTGCACCAGTACGGCCTTGAGCCCGGCCCGCGCCGCGGCGGCCGCGACCTGCCGGGTGTGGTTGGACTGGACGCCGCCGATCGAGACGAGCGTGTCCGCGCCCCGGGCGAGCGCGTCGGCGACCAGGTACTCGAGCTTGCGGGTCTTGTTGCCGCCGTAGGCGAGCCCGGAGTTGACGTCCTCGCGCTTGGCCCACACCTTCGCGCCGCCGAGGTGCTCGGTCAGGCGCTCGAGGGGGTGCACCGGCGACGGGCCGAACAGCAGCGGGTAGCGGGGGAAGTCGGCGAGGGTCATCGGTCCTCCAGGAGGTCGGTCCAGATGGTGGAGATCACGGAGACGGCGGTGGCGGTGTCGCGGGCTTCGAGGGCGTCGATGAGCTTCGTGTGGCGCAGGACCGAGTTCCAGGCCTGTGCCGAGCTGAACCGGGCGTGCTCCAGCCGGCGCAGCAGGGGCGTGTAGCGGTCGAGGGTCGCGGCCACGGCGGCGTTGCCGGCCAGGCGGACGGGGATGTCGTGCAGTTCGTCGTCCGCCTTCACGGCGGCGGCGATGTCGCCGGCTTCGATGGCCTTCGCGAACCGGTCGTTGGCCGCGCGCATCTCGGCGACGTCGGCCGGACGGCACCTCGTGGCGGCCTCCCGGACGGCGAACTCGTGCAGCACGCGCACGATCTGGCGGGCGTCGATGACGTCGCGGGACATGACGTCGGAGACGCGGGTGTAGCTCTGCGGCTTGGAGTCGACGAGCCCGTCGTCGGCCAGCCGCCGGAGTGCTTCCCGGACGGGTGCTTTCGAGAGGCCGAGCTGCTCGGCGAGGTCGCCGTCGCGCAGGGGGGTGCCGGGCGGCAGGGTGCCGTCGACGATGGCCTGGCGGATGCGGTCGTACGCCTCGTCTCGCAGCAGCGGGCGACTGACCTTCGAGAGACTCACATCTAACATGTTAGATGTCGGCAAGCCCGTCCGGCAAGGAGCCAGGCGGGTGGGAGGTCAGTAAACGGGGCCGGTGTACTTTTCCCCAGGACCCTGGCCCGGGGGATCGGGCACGACCGAAGCCTCGCGGAAGGCCTTCTGGAGCGACTGGAGACCGTCGCGCAACGGGCCGGCGTGCAGGCCCAGGTACTCGGCGGACGCGGTCACCAGCCCGGCGAGCGCGGTGATCAGCCGGCGGGCCTCGTCGAGGTCGCGGTGCGGGGAGGTCTCCGGGTCGGCGTCGGCGAGACCGAGCCGCTCGGCGCCGGCCGACAGCAGCATCACGGCCGCGCGGCTGATCACCTCCACGCTCGGGATCTCCTCGAGCTGCCGGGTGGAATAGGGGGGCTGTTCGGGGGGTTGTTCTGACACGTCTGGTACCCTTCCACGAGCGACCAGCCCTCGAGCGATCGGGGGCGGCAAGTGGAGCCCCGCTCCCACCCGCGTCACCGTACAGGTGGCCGGGTCCGGTCTCGCCCGGACGTCAAGTCCAGGGTGAAGAAGTGTCCTCCGGGGCACGATCGGAAACAGAGTGGGCCCCGCGCACCGACAGGTGACGGGGCCTTCGCTATGTGGGCACCAGGTCGAAACGAGAACAGGAAACATTCCTCGGACCAAGGAGGCCCCATCAGCTCCGAGACACGCATCAACGACCGAATCCGGGTGCCGGAGGTCCGACTCGTCGGGCCCGCCGGTGAACAGGTCGGCATCGTCCGGATCGAGGATGCGCTGCGCCTGGCGCAGGAGAACGATCTCGACCTCGTCGAGGTCGCGCCGCAGGCCCGCCCGCCGGTGTGCAAGCTCATGGACTTCGGCAAGTTCAAGTACGAGAGCGCGCAGAAGGCCCGCGAATCGCGGCGCAACCAGCAGCTGACCGTCATCAAGGAACAGAAGCTGCGCCCCAAGATCGACCAGCACGACTACGAGACCAAGAAGGGTCACGTGTCGCGCTTCCTGGCGGCGGGCAACAAGGTCAAGGTCACGATCATGTTCCGCGGTCGCGAGCAGTCCCGGCCGGAGCTCGGCTACCGGCTGCTGCAGAAGCTCGCCGAAGACGTCACGGAGCTCGGCTTCGTCGAGTCGTCGGCCAAGCAGGACGGTCGCAACATGATCATGGTGCTGGCCCCGCACAAGAACGTGAAGCCGAAGGCGAAGGCGGAGGCGGCCCCCGAGCCGACCCCCGACGCGTAGGCGCCGACCAGCACGAGTCAGCGGCTCACCGGAATCTCCGGTGAGCCGCCGCACGAAAGAGGACTGAAATGCCGAAGATGAAGACCCACAGCGGGACGTCCAAGCGGATCCGCGTCACGGGCACCGGCAAGCTGCGCCGCCAGAAGGCCGGCCGCCGCCACCTGATGGAGAAGAAGTCGAACCGCCTCACCCGCCGTCTCGAGGGCACGACCGAGCTGGCGAAGACCGAGGCCGGCCGCGTCAAGCGCCTGCTCGGCATCTGATCCCGCAGAACTTGCTGTAACCACCCGGGGCGTCCCCCTTCGCCCCCTGAGATCGACAGGATGGACCCGTGGCACGCGTCAAGCGGGCGGTCAACGCCCAGAAGAAGCGTCGCGCAACTCTCGAACTGGCCAGCGGCTACCGCGGCCAGCGTTCGCGGCTGTACCGCAAGGCCAAGGAGCAGACGCTTCACTCGCTCAACTACGCCTACCGGGACCGCCGTGCCCGCAAGGGTGACTTCCGCCAGCTGTGGATCACCCGCATCAACGCGGCCGCCCGCGCCAACGGCGTGACCTACAACCGGTTCATCCAGGGCATCAAGGCCGCGGGTGTCGAGGTCGACCGCAAGATCCTCGCGGACCTCGCCGTCAACGACGCCGCCGCCTTCACCGCGCTGGCCGAGCTCGCCAAGGCCAACGTGAACACCGAAGCGAAGTCGGCCTGACCGGCAGCTTTCCCCGGCCCGGGGCGGATCCGTTCACCGAACGGACCCCCCGGGTCGTTGCTGCGCGCAAGCTGACGCGGCGCGCGGAACGCGACAAGACCGGCCGGTTCCTGGCCGAAGGCGCCAACGCCGTCGAGGCCGCGCTGGCCGGCGGCACGGTGCACGAGCTGTTCGTCACCGCCCGCGCCGCGGAGCAGCACGCGAACCTGGTCGACGCCGCCCGCGCGGCCGGCGTTCCGGTCTCGCCGATCACCGACCGCGCCGCCGACGGGCTGTCGGAAACCGTGACGCCCCAAGGCATCGTGGCCGTCTGCGCGCTGCTCGACCGCCCGCTCGAAGCGGCCGTGACACCGGGCGCCCGGCTCGTCGTGGTGCTCGTCGACGTCGCCGACCCCGGCAACGCGGGCACGGTGATCCGCGTCGCCGACGCCGCGGGCGCCGACGCCGTGGTCCTGGCCGGCGACACCGTCGACCCGCACAACGGCAAGTGCGTCCGCGCCGCCGCCGGCAGCCTCTTCCACCTGCCGATCACGCGGGTCCGGGACGTCCCCGCCGCGCTGGCGGCCTGCTCGGCCGCGGGCCTGCGGACGTTCGCCGCCCACGGCTACGCCGACGCCGAACTCGATCGGGTGGATCTCACCGCCCCGACCGCGTGGGTCTTCGGGAACGAGGCCCACGGCCTGCCCGCCGACGTCCTCGACCGGACGGACCTCGCGGTCCGGATCCCGCTGTACGGCAAGGCGGAAAGTCTCAACCTCGCCACCGCCGCGGCGGTCTGCGTCTACACGAGTGCGCTGGCGGCCCACCGCTAGGCTCTCCCGGACCAGAACTTCCCGGGGGGATCCATGGGCAAGCTCGCCCGTTCGTACGCCTTGTTCACCGCTTCGCTGCGGGTGCTGCGCGCCCACAAGGGGCTGGCCTGGTTCACGGTGCTGGCCGGCGTCGCCGGGCTGTTCGTCGCCGGGGTGTTCCTGACCCCGGCGTTCTTCCTGTCCCACGTCGAGATCACCGACGGCGGCCGCCCCACGGCCGGGTCGTGGGTGCTGCTCGCCGCCTTCTACGTCGCTTCGGCGTTCGTCGCGATCTTCTTCAACGCGGCGCTGATCTCCCAGGCCGACGTCGCGCTCCGCGGCGGCGTCCCGGCGGTCGGCGCGGGCCTGGCCGCGGCCGCACGCCGGTGGCCGGCACTGCTCGGCTGGGCCGCCGTCTCCGCGACGGTCAGCCTGGTCCTGCGGGCGATCGAGGAGCGGCTCGGCTTCCTCGGCCAGTTCATCGCGGGGCTGATCGGCCTGGCCTGGCGGCTCACGACGTTCCTCGTGCTGCCCGTCGTCGTGCTCGAAGGCGCGGGCGTGAAGGCGGGCGTCCGGCGGTCGGTGGAGCTGTTCCGCCGGACCTGGGGCGAGAACGCCGCCGGCGGCATCGGGATCGGCCTGATCGGCTTCGTGCTCAGTCTGGCCGGCTACGCCGTGCTGGTGCTCGCCGGCTTCCTGCTCGGCGGCGGCGCGGCCACCCTGTTCGTCTGCCTCGGCCTCGCACTCGCCTGGTCGTTGCTGGTGGCCGTCTTCACCGCGACTTTGTCCGGCATCTACCAGACCGCGCTGTACCGCTACGCCGCCGAGGGCGTGGTGGCCGGCGAGTTCGCGGAGGCCGGCTTCGCCGGGGTTTTCCACGCGCGTTGAGCGCGGACCCGCACGGCCCCGGGGCGACCGGGGACGCGCGGACCCGATCCCATAGACTTTTCCCACCTTTGACCTCTCGTGCGCCGCGTGTCCGGCGGCGCCCGAACGACCAGTCCCAGCGGACGCCGAGGAGTTATGTCCGGAGCCAAGGAAAAGGAAGCCCAGGGCGCGGTACTGGCCCCCGAGACGCTGCAGGAGGCGGTCAAGGCCGCCGAAGCGGCGTTCGCCGCCGCGACCGGGCTCGAGGCGCTGGCCGAGGTCAAGCCGGCGCACCTCGGTGACCAGGCCCCGGTGGGCCTGGCCCGCCGCGAGATCGGCGCACTGCCCAAGCAGGAGAAGGCCGAGGCGGGCAAGCGCGTCAACGAGGCTCGCCAAGCCGTCCAGGCGGCCTTCGACGCCCGCCGCGCCGAGCTCCAGGTGGAGCGCGACGAGCGTGTCCTGCGCGAAGAGGCCGTCGACGTGACCCTGCCGTGGGACCGCGTCCCGCGCGGCGCCCGCCACCCGATCAGCACCATCTCCGAGCGCGTCGCGGACGCGTTCGTCGCGATGGGCTACGAGGTCGCCGAGGGCCCGGAGCTCGAAGCCGAGTGGTTCAACTTCGACGCCCTGAACTTCGGCAAGGACCACCCGGCCCGCCAGCTGCAGGACACGTTCTACGTCGGCGAAGAGGACTCCGGCCTGGTGCTGCGCACGCACACCTCGCCGGTGCAGGCCCGCACGCTGCTGCACCGCGATCTGCCGGTGTACGTCGTGTGCCCGGGCCGGACGTACCGGACCGACGAGCTCGACTCGACGCACACCCCGGTGTTCACCCAGGTCGAAGGCCTCGCGGTGGACAAGGGCATCACCATGGCGCACCTCAAGGGCACCCTGGACGCCTTCGCCCGCGCGATGTTCGGCGAGAGCTCCAAGACCCGCCTGCGCCCGCACTTCTTCCCGTTCACCGAGCCGTCCGCCGAGGTCGACGTCTGGTTCGAGGAGAAGAAGGGCGGCCCCGGCTGGGTCGAGTGGGGTGGCTGCGGCATGGTCAACCCGAACGTGCTGCGCGCCTGCGGCGTCGACCCCGACGTGTACTCGGGCTTCGCCTTCGGCATGGGCATCGAGCGCACCCTGCAGTTCCGCAACGGGATCCCGGACATGCGCGACATGGTGGAGGGCGACGTCCGCTTCACCCTTCCCTTCGGAACGGAGGCGTAGTGCGAGTCCCAGTCAGCTGGCTGACCGAACACCTCGATCTCGCTGAGGAGGTCACCCCGCAGGACCTGGCCGACGCCTTCGTGCGCATCGGGGTCGAGGTCGACGACCTGAGCGAGCTCGGGCCCGTCACCGGACCGCTGGTCGTCGGCCGGGTGGCCGAGATCGAAGAGCTCACCGAGTTCAAGAAGCCGGTCCGGTTCTGCCGCGTCGACGTCGGCGAGCCCGCCGACGAAGCCGAAGAGCTGGACGACGAGGACGAAGACGAGGACGACGAAGCCGGCGAGTTCGACGAGGGCCCGCACGGCATCAAGACCCGCGGCATCATCTGCGGCGCGCGCAACTTCACCGAGGGCGACCTGGTCGTCGTCGCGCTGCCCGGCGCCGTCCTGCCCGGCGACTTCGAAATCGCCTCCCGCAAGACCTACGGCCGCATCAGCGACGGCATGATCTGCTCGGCCCGCGAGCTCGGCCTCGGCGACGACCACACCGGCATCCTCGTGCTGCCCTCGGGAACGGCGAGCCCGGGCGACGACGCCCAGGAGCTCCTCGGCCTGAACGACACGGTCATCGAGCTGGCCCCGACCCCGGACCGCGGCTACGCGCTGTCGATCCGCGGCCTGGCGCGCGAGCTGTCGAACGCGCTGGACGTCCCCTTCGGCGACCCGGCACTGCTCGAGGTCCCGGCGGCCGAGGGCGACGCCTGGCCGGTCCACGTCGAGGACCCGGAAGGCTGCCCGCGGTTCGTGCTGCGCCGCGTCACCGGCCTCGACGCGACCGCGCCGACCCCGTGGTGGATGCGCCGGCGGCTGATGCTGGCCGGCATCCGCTCCATTTCGCTGGCCGTCGACGTCACGAACTACGTGATGCTCGAGCTCGGCCACCCGCTGCACGCGTTCGCCACCAAGGCCATCCAGGGCGACCTGGTGGTCCGGCGCGCCAAGGCGGGCGAGAAGCTGACCACGCTGGACGACGTCGAGCGCGCGCTGGACCCGGACGACATCGTCATCGCCGACGACAGCGGTGTCATCTCGCTGGCGGGCACGATGGGCGGCGCGAGCACCGAGATCACGACGGAGAGCACCGACGTCCTGCTCGAAGCGGCGCACTGGAACCCGGCCGCGATCAGCCGCACCGCGCGTAGGCACAAGCTGTTCTCCGAGGCCGCCAAGCGCTTCGAGCGGTTCACCGACCCGCAGCTGTGCCCGGCCGCCGTCGAGCTGGCTGCCCGCCTGCTGCGCCAGTACGGCGACGCCTCGATCCGCCCCGGCCGCACCGACGAGGGCTCGATCGAGCCGAACCCGCCGGTCGTCATGCCGATCAACCTGCCCGACAAGGTCGCGGGCGTGAACTACCAGCGCGGCGTCACGGTTCGCAGGCTCACCCAGATCGGCTGCAAGGTCTCGGTGAGCACGGGCGACGACGGCACCGGCCTGGTCACGGCGATCCCCCCGAGCTGGCGCGGCGACCTGCGCCAGCCCGCCGACCTCGTCGAAGAGGTGCTGCGGCTGGAGGGCTACGACAGCATCCCGTCGACGCTGCCTGCCGCTCCCGCGGGCCGCGGCCTGACCGACGCCCAGCGTCGCGTCCGGGGCGTTTCCCGTGCCCTGGCCGAGGCGGGGTACATCGAGGTGCGTCCGTTCCCGTTCGTCAGCGACACGGTGTGGGACGCCTTCGGCCTGCCGGCGGACGACGTCCGCCGCAACGCCGTCGTGGTCCGCAACCCGCTGGAGGCCGACCGCAACCGGCTGGCCACCACGCTGCTGCCCGGCCTGCTGGACACGCTGCAGCGCAACGTGTCCCGCGGGATGAAGGACGTCTCGCTGTACCACATCGGCCAGGTCGTGCTGCCCGCGCCGAACCCGCTGAAGGTCCCGGCCCTCGGCGTCGACCAGCGCCCGTCCGACGAGGAGCTGGCGCTCCTCGAAGCGGCGGTCCCGCAGCAGCCCCTGCACGTGGCGGTCGTCCTGTCGGGCAACCGCCGCCGCGCGGGCTGGTGGGGCGGCGGCGAGCCGGCGAACTGGGCCGACGCGGTCCAGGCCGCCCGCACGATCGCGGAGGCCGCCGGCGTCGAACTCACGGTGCAGGCGACGGACCTGCCGCCGTGGCACCCGGGCCGCTGCGCTCAGCTCCGCGTCGGCGACTGGCCGGTCGGCCACGCCGGCGAGCTGCACCCCAAGGTGGTCGAGGCCCTCGGCCTGCCGCCGCGGACGGTCGCGATGGAGCTGGACCTGGACGCGATCCCGCTGCCGGACTCCCGTCCCGCCCCGAGCGTGTCGGGTTACCCGCCGGTGCTGCTCGACGTCGCACTGGTGGCGTCGGCCGAGGTTCCGTCGGCCGACCTCGCGGCGGTGCTGCGCGAGGGAGCGGGCGAGCTGCTCGAGGACATCACGCTGTTCGACGTGTACGCGGGCGAGCAGGTGGGCGAGGGCAAGCGTTCCCTGGCCTACAAGCTCCGCTTCCGGGCGGCCGACCGCACCCTGACGGTCGACGAGGCCACCAAGGCCCGCGACGCGGCGGTGGCCGCGGCAGGCGAGCGCTTCGAGGCGGCCCTGCGCGCCTGACGGAACGCAGGACGCTGAAGGAGAAGGGCCGGGCGACCGGCCCTTCTTCGCGTTCCGGCCCGTCAGCCGATGTGCTTGAGCGCCTCCCTCCGCGACAGCCCGGACAACCCCGGGTGATCGTCCACGAAGGACCGCACCCAGTCCGGCGCCGTCTTCGCGTACTCCCGCAGGGCCCAGCCGATTCCTTTGCGCAGGAAGAACTCCGGCTCGGCGATCGCCGGTTCGATCGCGCGGGTGAGCAGGTCCGGGTCGGTGTCCTCCTTGGCGCCGACCTGGCAGATGATCGCCGTCCGCCGGCGCCACAGGTCGGCGTCGGCCGCCCAGCTCAGCATCACCGGTGTCACCCGGGCGCGGTCGGCGCGGAGGATCGGCCCGACCCGCCGGATCGCGAGCTCGTCCACGTAATCCCACCAGGCCCCGCTCACGATCATTTCCTCGTACATCGGGAGCAGCTCCGCGTCCTGCCACCCGCGGTACACCCGATAGCCGGAAAGATCGATGGCCGCGTAGCGCTCTTCGCGGAATTCGGCGGTCCGCCACAACTCCAGGACGGTCGCTGAATATGTCACCCGATCGGGCAATATGTGGTCGGCCAGTACCCGCTTGAGCAGCACGCTGCGCTGTGGTTTCGCCACTCCGCGGAACGGCATCGCCGACTTCATGTACGCCTGCATCGCCGGCGCTTTCGCCGGGTCGGCCAGCTCCGCCAGCCCGGTGCGGATCGCCTTGACCAGCCGATCGTCCACGTTCATCCGTCCTCCCCCCACCCTCCGGCGACCCGCAGCGTACTTCCGGGCACCGACAGTTCCGTGGCTCGACGGCGGCCGCAGGTACCGACGAAAGGCGGATGGCGGAAGTCGCGCCGGTCGGCGAGATTGTCCAGGGTTGCCGGTAGTTTCGTCGAAATACGGCGAACTCTGTCGAATGCGGACGAAAAGGACGACTGTGAAAAGAATCGTTGCCGCCGTCGCCGCCGCGGGGCTCGCGGCCGGGCTGATGGCCGCCGCGCCCGCCGCCTCGGCGGATCCCGGGGTGCAGTTCACCCCCGCGCCGATCGCCTGGGGGCCCTGCGCGTCGGCGGGTCTCAAGGCCAACGGCGCCGAGTGCGGCTTCCTCGAGGTGCCGATGGACTACGCGAAGCCGGGCGGGGCGAAGGTCTCCGTCGCGGTGTCGCGGATCAAGCACAAGACCGCGCAGTCCCAGGGCATCATGCTGGTGAACCCGGGCGGCCCGGGCGGCTCCGGCCTCGGTCTCTCGGTGCTTGGCAAGTACGTGCCGAACCACGCGGGTGACAACTACGACTGGATCGGCTTCGACCCGCGGGGCGTCGGGTCCAGCAAGCCGTCGATCAGCTGCGACGGGAACTACTTCAGCTACAACCGGCCGGCGTACGTGCCGACCACGCCGCAGCTGGAGAAGACGTGGCTCGCCCGCTCGAAGGGGTACGCCGACGCGTGCCGCAAGAACGGCGAGATCCTCGACCACATCAAGACGACCGACGTCGCGCAGGACATGGACAGCCTGCGCAAGGCGCTGGGCGAGAAGCAGATCAACTACTACGGCTTCTCCTACGGCACCTACCTCGGTCAGGTCTACAGCACGCTGTACCCGAAGAACGTCCGCCGGATGGTGCTCGACGGCAACGTCGACCCGCGGAAGGTCTGGTACGAGGCCAACCTCGACCAGGACGTCGCCTTCGACAAGAACATCAAGATCTACTTCGACTGGCTGGCGTCCTACGACAACGTCTACCACCTCGGCAAGACCGGTGGCGCGGTCGAGAAGCTGTGGTACGACACCCAGCGCAAGCTCGCCAAGAACCCGGCGGGCGGGGTCATCGGCGGCGACGAGTGGACCGACGTCTTCCTGCAGGCCGGCTACTACGTCTTCGGCTGGGTCGACATGGCCAAGGCCTTCGACGGCTACGTGCACAAGGGTGACTGGCAGACGCTCAAGGCGCTCTACGACGACTCGAACCCGCCGGGCGACGACAACGGGTTCGCCGTCTACCTCGGCGTGCAGTGCACCGACGTGCAGTGGCCGACCAACTGGAACAAGTGGCGCGCCGACAACTGGATCACCTACTTCAAGGCCCCGTTCGAGACCTGGGGCAACGCCTGGTTCAACGCGCCCTGCGTGTACTGGCCGGCGAAGGCGGGCAAGCCGGTGAACATCGACGGCCGCAACGTGGCCGGTGCGCTGCTCATCAGCGAAGAGCTCGACGCCGCCACGCCGTACACCGGCAGCCTCGAGGTCCGCAAGCGGTTCCCGAACTCGAGCCTGATCAGCGCGCCGGGCGGCACCACGCACGCCGGTTCGCTGTCCGGGGTGTCCTGTGTGGACGACAAGATCGCCGACTACCTGGCCACCGGCGCCCTGCCGAAGCGCCAGCCCGGCAACCACTCGGACGTCCAGTGCAGCCCGGTGCCACCGCCGGTGCCCGACGGCGCCGCGGCGCAGAAGTCGGACGAGTCCGCGAAGGCCGCCCAGGAGAAGCAGAGCACGCTGGCCCAGCTGCTGCACTTCTGAGCGCAGGTTCCACCCGGTGCCCCGGTCCGGCTCGTCCGGACCGGGGCACCGTCTTGTCCGCCGGTGTCTCATCGTCGCCTCCTCGTGACGCGGTGTGGTCGTCGGGGACGTTAGGGGAGGGGTCCGACAATTTCGGAGCGAAGTCGGCCGTGAGCAGCGCGTGGCCGAAAATTGTCGGGGGTGCGCGCTAGCTTCGGGGCATGTCGATCACCGAAGAGCGCCGGACCGAGATCCGGGCACAGGAAACCACCTACCACATCGTGGTCGCGACCAGGACGGACCTCGACCGCGCCGAACCGACCCCCAAGGTCATGATCACGCTCGAAGCCGGCGGCCCCGGCGGCGAGCCGATCGCCGAGGGCAGCCTCGACCTGGACGTCGCGGTGGCGGCCACGGTCGCCGACCTGGTCGCGGACGAATTGCTCTCCGCGACCGGGGCGGCCCGGCCGACCCGGCGAAGATCCGCCGGCCGCCCCGCCCAGCAAGGCCGCCCGTGGAACGACGAGATGGACGCGGAGCTGGAGAGCCGCTGGATCGCGGGCGAGAGCGTCGCCGAAATCGCGGCATCGTTCGAGCGCACCCCCGGCGGCATCCGCGCCCGCCTGCCCCGCGTCGGCTGCGACCCGGAGAACCCGGGCTGCTACCTCCCCGTGCCGCCGAGCAGGCGCACGGACCTGGGCGGAGGTGAGCCGAGCTGACCAGCGGCGGCCGGCCGGTCCACCGTGGGCCGACCGGCCGCGCCCGGTGCCCGGATCTTCCTCACGAACGGAGTCGTCCCGATGAGCTTTGACCTCGCCGTGTGGCCCGAACCCACGGTTATCACGGTGGCGGAAGCCGCACGCAAGCACGAGGAACTCTGCGAACTCCAACCCGGCGCGGTGCCGGAGGGAACGAGAGCCTTCGCGTTCCACCACGAACTGACCGCGCGCTATCCGAGCCTGCGCGACGTGCCCGTGGAAGAGCTCGAAAACAGTCCGTGGAACGGAGACCCGGTCGTCCTCGGCGAGGCGGTACTCATCACGATGAGCTGGTCCGCCGGCGACGGGGCCATCGCCTTCATCCGGGAGCTCGCCGAGCACCATGAGCTGGTTCTCTTCGACCCCCAGGGCCCCGCGGTGTACTCCCCGCCCAGCCTGCGCCGGACCTCGATGTCCGTGCTGACGGCCTGCGACGGAACGCGGGTCGAAAATCCGGACGCGGCGCGGATCGAAGCAGTGCTGGAGCGGCTGTCGGAAAAGAACTGGTTCGCGGTGCTCGAGCGAGGAGACCACTACATCCAGGTCGGAATGGGTGAACGGGCGGGCACCCGGTCACCCTGGCTCGCGATGGAACACCGCGAAGGGCTGCCAGACCGGCACTTCCGCGTGCAGGTCGCGGATCGGGCGCGGGTGGTCCGGGCCTTCACCGGCTTCGCCGCGGACGAGGGCGGCTGGCGGGAGGGGTTCGACTGGCGGCGTGTGGAGTACTGACGAGTCGCCGGCGAAACCACAGCAGGGAGGAAGTGTGCCCCGGTCAACTCCGTGCGCCGGAAGCGGCCGCGCTGGCGCGGTCTGCGAGCACCCTCAGGTGCGCCACCAGTTCCGGTGGCTCCTCGACGGTGAACGCACAACTGAGCCCCAGCAACCGGAACGCGAGCCAATCCAACGTGTCCGCGTGACTCCGCCACCGGCACCGGCCGTCCCCGAGGTCGGTCAGCTCGCCGGCCGCCACCCCGAGCCGCCCGGCGATCCGCGTCGCCGGTTCGGCGAGAACGGCCACCGCGCGGTACGTCGGCGCGAGGTCGTAGAGCCGGTCGAGGACGTAGGCCGCCAGGTCCGCCGCGGGTGGCCGGCGCGGGGTGACGCGGCCGCCGGTCGCCTGGGCGTCGCGGACGCGGTCGGCGCGGAAGACGCGCCAGTCCGCCCGGTCGAGGTCGTAGGCGACCAGGTACCACCGGCGCCCCGCGGCGACCAGTCGGAGCGGCTCGGCCCGGCGCCGGGTCTCCGCGCCGTCGTTCGCCCGGTACCGGAAGCGGACGGTCTCGTGGTTGGTGATCGCGCTGGCGAACACCGTCAGCTGCGCCGGGTCGACGACCGGCCCGGTGGCCGCCACGGCGACCGTCGCCGTGCCGATCGTGGCCACCCGGCGGCGCAGCCGCGCGGGCAGCACCTGCTCCAGCTTCGCCAGTGCCCGCACCGACGCTTCCTCGATCCCGGAAACGGACTGCCCCGCGGCGGTCCGCAGTCCCACGGCGATCGCGACGGCTTCGTCGTCGTCGAGCACCAGTGGCGGCATCGCGGTGCCGGCGACCAGCCGGTACCCGCCCGTCACGCCGCGGCTGGCCTCGACCGGGTAACCCAGTTCGCGCAGCCGGTCGATGTCGCGGCGGATGGTGCGCGGGCTGACCCCGAGCCGGTCGGCCAGTTCGCTGCCCGGCCACTCGCGCGGCGTCTGGAGCAGCGAAAGCAGGCCGAGCAGCCGGGCCGGGGTGTCCGTCATGCGCTCAGCATCCCAAGGTGGCGGGCACCACTTCCCGGTAAACCTGTTTGTTTAGCCTTGCAAGGGCGTGCATAATCATGCGTATGACGGTGAACATCGCGGTGGCCGGAGCCAGCGGGTACGCGGGCGGCGAACTGCTGCGCCTGCTGCTGACCCATCCCGAGGTCGAGATCGGCGCGCTCACGGCCGCCAGCAGCGCCGGCACCAGACTCGGCGTCCACCAGCCCCACCTCGTCCCCTTGGCTGACCGCCTCCTCGCCGAAACGACGCCGGAAAACCTCGCCGGTCACGACGTCGTCTTCCTGGCGCTGCCCCACGGGCACTCCGCCGAGATCGCGGCGCAGCTCGGCCCGGACGTCCTGGTCGTCGACCTCGGTGCCGACCACCGCCTGGCCGACCCGGCCGACTGGCAGCGCTGGTACGGCGGCGAGCACGCCGGCCAGTGGCCGTACGGCCTGCCGGAACTGCCCGGCGCCCGCGAGCGGCTCACCGGCACCAAGCGCGTCGCCGTGCCCGGCTGCTTCCCGACCGGCGGGTCGCTGGCCCTCGCGCCCGCGTTGACCGCCGGGCTGATCGAGCCGGACGTCACGGTCGTCGCGGTCACCGGCACCTCCGGCGCGGGCAAGAGCCTCAAGCCGAACCTGCTCGGCTCCGAGGTGATGGGCTCGGCGAGCGCGTATGGCGTCGGCGGCGCCCACCGCCACACCCCGGAGTTCGCGCAGAACCTCTCGGCCGTCGCGGGGGAGCGGGTCACCGTGTCCTTCACCCCGGTCCTCGCGCCGATGCCCCGGGGCATCCTCACCACGGCGAGCGCGCCGCTGAAGGGTGACGTCGACGAAGCGGCCGTCCGCGAGGCCTACGAGAAGGCCTACGACGCCGAGCCGTTCGTCCAGCTGCTGCCCGCCGGCGCCTGGCCGACGACCGCGTCGACGCTGGGCTCGAACAACGTCCAGCTGCAGGTCACGGTCGACACCGGCGCCCGGCGCCTGGTCGTCGTCGCCGCGATCGACAACCTGACCAAGGGCACCGCCGGCGGTGCCGTCCAGTCGATGAACCTGGCCCTCGGCCTCCCGGAAACCACCGGGCTTCCCACCGTAGGAGTGGCACCGTGACCGTCACCGGCCCCCAGGGCTTCCGCGCCGCCGGCGTCGCCGCCGGGATCAAGGCTTCCGGCGCGCTCGACCTCACGCTGGTCGTCAACGACGGCCCGCTGGACGTCGCGGCCGGCGTGTTCACCCGCAACGTCATCAAGGCCGCGCCGGTGCTGTGGTCGCAGGAGGTGCTCAAGCAGCAGCGGCTCAAGGCCGTCGTCCTCAACTCGGGGGGAGCCAACGCGGCCACCGGCCCCGGCGGCTTCCAGGACACCCACGCCACCGCCGAAAAGGTCGCCGAAGTCCTGCAGGCGGGGGCCATCGAGGTCGCCGTCTGCTCCACCGGCCTGATCGGCGAACGGCTGCCGATGCCCGCGGTCCTCTCCGGCGTGGAGTCCGCCTTCAAGGCACTCGACGCGAGTGCCGAGGCGAGCCTGAACGCGGCCACCGGTGTGATGACCACCGACACGAAACCGAAGCAGGCCTTCGCGAAGCACGACGGCGGCTGGAGTGTCGGCGGCTTCGCCAAGGGCGCGGGCATGCTCGCGCCGAACCTCGCCACCATGCTCTCGGTCCTGACCACCGACGCCGTGGTGGACAAGGAAACCCTCGACCGGGCGCTGCGCGCGGCGACCCGCGTGACCTTCGACCGGCTCGACGTCGACGGCGGCACGTCCACCAACGACACCGTGCTGGTCCTGGCCTCCGGCGCGAGCGGCGTCGAGCCCACCGAACTGGAACTCACCGAGCTGCTCACCAAGGTCAGCCTCGACCTCGTGCTGCAGCTGCGCGCGGATTCCGAAGGTGCCACGAAGGACGTCAACATCACCGTCCAGGGTGCCGACTCCGAGACCGACGCGATCGCGGTCGCCCGCACGATCGCCGAGGACAACCTGGTCAAGACCGCGCTCTTCGGCTCCGACCCCAACTGGGGCCGGATCGCCATGGCGCTCGGCCGGGTCCCGGCCCGGATCGACCCGGAAACGGTGTCGATCACGATCAACGGCGTCACCCTGTTCGCCCAGGGCATGCCGGCCGCCGACCGGACCGCGGCGGACCTCACCGCGCGGGAGATCGAAATCGTCGTCGACCTCGGGGTCGGCACCGAAGCGGCCACCGTCTACACCACGGATCTTTCCCACGGTTACGTCGAAGAGAACAGCGCGTACTCCTCATGAACCAGGAGGCTCTGATTTCCGCGGACGAAAGACTCGCGACGGCGGCCGAAAAGGCCGGGGTCCTCATCGAAGCACTGCCCTGGCTGCAGCGCTTCCACGGCGCCACCGTGGTGG
Organism: Amycolatopsis lexingtonensis; assembly: GCF_014873755.1. Classification (NCBI taxonomy): domain Bacteria; kingdom Bacillati; phylum Actinomycetota; class Actinomycetes; order Pseudonocardiales; family Pseudonocardiaceae; genus Amycolatopsis; species Amycolatopsis lexingtonensis. Next base: position 10,730,716 of record NZ_JADBEG010000001.1, read on the forward strand.
TGAAGTACGGCGGCAACGCCATGATCGACGACGAGCTGAAGGCGGCGTTCGCCGAGGACATGGTGTTCCTCCGGCTGGCCGGCCTGCGCCCGGTGGTCGTGCACGGCGGCGGCCCGCAGATCACCGCGATGCTCAAGCGCCTCGGCGTCGAAGGCGAGTTCAAGGGCGGCCTGCGGGTCACCACCCCGGAAACGATGGACATCGTCCGGATGGTGCTCACCGGCCAGGTCAGCCGCGAGCTCGTCGGCCTGATCAACGCGCACGGGCCGTACGCGGTCGGCATCTCCGGCGAAGACGCGCGGCTGTTCACCGCCGAGCGCAAACAGGCCACTGTGGACGGTGAGCAGGTCGACATCGGGCTCGTCGGCGAGGTCGCCGAGGTCAACCCGGACGCGGTGCTCGACATCGTCAACGCCGGGCGCATCCCGGTCGTCTCCACCGTCGCCCCGGACGTCGAGGGCGTCGTGCACAACGTCAACGCCGACACCGCGGCGGGCGCGCTCGCGGCGGCGCTGGGCGCCGAGAAGCTCGTCGTGCTCACCGACGTCGAAGGCTTGTACGCGAACTGGCCCGACCGGTCGTCGCTGATCGACCGCATCCGCGCCGACCACCTCGAGACCATGCTGCCCGGCCTGGCCAGCGGCATGATCCCGAAGATGGAGGCGTGCGTGCGCGCCATCCGCGGCGGCGTGCGCCGGGCGCACGTGATCGACGGCCGCCTCGCCCATTCGGTGCTGCTGGAGGTTTTCACCTCCCGCGGCATCGGCACCATGGTCTTCCCCGAAACGGAGCTCCCGTGACCGACCTCAAGTCCAATGTGGAGGGCCGGCAGCACTGGCAGTCCGCCCTGATGGACAACTACGGCACCCCGGCGCTGACGCTCGTCCGCGGCCAAGGCGCGAAGGTGTGGGACGCCGACGGCAAGGAGTACGTCGACCTGCTCGGCGGCATCGCCGTCAACGCACTGGGCCACGCCCACCCGGCGGTCGTCGAAGCCGTCACCGCGCAGATCAAGCAGCTCGGCCACACGTCGAACCTGTACGTCAACCCGGTCACCGTCGAACTCGCCGAGGCGCTGCTCGACGTCGCAGGCCTCGCCGGCAACGGCCGGGTGCTGTTCGTCAACTCCGGCGCCGAGGCCAACGAAGCCGCGCTGAAGATCAGCCGGCTGACCGGGCGCACCAAGGTGATCGCGGCCGAGGGCGCGTTCCACGGCCGGACCATGGGCGCGCTGACGCTCACCGGCCAGCCCGGCAAGCGCGACCCCTTCAAGCCGCTGGTGCCCGGGGTGGAGCACGTGCCGTACGGGGACGTCGCGGCGCTCAAGGCGGCGGTGGACACCGACACCGCGGCGGTCTTCCTGGAGCCGGTGCTGGGCGAGGCCGGGGTCATCCCGGCGCCCGACGGCTACCTGCAGGCCGCCCGTGAGATCACCAAGGCCACCGGCACGCTGCTGGTGCTCGACGAGGTGCAGACCGGCATCGGCCGGCTCGGCACCTGGTTCGGCTACCAGCAGGCGGGCATCGTCCCGGACGTGATCACCCTGGCCAAGGGGCTCGGCGGCGGGCTGCCGCTGGGCGCGGTCATCGGCGTCGGCGCGGCGGGCGACCTGCTCAAGCCGGGCCACCACGGCACGACTTTCGGCGGCAACCCGGTGTGCTGCGCGGCCGGCCTGGCCGTGCTGAAGACCATCGCCGCGGACGGCCTCCTCGACCACGTCTCCGCGCTGGGCAAGGACATCGCCGCTGGTGTCGAGGCACTGGGCCACCCGCTGGTCGCCGGGGTGCGCGGGGCCGGCCTGCTGCTCGGCATCGCGCTGAAGCAGCCCGTTTCGGCGGCGGTCGCGAAGGCCGTCCAGGACGCCGGTTACCTCGTCAACCCGATCGCCCCGGAGACCATCCGGCTCGCGCCGCCGCTCGTGCTCGACGGCGAGCAGGTCGAAGGCTTCCTCGCCGCACTCCCGAACGCGCTCGACTCCACCACGAAGGACTCCGACTGATGCTCCGCCACTTCCTCCGCGACGACGACGTCAGTCCCGCCGAGCAGAAGGCCATCCTCGACCTCGCCGACGCGCTGAAGGCCGACCCGCTGGGGAACAAGATCCTGGCCGGCAAGTCGATCACGGCGATCTTCGAGAAGAACTCGACCCGCACCCGGTTCTCGTTCGAGGTCGGCATCAGCCAGCTCGGCGGGCACCCGGTGATCGTCGACGGCCGCTCGATGCAGCTCGGCCGCGAAGAGACCATCGAAGACACCTCGCGCGTGCTGTCCCGCTACGTCGACGGGATCGTGTGGCGGACCTTCGCCCAGAAGCGCATCGAGGCGATGGCGTCGGCGGCGTCGATCCCGGTGGTCAACGCGCTCACCGACGAGTTCCACCCGTGCCAGGCGCTCACCGACCTGATGACCATCCGGGAGCGCAAGGGGAAGCTCGCCGGGCTGACCCTCGTCTACCTCGGTGACGGTGCCAACAACATGGCGCACTCACTGCTGCTCGCCGGCGTCACCGCCGGGATGCACGTCCGCGTGGTGTCGCCGCTCGGCTTCCAGCCCGACCAGCAGGTCATGCTCGACGCCAAGAAGCGCGGCGAGGAGACCGGCGGCACGGCCACCGTCTTCACCGACCCGTACGAGGCGGTCGGCGGCGCGGACGTGCTCGTCACCGACACGTGGACGTCGATGGGGCAGGAGAACGACGGCCTCGACCGGGTGGGCCCGTTCCGCGCGCTCCAGGTCAACGCCGAGCTGCTGAAGAAGGCGGCGGACGACGCGATCGTGCTGCACTGCCTGCCCGCGCACCGCGGCTGGGAGATCACCGACGAGGTGATCGACGGCCCGGCCAGCGCGGTGTGGGACGAGGCCGAGAACCGCCTGCACGCCCAGAAGGCCCTGCTGGTCTGGCTCTTCGAAGAGAGCCGACGATGACCAGCAGCCGGGTGGGGCGGCAGGCGCGGATCACCGAACTGGTGTCGACCATGACCATCCGCAGCCAGACCGAGCTGGCCAAGCTGCTGGCCGCCGAAGGCATCGAGGTCACGCAGGCGACGCTGTCGCGCGATCTCGACGAGCTCGGCGCGGTCAAGCTGCGCGGTCCGGATTCGGGGGCGCCGGTCTACGTGATCCCCGAGGACGGCAGCCCGGTCCGCGGGGTGCAGGGCGGGACGTCGCGGCTCTCCCGGCTGCTGGCCGAGCTGATGGTCTCGGCGGACTCGTCCGGCAACCTGATGGTGCTGCGGACGCCGCCGGGCGCGGCGCAGTTCCTCGCCAGCGCGATCGACCGGGCGGCCCTGGAAGAGGTCGTCGGCTCGATCGCGGGTGACGACACCGTCGCCGTGATCGCCCGGGAACCCCTGACCGGAAAGGGACTGGCGGAGCGCTTCGCCGCCCTCGCCCAGCGATCGGCACACGACCACGGAGACGAAGGACCACCATGAGCACGATCGGCGACATCTTCCCGGCCGAGGGCGAGTTCCTCGCGCCGGACGAGGTCGTCGTCACCTTCGACCGCGGGGTCCCGGTGGCGATCGACGGCGAGACCGTTTCGGTCGCCGAAGCGCGCCGGATGCTGAGTGCGCGCGGCGAAGCGCAGAGAATCGGGCGCGGCGAAGCGTGCGCCGCACTCGAACGGCGGACCGGCCGCGGATATGCCAGTGTCCGCCTGGTCCTGTACGACGGCCGGATCACGGTCGCCTGAACACACGAACACCGAGGAGAAACGAGAACAGTGAGCGGGAACGAGCAGCCGGTCCAGCTGTGGGGCGGCCGGTTCGCCAGCGGTCCGGCGGAGGCCATGGCCGCGCTGAGCGCGTCGACGCACTTCGACTGGCGGCTGGCGCCCTACGACATCGCCGGCTCCCGCGCGCACGCCCGCGTGCTGCGCAAGGCGGGCCTGCTCACCGACGACGAGCTGACGGGCATGCTGACCGCGCTGGACGCGCTGGCCAAGGACGTCGCGTCGGGTGCGTTCACCCCGACGATCGCGGACGAGGACGTGCACACGGCCCTCGAACGCGGCCTGCTCGAGCGGGCGGGCACCGAGCTCGGCGGCAAGCTGCGGGCCGGCCGGTCGCGCAACGACCAGGTGGCCACGCTCTTCCGGATGTGGCTGCGCGACGCCGCCCGCCGGGTCGTCGCGGGCACCCTGGAAGTCATCGACGCGTTGGTGTCGCAGGCGAAGCGGCACCCGGACGCGATCCTGCCCGGCCGCACGCACCTGCAGCACGCCCAGCCGGTGCTGCTCGCGCACCACCTCATGGCCCACGGCCAGGCCCTGCTCCGCGACGTCTCACGGCTGCAGGACTGGGACGCCCGCACGGCCGAGTCGCCGTACGGCTCGGGTGCCCTCGCTGGCTCGTCGCTGGGTCTCGACCCGGAGGCCGTCGCCGCGGAGCTGGGCTTCGCGACCAGCGTCGAGAACTCGATCGACGGCACCGCTTCGCGGGACTTCGTCGCCGAATTCGCCTTCGCCGTCGCCATGCTCTCGGTGAACCTGTCCCGGATCGCCGAAGAGGTGATCATCTGGAACACGGCCGAGTTCGGCTACGTCACGTTGGACGACGCCTGGGCCACCGGCAGCTCGATCATGCCGCAGAAGAAGAACCCGGACGTCGCCGAGCTGACCCGCGGCAAGGCGGGCCGGCTGATCGGCAACCTCACCGGCCTGCTGGCCACGCTGAAGGCGCAGCCGCTGGCCTACAACCGCGACCTGCAGGAGGACAAGGAGCCGGTGTTCGACTCGGTCGAGCAGCTCGAACTCCTGTTCCCGGCGATCGCGGGCATGCTCGCCACCCTGACGTTCCACACCGACCGGCTCGCCGAGCTCGCTCCAGCAGGGTTCACGCTGGCCACCGACATCGCCGAGTGGCTGGTGCGCCAGGGCGTGCCCTTTCGCGTCGCGCACGAAGCGGCGGGCGAAAGCGTTCGCGTCGCCGAGTCCCGCGGCGTCGGCTTGGCCGAGCTGACCGACGAGGAGTTCGAGAAGATCAACCCGGCGCTCACCCCCGAGGTGCGCGCGGTCCTCACCGTCGAAGGCTCGGTGAAGTCCCGCAACGCCCGGGGCGGCACGGCGCCGGAACGCGTGGCCGAGCAGCGTGCCCGGCTGGAGGAACGCGTCACCGCGGCCCGTCAGTGGCTCGGCTGACCCGCTGGTTAGGCTCGGCCGGGTCACCGGGACGAGGGGAGTGGTGTTGAGCGACCGGCTGTTCACGCGCGAGGAGCTGGCACTCGACCCGGTCGACCTGGCCCGGCTGCTGCTCGGCTCGGTCCTGGAAGCCGACGGTCCCGATGGCACCGTCGGCGTCCGGCTGGTCGAGGTCGAGGCCTACCGCGGCGAGGACGACCCGGCGTCGCACTGCTACCGCGGCCGGACCCCGCGCAACGCCGTGATGTGGGGTCCCGCGGGTCACCTGTACGTGTACTTCGTCTACGGGATGCACTTCTGCGCGAACATCGTCGGTTCCCACGACGGCGTGGCGGGCGCGGTGCTGCTGCGGGCCGGCGAGGTCGTCACCGGCCTCGACGTGGTCCGCAAGCGGCGCCCGGCCGCGCGGGGGACCGGCGAACTGGCCAAGGGCCCGGCCATCCTGACGTCGGTGCTTCGCGTCGACCGCGAGCAGAACGGCGCCGACCTGACCGATCCGGCGTCGCCGGTCCGGCTGTACGCGGGCGAGCGGGTGCCGGACGAGCTGATCCGTACCGGTCCCCGCGTCGGCGTCGCGATGGCGATGGAGACGCCGTGGCGGTTCTGGGTCGACGGCTCGCCCGCCGTGTCGACCTACCGCCGCGGCGGGAAGCGCCGGGTCCGACCCGCCAGTTAGTCGGTTGACCAGGTGCGGGAGGATCTACAGGCGTGAGCGAACACATCCTCGACGAGCTGTCCTGGCGCGGCCTGATCGCGCAGTCCACCGACATCGACGCCCTCCGGCGCGAGCTCGACCAGGGTCCCGTCACGCTCTATTGCGGCTTCGACCCGACCGCGCCCAGCCTGCACGCCGGCAACCTGGTCCCGCTGCTCATGCTCAAGCGCTTCCAGCGCGCGGGGCACCGGCCCATCGTGCTGGCCGGCGGCGCGACCGGGATGATCGGCGACCCGCGCGACACCGGTGAGCGCACGCTGAACACCCTCGACGTCGTCGCCGAGTGGGCCGGGCGCATCCGCGGCCAGCTCGAGCGGTTCGTCGACTTCGACGACTCGCCGACCGGCGCGATCGTCGAAAACAACCTGAACTGGACCGGGCAGCAGAGCGCACTGGAGTTCCTGCGCGACGTCGGGAAGCACTTCTCGATCAACGTCATGCTCAACCGGGAGACGGTGAAGCGGCGGCTCGAGGGCGACGGCATGTCGTACACCGAGTTCAGCTACCTGCTCCTGCAGTCGCAGGACTACCTGCAGCTGCACCGCCAGTACGGTTGCAAGCTGCAGGTCGGCGGGTCCGACCAGTGGGGCAACCTCGTCGGCGGGGTCGACCTGATCCGCCGGACCGACGGGGCGAGCGCGCACGCGCTGACCGCGCCGCTGGTCACCGACGCCGAGGGCCGCAAGTTCGGCAAGTCCACCGGCGGCGGGAACCTCTGGCTCGACCCGGAGATGACCTCGCCGTACGCCTGGTACCAGTACTTCGTCAACGTGGGTGACGCCGACGTCATCCGCTACCTGCGGATGTTCACCTTCCTCGACCGGGAGGAGATCGCCGCGCTGGCCGAGGACACCGAACAGCGCCCCCACCTGCGCGCCGCGCAGAAGCGGCTGGCGGAGGAGTTCACCGTCCTCGTGCACGGCGAGGAACAGACCCGGCAGGTCATCAACGCCAGCCAGGCCCTGTTCGGCCGCGGCGAGCTCGGTGACCTGGACGTCCGCACCCTCGACGCCGCGATGGCCGAGGTGCCGAACGGCAAGGTCGACCCGTCGGGTGAGCCGACGATCGTCGACCTGCTGCTCGCCGGCGGCCTGGTCGACAGCAAGGGTGCCGCGCGCCGCACGGTCAAGGAGGGCGGCGCGTACGTCAACAACGAGAAGATCGCGGACGAGGAGTGGAAGCCGTCGGCGGCCGACGCCCTCCACGGCAAGTGGCTCGTGGTCCGCAAGGGCCGGCGCAACGTCGCCGGCGTCGCCCTTGGCGGCTGATCGGCCTCCGGTGGCCCGAAACAGGGCCCTGAACTGCGGGAACGCGGTTAAGGTACCCCCCTGTTTCGGGCCCCTGGAGGGGG